>CAZGPH010000013.1:0-40479 GCA_964527965.1 uncultured Marinoscillum sp.
TTCAATATGTAATAGCCCAGTAACAGACCATATTAAACCTCCAGTCATAGCAATCTGTTCATAATCAACTTCAAGCCATAGACATATCTTCCTCCTCTAATTCAATTGATTATTTTAATTAACTTTAAATAGAATGAAAAAAAATACATATTTAATAATTAGCTTTATTTTAGTCGGTATTGCTTTATTAGGAGGTAGATACCTAGGCTTTAGTTTAATAGAGCGAATAGTAGCAGCATTAATTGTTGGAGGTTTATTTGAAATAATTTATAGAAAGAAGCTAAAGAAATGAAAAAGTTTTTTTTTCTTTTATTCTTTACTCCAATTGTTTCTTTTGGACAGGGACAAAATACTTCTTCAACTTTCCTTGAAAAAAACAACAACACTATCTGGACAGATGGAATAGAATCCATCACATTCAGAAGCCTTTCATCAATTGAATATAGAGAATCAAAAGAACCGGTGGTAGGATATGTTTTTGATGGCTTCTTGAAAAAGAGTACAGATAATATAAAATTATTTAATGACCCAGGTTATTTTATAATAATGGATAGTGTTGAAAATACAAAAAATATTTATACCATTAACACTGAAAGTGGGATAAATGTAAGAGATTATCCTGGTTCTTCGGGTAATATAGTTGGTAAACTGATGAACGGTATAGCTGTTAATATTTTAAGTGAAACAGAAAATATGTTAACAATAAATGATGTTGACAAAGAGACAGGAGAGTCAAGAAAAATATCTGGAAAATGGGTAGAAATAGAAACATATTCACCTTTATCTGGGCATAGACAAGAGGCCTTTAATGGTGGTTCATGGTTCTATACTGAGAAAGGAGAAGATTGGTCGCTTTTTGAATGTCACATGTGCGGTTATAAAGCTATAAAAGAAAACACTTTAAATAGGCTGTCATTTGTTAGTAATGTAAAAGGTGATTATGGACCTGATATATATTCAAAACACACCTTTTTAGTAGAAAATGATGAAATGGTTGAAATTAAAAATTACAATGATTACAATGATCAAGTTTCCTCTAAAAGAATATGGGTCTCAATAAATTCTAATTCTGTTGAAATTGATAGAATCAAAAATATAAATAAGCCAAAAGAATATTCAGAAAAGGAATTGGATAGTATCTCTTCAAGAAAGATGGAAGTCCGTGCATTAATGGATGAAGAAGTAGTGATAGAAGAAACTGCGTATTATTTTGGAAATGATGCTAAACTCATAGAAAAACCTCAAAGTGGGGGGGATTTTTACAATAATGGATTAGTACAATTAATTAGATTTCAAAATTATAAAGGTGCTATCGAAGATTTAAATACAGCAATAAAAATAAATGAAAATCAGGATGATGAGGGGAAACCTCTAAATTGGGATAAAAATTTAAAAGAGTGGACAAAATTCGCCTATTTCTTTAGGGGAATTGCTAAAGGCACAATATATTCTTTTGGAGTTCGAGATGATTGGGAAAAGGCAGCAAGTCTTGGTTTATATCTTGCAAAAAAAGCTATTAGAGATAATGGTTACAGAGATATAAAAATCTATCCCAAAGAAGTAAATAAATTTTCAGGAACAGACTTTCTAATTGACTTTTCAGAAAAGTGGAAAAAAGCATATCAAGGTATTAATTGGTCTTCGGATTGGTCTTGGGGTTTAGAATATGGTTTTAGATCAAAATACAAAATTGCAAACTCTATTCTAAATCAAGATACAAATATTATTAATGTTCTATCTGAAATTTTTAAAACACCTGTATTCATAAAAGGGCCACATCTTAATGGGATGAATTTTGATGATAATACTTCATTCGGTTACTATAATCCTGAGTTTATAGAAAAATTAATAGTCATTACAAATGAATTGTTGGATAATTCCATATATAGAGAGTTATTACGACCAATTTATAAAAACTATTTTAGTGAGATGGCATATGCTTATAAAGCAGCCTACGAATTATTCAAAAATTATAAAATGGATAATCCTAATAGTTTAGAAGACAAAACAAGGTTATATCTTGTCACATTATCTGAAATGAGCACTTTTGATGGAGGTATAAATTCTGGAGATGTTTTTGGAGTGCTATCTCAATTAGAGACTAATCACTATCCTAAAGAGTATGATTATTATAAACTCCGCAGAGAGTATTATAATTTTTATACAGCAATCAATTTTTGGGGAAGAAGAGATATTGACGGAACATTTGAGAAGATCGGTAAGTTACTTAATCTGTTAATGGATAAGTTAGAAACAGATTAGTGTACATTATCAAAAGAAGGAAAAAGTATAATATATGATTATTCTCAATGTAAATAAATATATAATTGTAAATATAATCTGATGAAGTCATGAAATATCTATTTATATTTTTATCTGCCCTTTTCTTATTTTCTTGTGAAGATGAGGAAGATTTTTCTGAACCTTTTTATCTAGCTGAAAATGGAGTAACCATTAAAGCTAAAGATTGGGTTAAAGCTGGAACTACTGGAGAAATCAATGGGGTAACTTACATTGCTGTTGACGATAGTTTGTTATGGGAATATGTTGGGAATTATTTAGAGGGATATAGAACTAAAGATTTTACATCGGAATATCCTGAAATAACGGAAGCAAGACAATTAGTAACAACCTTAGTTACTAATATGGAGAGTTTAACAGTTTCTCATTATAAATCCATTAATTGGGACGTTGATTTTAGTTCTATAGGTAGTTGGGACGTAAGTAATGTTACAGATATGAGTGTTATGTTTAATACTTGTAATTGCTTTAATCCTGAATATGCTTCTCCAAATCCCATACCAGATCTAACTCATTGGGATGTGAGTAGTGTAACTAATATGAGTGGGATGTTTACCCATATATATGGTGGTAATATGTTCGATCAAGATATTAGCAGTTGGGATGTGAGTAATGTTACAAATATGAGTAATATGTTTGCAGGTAACAATAAGTTTAATCAGGACCTTAGCGGTTGGGACGTTAGTAAAGTAACTAATTGTGATGGTTTTGGGCCTTATTGGGGGAATCACTGGACTCTTCCAAAACCTAATTTTTTAATTGATTGTAATTAAAGTTTGATAAATTAAACCCAAGATATAAGGTGGCTTATTGATTTACCATGAAAAAGATTTTCAATTATCTTCTGTTATTAATACTTCTGAGTTGTTCAAACAATAATGAAAAAGAAAGTCCTTATAAGCTAATTGCAAATTGGCCTAAAATTCCAGATAATTATGTACTAGGTAATCCAACTGGTTTAGCACTAAAATCAAATCAAAACTTAGTTGTATTTCATAGGGCATCTAGATCTTGGCAGACTCCCATGCCTAAGGATAAAATCAAAGAAAACACGATTATTGAAATTGATAATTCATCTGGTGAAATTATAAATGATTGGGGTGCAAACATGTTTATTATGCCACACGGATTAGAAATTGATAATCAAGATAATGTATGGATAACCGATGTTGGTTTGCATCAAGTTATCAAATATGATTCCACTGGAAAAGAGTTGATGGTTCTTGGTAAAAAGGGTGAGCCAGGAAGTGATTCATATCATTTTAACTTACCTACTGATATAGCAGTATCTGAGGATGGATCTTTTTATGTAAGCGACGGATATGGAAATAGTAGAATAATTAAATTTTCTAAAGATGGCACTTATCTCTTTGAGTGGGGAACATTTGGTAAAAATAAAAATGAATTTAATATACCTCATGGCCTAGACCTAGATAAAAAAGGGAATGTTTATGTTGCAGATAGAGAGAATAATAGAATACAAAAATTTGACTCATTAGGAAATTTTATTACCGAATGGAAAAGTAAATCTAATGGACAGCTTTATTCCGTAAATGTAAATAATCATGATAACTATATTCTAGGAATAGATTATATTGGTTTAGAAAATTTAATGCCTATAGGATCTGATATAATATACTTTGATCTAGACTTAAATGAAAAATCAAGATTTGGAAGGAGTGGATTATATGATGGTCAGAAAGCAAGATACCACGATATTCAAATAGATAAAAAAGGGAATATCTACGTAGGAGACATTTTAAATAATTCTATTCAAAAATTTAGATTAATTAATAAAAACTAAAAATTGATGAGACTTTTATTTTATACTTTAATCATATTATTTGTAAACTCTAATAATGCTAATTCACAAGATTCAACAAATTATTATGGTGAAGAATTTTCTACTTTGGATGTCAAAGATTACTCTACAAACAAACAAGGTTTTTTATATAACACTAAAGATCTAATTAAAATTGAGGCTGAAATATTATCGACTTGCCCCAAGAAGGGTTGCTGGATGAAAATTAAAGCAGAGGAAGATACGATTCTCGTGAGATTCAAAGATTATGGTTTTTTTGTACCTAAAGATGGAGTTGTTGGCAATATGACAGTTATAAATGGGAAGCTATCAGTAGACACATTAAGTGTTGCACAACTTAGACATTATGCAGAGGATGCGGGTAAATCTAAAGAAGAAATAAATAAGATTATAAATCCTGAAATTTCAATGACATTTCTTGCAAATGGTGTTATGATAAGGGAAGATTAATACTTATAAACTTTAATATTTAATTATGAAAAAATCATTTTTACTTTTAATTTCAACCTTAATAATCTCTTGCTCAGTAACAAAAGAAAATTCTGTTAAGAAAAAAAATCTTGAAATGGCTCAATCATTTCTTGATAATATTATTGTTGACCCACAAAAAGCAAAAAGCTTACTTCACGAAGATTTTACATTTGCTTGGATGGGTATTATTGAACAAGGAGGTAAGATTTGGGATAGAGAAAATTTGTTTGATGTATATTTTAAAGATATAATCCCAGAAATTCTTCCTAATGGTATAATCTTAAAGACGGTTGATGCAATTTCAGATGAAAATGGTGTAGCAATAATCCAAGAAGGAGATGCGGTTGGTAAAAACGGAGAATACGACAATAAATATGTTTGGGTATTTAAAATGAAGAATGGGCTAATTCATTCTATAAGGGAATATAATAGTGATATTTTAGTTGCAACTCAATTATACGATTACAAATTAGTTACAAAAGAAAAAGAATAAATTATAATACAAACAGTACAGGTATTAGTTAATAAATCAATTTTAAAATTGAAAATAAGTGTATTTTTTAATTGTGGCTATCTAATTGAATAGGTTTCATTCTTTCTACAGGCCAATCATCTGTGTAACCACTTTTCCATTCTCTTGAAGCAATCTCTTCGTCTGTAGCTAAACAATAATCAAGTTCTTCTCTAATAGTTTTCTCATCCATTTCCTGTCCAATAAAAACTAATTCATTTTTTCTGTCGGCAAAATCTTTATCCCAATCTTTTTCAATTTGTTTCTGATTCTGTATATAAGATAGGTGTTGCATTCTGTCTTTAAATAACATACTACCCCACCAAACACCTGCACCGTCAGCTTTTAATGACCCTCCAGCCTGACTCCAAACCATTGCCTGATCTGGACGAGATGATATCCAAAAAAGACCCTTACTACGGATAACTGTGCTAGGAAATTTTTCTTGAACATACTGCCAAAATCTTTTAGGATCAAATGGTTTTTTACTTCTATAAACAAAGGAAGATATACCATACTCTTCAGTTTCCGGTGTATGCTCATCTTTATTAAGTTCTTCAATCCACCCAGCACTTTGTTCTGCCTCTTCAAAATTAAATAGGCCTGTATTTAAAATTTCTTTAGTTTCAACTTTACTGAAAGTTGATTCAATAATTTTAGCTGAATGATTTAGTTTTTGAATCGCTGCTTTTAATATTCCAAGATGCTCTTTAGTTACTAAATCAGTTTTGTTTAAAATAATAACATTAGCAAACTCAATTTGATCTGTTAATAAATTAACAATAGTTCTAAAATCATCTTCAATATTAGTTAAGTCTCTATCCATAAGAGTTTCTGGACTACCAAAATCCTTAAAAAAGTTAAAGGCGTCTACTACGGTAACCATGGTATCCACATAACTAAAACGAGACAAATCAATTCCGTTTTCCTCATCAATAAAAGAAAATGTTTGAGCAACAGGCACGGGCTCACTTATCCCTGAACTTTCGATAAGCAGGTAGTCAAATCTATTCTCTTTAGCCAGCCTCTCAACCTCTATCATTAAATCCTCTCTAAGAGTACAACATATACAGCCATTGCTCATCTCAACCAATTTCTCTTCAGTACGAGAAAGAGTTTTTTCATTTTTAATAAGTTCAGCATCTACATTTACTTCGCTCATATCATTTACAATAACAGCAACTTTTAAATCCTCTTTATTGTGTAAAATATTATTAAGTAGAGTAGTCTTTCCTGCTCCAAGAAATCCACTTAGTACAGTAACTGGTAGTTTTTTATTCATAAAAAAATTTTGACGAAGATAAAAAAGAAAAAATAAGTTTTATAATGCAATTAGAAAGTTTTATAATAAAAAAAGAGAAGATTATAACATAAAGAAAGCCCTTTAAAGGGCTTTCTTTTAAATAGAATAACTTTTATTAATACTCTATAACTTGACCTTTAACTCCCATAGACCAATGGATCTGAACAACTTTCCATCCCTCATCTGACTTCTTAATTACACCACTACATCTAACATTAGTTATCTCAAGAGTTTCCTCTCCTGATTTAAAAGTAAAGTCAATTAATTGAGTGTAAGATGCCATCTTACCATCATCACCCATAACAATATTTAAATTTCTTGATTTAAATACTGGTTCTTTAATTACTGCTATTTGCCCAACTATTGATGGTCCCACTTCAGACCAACCACTTAAGTATTCATCTTCATCAGTACCAATAAGTACTGCATCTAAATCAAATACTTTTTTTGCATCTTCAATATTTCCTGAACTGAAAAAATCAAATTGAGACTCAATAAAAGCCTCTGCTTCTGATTTTGCTTTATCTAAATCAACAGGACTTTCATTACAACTGCTGAAAACCAATAGAGTTATAAATACATAAATAAATCTTTTCATTTTTTTCATATTAAATTGTTTAGTATAAATGTAATATTTTTTATTATACATTTCATAAGGTGATAAATATAACTTATTTGAATACTATTGATTAATCAGTATTTTTTCAATTCTATTTCTTAATTCAATTAATTTTTCCTCATATCCATCCAAAAAATAATTTTTAATTCCCATTTTTCTGTATTTGCTATACATAAGTGCTTTAAGGATCTCATCATCATCGACTGCTTTACTTAAGAAATTATAGTAGGTTTTTTTTTCTGTATCATATGTTTCTAATAAAATAACTTTTGGGTAATTCTCAGCTAAATAAAAACTTAATTTTTGTTGGATTAATTTTTCATCATCCACAACAGACTTTAAATATGAATAAAATGTATTATGAAGCTCGCTTAACTGCTGTTTTACTGAATCTGATTTAATAAATTTTATTGTTCCTTCATTAATAATTGAATTGTATCGATTCATTGGAGGCTGAAATTCCCTATAGTCATTCAATGCAAATGCTATTCCGGGTGAAGACTGAACAAGATTGTCTATGCTGTCAAATGCATAGCTCGTATTATCTAATAAATATTTAAGTACATTTCTATCTTTAACATAATTATTTCTTCTTTCCTCACAATAAGTATTAATCTCATCTAATTCAATTTTAATATTACTTAGTGCTTTTATCCTTTCAGTTTCATTCTGTAAACCTTCCCTATATTCTTCCCCTAAAAACGAGGCAGACACTCCAGCAACTATAACAATAAACTCGATGGTGTATTTTATAAGAGTTTTATATTTTGACATCAATTAATTTAATTTTAAATATTCACTTAACTCCTTTTCCATTAACTCAAATCTTCTTTTGTCATACCTAACTCTTGATAATTCAATAAGAAAAGTTTCTGTTTTCAGAGTAAGTATATTCCAAAATTCTAAGTCATTAAATAACCCTTTAAAATTTGTTTTAATCCTTGGGTGGTTATCTACTTTATTTTCCTTCCACATTTGAGAATCCATAATTTCAAGATATTCGATATTCCTGTTTACAAAAGATTCAACCTTATCTAGGTACTGTTTTTGATTAAAATCTGCCATTCCCTCAGCATTTACTTTAATTCTATTATACCTTTTTAGAGCTTGTTTTAGTGAGTCGTCATTTAGGAAATTTAAATAATCCTTATCGATAAATTCTTCAAGAATGGGCAAGTTATAACTGACAGGCCAGGTTGTACCTATAGGCCATATTATATTTTTTAAATAGGGTATAGAATCTAAATCATTTCTTTCTATAATTTTCATTACTCTTATCAGACTACTAGACATAGACTCAAATCTATTTATATTTTGTTCTTGATATTTTATTCCCGATTGGATTTCAGAATGAATTTCTAATAGATAATCATCAATCTCAATTTGAATTAACCGACTAGAATTCCAATTATTAACTCCAATAGCTATCAATATACCGATAGTAACAAGTGTAATTTCTACAACTACATATTTAAGATCTATTGATCTATTTTTTTTCATATTTCAATCTAAAATTTTTATGTCATAACTCAAAATCATGTTATATAACCTACTCTATTATTATTTTATTAACTTGTTATAATTACAAGTAAATATAATTACCAAATTATGACAAACTCAGAAATAGTTAAATACTCAAAATCTACACTAAAAGGAAAATATTCAAAAGTAATATTACCCTATTTGATTGTTTCTATAATAGTTTCAATTCCTCAAAATCAAGAGTTTGTATCAATTATGATTTCTAAGCTTCGAATTCCAGGAATAGTACTATTTTTAATTTGGGGATTCTTAATTAATCCTGCTCTAAATGTAGGGTTAGCTACTTTTTCATTAGCTATAGTAAGGGGAAAGGAAATTAATATTAAGCATTTGTTTAAGGGGTTCCAGTTTTTATCTAAATCAGTAGCTGTAGGACTATTATATTTATTAATTATAATAATTGGTATAGTTTTATTTATTATACCAGGAATTATTTGGGCACTTATGTTCTCACAAGTATTCTTTATTCTGTCAGAAAATCAAGATTTAGGTATTAAAGAAATCTTTAAGAAGAGTGCAAGAATTATGAAAGGGAATAAATTAAAATTATTAGGACTATTCCTTAGATTTTTTTTATTTATAATATTAAGCGTATTTACCTTATTTATTTGGTCACTCTGGTTAATTCCTCAACTATATGTCTCCTACGCTAAATTTTATGATCTTATAAAAGATTAATTTAATAAAATATAAATTATTATTAGAAAAGTGAGGTTATCAGATTTTTGTCTGGTATACTTAATATTTTTTCCACGTAGTCAAGGTAAAGCTGATGTCCCAGTGGCAAGTTATTTTCGATATCGGATGGTGTACCTAAAGTAAATTCTCCATTGCCAGAGATTCCGACTTCTTTCTTTCCGGCAGTAACATAATAATCCCATTCAGCAAGAATGAGCCAGTAGGCGTACTCTTGAGTTATAACCTTTCTATATGCCTCCTTATCTCCTTTCATCTCTTCGTATGAAGAAATGTCATATACACCTTTATCAACTGCCTCCTGCATTGCTAGAGATAGTCTGGATGATGAATTCATGTACCCCCAGTCATTAGGATATGAAAGATTTAGAATAACAGTAGTAACAGTATGAAGAAGGTGCTCAATAACTTCTCCTATTTGATCCTTACCGCCACCATTCATCTCCCATATATAATCTGTAACGTTATGTCTGTAAGGTCTTGGAGGAAAACCATCAGTATATCTCTCATTTTTGTTATGTGATTCTTCTAGACCAACTCTCTGGTATACATTTTCATTTTTTGAGGTCATAAGATATTTAGAACGCATCGAAGCATCTATTTTTTGGTTATCTTGAAACATTGCACCGTACGACTGAGCAACTTTATTTAAAAATTCAAGGCTAACATCTTCCTTCCCAAATATTCTTAAATTATTAGAGTCTACATGCTGAGTAAAATCAATATTACCTAACTCAGAATTAGGTCCACAAGAAAAAAATAGTAAAAAGAAGAATAGTTTTTTCATAATTTAGATTTTGTTTTAATGTTTTCAATATTTTTTTCATTCAACTTCTGGATCATAATATCCCTCTCAAAGCCTCTCCTTTTAGATGCCATCTTAAATGGTACAGACGCACCGTACCCAATTGCTCCTACGCTTAGGAAAGCAGCTCCAACTAATGTTGCAATACCTGCACCTAACCCAGTGTCTTGGGAAGGAACTGTTGCTAGAAGAAGTACACCAAAACCACCTGCCACGTATGCACCAGTCCTAAAAATTGTACCAATAACATTATTCAATTTACTTCTCTTATGCACAGATAATATGTATCTCAGCTTGAGATTATCATATGTTTTATTTTCTATGTCTAAACCTAGACTCTTGAGTTTATTAATATCTCTGTAAGAAAACTCATGTTTTTTAGAATAATCATAACTTTGACCACTCAATGTAAAAGAAGAGATAAAAAATATAATTATTAGTTTCAAACTTAGTCTCATCTGAATACTTGAATAAATAATTTACAATACACCCTGATTTTGAGCATCAATTGTAACATCCCCTGAATTTTGCTGTAACTGATTTAGCATTGACATCATATCAAAAAAGTCTTGTTCTCTTGCAATTTTTCCATCTTTTATACTTACCAGTGTTGTGCCAGACAAATCTAATTTATTTCCTGAAGCAGGTATCCCAAAAAAATCTCCAGTATGAGTGCCTTTAAAGTTCCAATACTTAACAATTTTATCTCCTTGACCAAACGCATCAACAATAGTAAATTCAACATCAGAAAACCCTAAAAAATAATTTAAATAAAAGTTTTTAACTGCTTCGATACCAACAAGATTTCCTTCTGGTGTTACAATTACTACATCTTCAGTAAAATATTTTTCATTAACTATTGCAGTATCTCCTTTAAAAAATTCTCCCCAAACATATCTATACATTTCTAGATCTTTTTCTGTCTGAGCTTGTGCATCTATTACCGCCTTTTGTTCTGAACTAGGGCCTCCACAGCTATATAATCCAAATAGTAGGGTCACTGATAAAATTAATTTAAAAAGATTTTTCATGGTTATTTATTTATATGATTTCCAATAGATTTAATTTCTATTAATATGATAAAGTTATTATAAAAAAAACTAATTATTTAAATCTATAGATATGCCTTCTAAGAGTTTTACCAAATTAGGAAGAAGAAGTTCCTTCTGGTCATTCACCAAGACATAATCAGTTACCTTAATGGCCTGCTCTGAAGTTATCTGATTTTTAATAATTTTTTCAATTTCATTTTTGGTCCTATGAGGATCTCTTTTTATAACCCTTTCTACTCTAATTTTTTTATCACAATCAATATAAATGACCTTATCTAACTCTTTATAAGAACCTGACTCAAAAAGAAGAGCAGACTCTTTAAAAAGATTTTTTTCTTTGTTATTTCTCTTAACCCAATTTTTAAAATCTAATATAACTTCTGGGTGGACTAAGGAGTTAATTTTTATTTTAGCTGATTCATTATTAAAAATAAGCTTAGATACATATTCTTTATTTAAAGTAGAACCCTCATAAATATCCGGCCCAAAACTTTCTATTAATTTCTCTTTAACTGATATGTTATTATTGATGATTTCATTAGCCCTCATATCTGAATTATATACTTTATATCCAAGGTGAGATATGATTTGAGATACAGTAGACTTACCAGAACCAATACCTCCGGTAATACCTATTAAATAAGGTTTCATCTATCTAATTTAATTGAATTTGGTATAAGATCAATTACTTTAATTTTTGTAGTACCTAATACTTCAGGAATTATATTTCCATTAATTATGTTGTACGACAAGTAAATAGAATCCTCTGCATCTAGTTCTATGCCCTTTTCTATCTCATAAGTTACTACTATAGTAGTGTCAATATTATACTCATCTTGATCATATTTCAGATCAAAAGAAATCTCATCATTTATAAATTCTGCTACTAGAAAATTCACATTCACACTCTTTGGGCTGACCTCAGAAAAATTACCAAATTGCTGAATTGAAATATCAGAATTAAAATTCCTGCTAACATTATTTTCATTAACGTTTAGAAGGTACTCATCTGGTAATGAATTAATTAAAGATTCCGGCCCAGTAACATTAATTATTTCATCTGAAATATTGATCCCACTTACTACTTTAAAGTTATCTCTTAGATCAATACTCAAACTATCAAATTTTAATATTAAACTCTTCGTTTTTTTTAATTCAATATTGAAAAAAACAGAGTCTGTAACAACATAATTTAGACTAATATTTTCAAGTGATTCTGAAATATTAGGGATTAGTGAACTAGAGAGAATGTGTTTTACCTGAGAGGGATTATTTAATTTATATTCTGCCTTTTTTATATTTAATTTAAGAAGATTTCTCAATAGGTTCCAGCCAGTACCATTAATTGAAATCTCAACTAAATTCGGATTAGGTAAAATTTCTATAAAATTTTCAGGCTCATCGTACTCAAAGTTTATAGGATAAAAGATAGTAGCATTAGACCTATTATTTAATTCATTAAATAACCATATTAATGAGCCCGCTAAAAAGCAGTAGAAAAAAATTTTAGGTTGAGAAATAACAGATAAAGGATTTTTAATCCTCATATTTTAATTATTAACTGAAGACATTTCAAAAGAGATAGAGTTTTTATCAAACTTTACCTTGGTTCCTCTATCCACATCCAGTGTAACGGTTTCCTTTTCTATTAAAATAATTTTACCGTGCATTCCTCCTGCAGTAACTACTTTATCTCCTTTCTTTAGACTTGAAACGAAATCAGACTGTTTTTTTCTTTTATTCTGTTCAGGTCTTAAAATAAAAAAATAAGCTACTACTACTATTGCAATAGGAAAAAATAGCTGAGCTAAACCAGAACCAAAAGATTGAAGTAAAACCATCTATTTGACTAAGATCTAGGATTAACCTGAGCTCTAATCAAAAGCTTTTTTACTTTAGACTCAGTATTTGCAGTTATAGTAACAACTTTATTCTGCATACCAGGCTTGTTACTTGAGTCAAATTGTACTTTAATTTCACCAGATCCACCCACAGGTATTGGTTGTTTTGGCCACTGGGGTACGGTACAACCACAAGCAGCTGTCGCTTTTGAAATTACCAAAGGAGCCTCTCCTGTATTAGTAAATTTAAAAACATGGCTTACAATATCACCGTCTCTAATGTCTCCAAAATTGTATTCTTCTTCTTGAAAAGCAAACTGCGGGTATGCACCAGCAGGAACCAAAGAAGTAATACCTCCACCTTTTCTCATTGAAGCTATCTCTGTCTCTAGCTTAGCTACTCTTAACTCCAAGTCACTCACTTGTGATCCACAAGAAATTAGTAGTGACATAAAAAATATAGAAATAATTTTTCTCATAATAATTTTAGTTTTCTTTAATTTTTGATAAAATACCATCAACATCTTTTAGTAACTTTTCTGCCTTACTTTTAGCATCATTAACTACTTTCTTACTTTTAGTTTTAGCATCAGAATCTATAGAATCTTTCTCATCAATAATATCATCAAGAAGATCCTCTAATTTTCTTTTATATCTATTTAATCTGAAATTTAATCTATCCCTCGTATTATTTCCCTTATCTGGAGCAAATAATATTCCGATTATTCCCCCGACTATAAGTCCTATAATTAAACTTATAAATGAATTAGTTGAATTTTTACTCATATCTATTTATTTATTATCAATTAAACCCTTTCCTGATTTAATTATTTTACCTTCTTTATGCAAATTTAATGAAATTACATCTAAAAGACCATTTATAAATTTTCCGCTCTTTGGTGAACTGTAATTTTTTGCGATATCAATACATTCATTAATAGTGACTTTTACAGGAATATTACTAAAAGTTAGCATCTCCCCAATACCCATTCTGAGTATTGATCTGTCCATTAATGTAATACGTTCCAAGTCCCAGTTTTTAGCATATTTTTTTATATATACATCATACTCACCGGTATCTTGAACTACAATATCAAACAAAGAACTAGCAAATTTTAAATCTTCTTTAATGTCCTCAGACAAACTTGCGACAGCAAATGTATTAAAATTTGATGAATTCATTGATTTAACTGTCTTTTTTAACATTGACCTTACAATTAAAAAGTCTTCGCTCCAAAAAATATTATTTTCTTCAAAAAACTTAACAATTACTTCATTCTTTATCAGAAATTTTAATATTAACTCAGCAAAAAAGTTGTAATCATCATCGAAGGTAGGATTATCAATTCTTATATACTCTTTATAAAAATCTTCTTCTAATAAAATTTTATACCAAACTCTTATCTCCTCTGTCTCTTTATTCCATTTATTTTCATATTTAATTAACCCGTCAATTACCTTACTATTAGTCTCAATAAAGTTTACGGCCTTATTATCAGATAAATTAAATCGAGATTTGCTTTTTTTAATCTTTTCATTTTTAGCGATCTTTCTTTTCTCTTCATTTATTTTTTTTAAAATAATTGATATTGATAATAGGTCATAAAAGTTTTTTTCTATTTCTCTAATTGATTTATCCAATTCTTTTGAAATTTTTAATTGAAGTTTAATGTGATCGTCACTCTGAATAGACTGATGATAGAATGAGTATAATAATTGCAAGACTTTGACCCTCAGGGTTCTTCTGTTTATCATAAAACTTCAAATTAAAGAACGAAGTGCAAATGTAATTACTTTTTAGAATTTTCCTTAATTCTATCTTTTGCTAATTGAATTGCTGAAGAATTTGTTGTAGTTGAATTTTTAATAGAATGGCCTATCACATCAGATACCTTATCATATATTGACTCAGTCATTTTCATTACCTTATGCTCATCAATATCATTAATTTGCTCATGGTACACACTAATTATTCCACCAGCATTAATTAAAAAATCCGGAATGTATAATATGTTTTTCTCTTGAAGTATCTTCGGGACAAGAGTGTCATCAACTAGCTGATTATTTGCTGCTCCAGCAATTATATCACACTTAATATTCTTTAGAGAGTTAACGTTTATTATTCCTCCCAGTGCACAAGGAGATAAGATATCATAAGAGTTGTTATATATTTCATTTTCATTAATAACGCTTATTTTATTTCCAGAAATTTTTTCAATATTTTCTTGATTGATATCAACAACTGAAACATTAGCTTCCTCTTCAAGCAGGTGATGAACTAATTTTCTTCCAACATTACCGACTCCCTGAACTAAAACTTTTTTGTCCTTCAGACTATCATTTCCTGTAATATGTTTTACGGCAGACTTCATTCCTACATAAACTCCATAAGCAGTTGGTGAAGAAGAGTCACCAAGACCACCATGTTCTTTGGGAAGTCCTACTACATAATTACTTCTTTCTTTTACCCAAACTATATCTTGAGTTGACATATTTACATCTTGTGCAGTCCAATACTTTCCATTTAAATCATTTATGAAATCTGCGAATCTCTTTATAAAAGATTCTGATTTAAGTTTAGGGTCACCAATTATTACAGCCTTTCCACCTCCAGCATTTAACCCAGCTAAGGATGACTTATAGCTCATAGCCTTTGACAAGTTTATAACATCTCTTAATGCTTCGTTATCCGATGAATAATTCCACATTCTTGTTCCACCTATAGAAGGACCTAATGCTGTATTATGAATACCAATTATAGCTTTTAGCCCTAGCGATTCGTCATTACAAAAAACAATTTGTTCGTGGTTATCATTTTTAATTTTATCAAAAACGGAATTATTTTGATCTATACTCATAATTATGATATTAAGTAATAGTTTTACAGTTAGTTAGATCATTAAATTTATAAAAAAATTTGAAAGACCTCTCCTATTTAAATAAATACCTTATAAAGTATAAATATTATTACACAATTGGAGTAATATTCATTCTCATTTCTACGGTTTTTGCTATCATTCCTGCAACATTGATAAGAGAGACATTTAACTTAATTGAAAGTGGATACTCTGATTATGAAAATGGGAATGAGTTAATAAAATCAATAATCTTAAAAGATGTTTTGTTTTATGCCTCAGGAATAATTTTAGCTGCATTAATTCGAGGTTTTTTTATGTATATGATGAGGCAGACTATAATAGTTGCTTCAAGAAAAATAGAATATGATTTAAAAAACGATGTTTTTTTTCACTACCAAACCCTACCTCTAGAGTTTTATAAAAGAAATAATACTGGTGATCTAATGAATAGAATTTCTGAAGATGTCAGTAAAGTGAGAATGTACCTTGGTCCAGCATTAATGTATGGGATGAATGTTACCATCCTTATGTTAATAGTTATTCCATTTATGTTTTATATAAATTCGAATTTAGCATTCTACAGTTTAGTTCCTTTACCATTCTTAGTCATTTGCATTTACTTTGTACAGAATATCATCAATAAAAGATCCGAGGAAATTCAGAAATCACTCTCTAACCTATCAACATATGTTCAAGAAACCTTTTCAGGAATAAGATTAATCAAATCATTTGTTAGAGAAGTAAATTTTTCAAATGTTTTTACTGATAAAAGCAATGATTATAAAGACAAATCCATAAGACTCCAATATGTTCTTGCTCTTTTTTTTCCAGTAATTATGACCCTTATAGGTTTAAGTATAATGATTACAGTCTATGTTGGAGCTATTGAAGTTTTTGATGGTAATTTAACAATTGGGAATATAGCCGAATTCCTTATCTATGTTTACTTATTAACTTGGCCTGTTACTGCTCTAGGATGGATAACAAGTATTATACAGAGAGCATCTGCTTCTCAAAGGAGAATTAATGAGTTTCTAGATGAGAAAACTAGCATAATATCTTTAGCAAATAAAAATATAGATATTAAAGGTTCCGTAGAATTCAAAAATGTTTGTTTTAAATACCAAGACACAGGAATTGATGGCATGAGTGACGTCTCTTTTAAATTAAATGCTGGAGATTCACTAGGAATTATTGGCTCAACGGGTTCAGGGAAAAGCACAATTGCTAATAGCATACTCAGGTTATTTGATGTTGATAGCGGTAAAATCCTAATTGATAATATAGATATTAAAGAGTTAGACATTTCATACTTTAGAAGACAAATTGGTTATGTCCCTCAAGATGTTTTCTTATTTTCAGATACAATAGAAAACAATATCTTATTCGGTTCAGAAGATAATAACTTCGAAAAAGTTAAAAAAGCAGCAGAAGACTCTGACTTAACTAGAAATATAGAATCTTTTCCGAATAAGTTTAAGACTAAAATTGGAGAGAGGGGAATTACTCTTTCTGGAGGTCAAAAGCAGAGAATATCCATTGCTAGAGCTATTATTAAAGAACCTAAAATTTTAATACTTGATGATTGTCTCTCAGCAGTAGATACAAAAACTGAAAATATAATCTTAGAAAATTTAAAAGAAATTATGATAGAGAAAACATCAATAATTATTTCTCATAGAATTTCATCTGTAAAGCTTGCAAAAAAAATTATAGTTATTGAAAACGGAAAAGTTATTGAAAAAGGTGATCACTCATCTTTATTAAGAGATAAAGGAAATTACTATAAGTTATATCAACAGCAAATTGAATCAGAAAATTCTTAATCCTCCCTAATTTACAATATTTCTATACTGCATTTCATATAGTTTTTTATAGTATCCCCTCAACTTTAATAATTTATCGTGAGTCCCCATTTCTTTAATTTCACCAGAGTCTATTACTATAATTTTATCTACCTCTTTAATTGTTGAAAGCCTATGTGCTACAACTATCGATGTTCTGTTTTTTAGAATCTCTGAAACAGCCCTTTGAATCATCACCTCTGACTCTGAGTCAACTGATGAAGTAGCTTCGTCTAATAAAATAATTTTTGGATTATATAGCATTATTCTAATACATGAAATTAATTGTCTTTGACCTACTGATAATGAGACACCTCTCTCTTTAACATCAAAAAATAATTTATTAGGCAACTTATTAATAAAACTTTCAGCTCCAACTTTTTTAACTGCAGACCATACCTCCTCCTCTGATATGCTATCATTATAAAGAGTTAAATTATTTAGAATTGTGTCTGAAAATAAAAAAACATCTTGTGACACTAAACCAAGATTATCTCTTAAAGATAAAATATTATAGTCTTCAATTTTTTTGTTGTCTACCAGAATACTACCCTTCTGAAAATCATAAAATCTATTTATTAAATTAATTATTGAAGTCTTACCTGACCCTGTACTTCCAACAAAACCCACAGACTCTCCTTTTTTAATTTTAAAAGAAATGTCTTTCAAGACATAGTCATCATCATTGTATGCAAACCAAATGTTTTTGAATTCAACTTCTCCATCAATATCGATATCTTTTATCTTCTCATTTGACTTTATCTTTTCATTTCTGTCCAATAAATCAAATATCCTCTTTGAACTTACAACACCCATTTGTAATGTATTGAATCTATCCGCAATAGCTCTAATAGGTCTAAAAAATAATTGAAGATACATAATAAACGCTATCAAAACACCTAGAGTAACTTCACCAGCAAAAAGCTGATTTGAACCAAACCATATAAGTAAACCAAGGCCTATAGAGGTAAACAACTCCATAACAGGAAAGTAGATTGAATAATACAAAACAGCCTTTAAATTTGATTTTAGATGAGTATTATTAATCTCCTTAAACTTTTTATACTCTTTTTCTTCATTCCCGAATATTTGGACAATATTCATTCCAACAATATGCTCTTGAACAAACGAATTGAGATTTGCCACAGCATTTCTTACATCATTAAATGATACTTTAACTTTTTCCTTAAAAATATAAGTTGTAAGAAAAAGAAAAGGCAAAGCAGCAAGACTTATCAATGTTAATTTCCAATTAATATAGAACATGAGGAACACTATTCCTACAAGTTGTAATATGTCTCCAATTATTGCGGCAATCCCTTGTCCAAAAATATCTGCAATAGTTTCAATATCAGAAACGTTTCTGGTCACAATTCTTCCTATTGGTGTTTTATCAAAGAATCGAAGTCTAAATTTTTGAATATGAGAAAATAATTTTATTCTAATATCCTTTATTATATTTTGACCTAACCAACCAGATAGGTATGTATGGAAATACATTACAATCGCATTGAGTATTAATAGAAAAAAAAGTAAAAGAATCATCTTTTTTAATCCTATTAAATCATTTACTGTTACATAGTCATCTATAATTATTTGAGTTATGTATGGTCTAATTGGTTGTAAGACAGATAGACTTAAAGTTAAAATTATGAGAATATAGAAAACCTTCATGTAGGGCCTACAGAAAACTAGCAGACGTCTTAAGATTTTTAAGTCAAATAAATTGCCACTTATATTACTTTCACTCATAAGTATATATCTTCTTCATATGACACCTTATTAAGATATAGTCCATGAGCAGGCACAGAAGGACCTGCTAACTTTCTCTCTTTTTTAATAATTATATCTTCTAATAAATCTATCTCTATTTTATTTTCATTGATTTCAAAAAGTGTTCCCACTATAGCTCTTACCATACCTCTTAAAAACCTGTTTGAAGTTACTTTAAAAAAATAAGAATTATTTTCTTTTTCTATAGCAGCGTAAGATATAGTACAATTATAATTATTAACATCTGTTTTTACTTTTGAAAAAGTTTGAAAGTCTTTAAATTTTTTAATTATATCACACGCTTTATTCATTAATTCAATATCAATATCTCTCTTATAATAATATGAGTAGTCATTTAAAAAAGGAGAT
Organism: uncultured Marinoscillum sp.; assembly: GCA_964527965.1. Classification (GTDB taxonomy): domain Bacteria; phylum Bacteroidota; class Bacteroidia; order Cytophagales; family MED-G16; genus MED-G16. Next base: position 19,808 of record CAZGPH010000013.1, read on the forward strand.
TTTTTAGTATGAATCTTATATATATATTCTCGTGAAATTGCATCAAACCTTGCGCTTACATTTTCTTTAACTCCATTAATAGAATTTATAGAAATATCTCTAGGGAGTAAAGAATTTATCCTATAAAGAAAATCTTCAATGATATTACCATTAAAATCGAAATGAGCAATCTGAGACATAGCATGAACTCCAGTATCCGTTCTACCACTCCCTAAAGATTTAATATCTGCCTTAAGAATAGTAGACAAAGATTTATCAATTATCTCTTGAATTGTTATTGCATTTTCTTGAGTTTGCCAGCCATGATAATTTTTTCCAAAATATGATATATCAATAAAATATCTCACTTTTTAAATCATTTTATTTTTCTTTGTACAAAATACGGTCATGATTCAGAGAATCCAAACAATATTCCTTTTCTTATTTATAGTAACATTATCATCAACCTTTTTTTTTCCGGTTTGGCAAAAAATAGAGATGAAAGATTCTGAGTCTGTTGACATAATAGTTACAGGGTATATATCTAGTGCTTTCTTAGATAATGGAAATAACGGAATAGTAAACGACTACTTTTATATTGGAGTAATCTTAATAATATGTTGTGTGTTAGCTGTATTCTCAATATTTAATTATAATAACAGATTAACTCAAATTAAAATAGGAACAATAAATTCGATGTTAACCTCTATTGTTGTTTTCTTTTTCTTATATCAAGTATTCTACTATGAACTCTATCTAAATATCAATGACAAAATCAGTTTTCTTATTTCATTTTATTTAATATTTTTGGCGATATTTTTCAATTTTCTATCTAACAGGTTTATTAGAAAAGATGAGTTGTTAGTAAGAGAATCAGAAAGGATAAGATAAAATTTAATAGACGTGAAAGAAAAAGGTAACATATCAATTAACACCGAGAATATATTTCCAATAATTAAGAAATTTTTATACTCGGACCAAGACATATTTTTAAGGGAGTTAGTATCTAATGCGGTAGATGCAACACAAAAAATTAAAAGCCTATCTCAGATGGGTGAACTCAAAGAAGAAATAGGTGATTTAAAAATTGAAGTAATTCTAGACAAAAAGAAAAAAACAATTACAATTTCTGATAAAGGAATTGGAATGTCAGCAGAAGAAATTAAAAAGTATATAAATCAAATTGCTTTCTCAGGTGCCACAGAATTTGTAGAAAAGTATAAAGAAAAAGGAGATTCTCAACAAATCATTGGTCATTTTGGATTAGGGTTTTACTCGGCATTTATGGTATCATCCTATGTTGAAATTAAATCAAAGTCCTATGTTAAAAATAAAAAGGCTGCCTACTGGAAATGTGATGGAAATACAGAGTTTGAGATAAAGGAATCTGATAAAAAAGAAAGAGGTACTGAGGTGATTTTGCATATTAATGATGATTCAAAAGAGTTTTTAGAAGAATCTAAAATCAATGGTATATTAGATAGATACTGCAAATTTTTACCTGTAGAAATAAAATTTGGTCAAAAAGATGAATCTGTAGAAGATGGTAAGGATAAAGATGGTAAGCCAAAGCATAAGACAGTTAAAGTTGATAATATAGTAAACAACCCGAGTCCTATTTGGAACAAAAGTCCAAAAGATCTTAGTGATGATGATTATAAAGCTTTTTATAAGGAGTTATATCCTTTCTCTGAAGAGCCATTATTCTGGATTCATCTTAACGTTGACTACCCTTTCAATTTAACAGGAATCTTATACTTTCCAAAAATTAAAAATGATTTTGAAGTTCAAAAAAACAAAATACAATTATACTCAAGGCAAGTTTTTATTACTGACGAAGTAAAGGATGTTGTGCCAGAATTTCTAATGCTCCTACATGGCATCATTGATTCACCTGATATACCGCTAAATGTATCTAGAAGTTATCTTCAATCAGATGGTAATGTAAAAAAAATAAATACATATATAACAAAAAAAGTTGCTGATAAACTTAACGAGTTATTTAAGGATGAAAGAAAAGAATTTGATAATAAATGGAAAGACATAAATTTATTTGTCAAGTATGGAATGATATCAGAAGAAAAATTTTATGAAAAAGTTGAATCATTAGCTTTATTCGAAAGTGTCGACGGAAAGATGAGAACTATAGATGAGTACAAGAAACATATTAGTAAAACACAAAAAGATAAAGATAAAAACCATGTTATATTATATACATCTGATATAGACAAACAAGATTCATTTATTCAAGATGCTAAAAACAAAAATTATGATGTAGTAATATTTAATAATGTTATTGATAGTCACTATATAAATCATTTAGAACAAAAACTGGATAAAGTTCAAATTAAAAGAGTTGACTCAGATATACTTGATAAACTAATAGATAAAGGAGATAAAAAAGAAACTGTAATCTCTGATAAAGACAAAGAAAAGCTCAAGGGTGTTTTTGATAAAATTATTAATAATAAATCAACTGTTGTTAGTGTAGAGGCATTAGGCCCTCAAGATAATCCAGTTACAATAACACTACCTGAATTTTTTAGGAGAATGCAAGATATGGCTAAGACAAGTGGTGGAGGAAACCCCATGATGATGGGTGGTCCAGGTGAAATGATTGCTGTTAACATTAACGGAAATCATAAAACAATCGAAAAGATTTTAAAAGCAAAAACTTCTAAGACAAAAGAAAAAATGGCTTCTCAACTTTATGATTTAGCTCTTTTATCTCAAAATATGTTAACGGGTTCTGAGTTAACTAGCTTTGTTAAAAGGAGTCTCGATATTTTATCTAAATAATTTTTTAGCTAAAATCTCGTTTATAAGATATGAGAAAGGTTTTTATTGCTTTTATATCACTACTAATATCACCGCATCTACAAATATTATCTCAAGATCTGTTTAGATTAAACGTAGACACCATCTCTTCTACTGACCTCTTATTTCAAGAAGAGGAGGACACCTTAATGATAGACAAAAAAAAGAAAAAAAAGAGGAATGTATATTTTGGTATTAAAACCAAAAAAGGATTTATAAGGTCCTCAAGTGGAAGGAATTTAATATATGAGAATTTCCACTATATAAAAGAACCTGAAATAAAGAATGAATATGCTCAAGAAATTTATTTTTATGATAAAAAGAAAAAGAAAATAATAAGGTCAAAAAAAATTATTGAAGATGCGGTCATGATGCATGGACCCTATAAAAAAAGATTAGGTGAACAAATTATTGAAGAAGGAATGTTTTATTATGGTCTTAAACAAAACAGGTGGGTGCGCTTAAATAGATCTGACATTTTACAAGACAAAGAAATATTTTCTTTAGGATGGTATTACGAGTCAATTAGATCATTTTGGGATAGAGATAAAAAAAATTTAAGAGACATAATACCAATAAAATTTGGAGAAAAAAATGGTGTATACTACGCATTTTATAAAAATGGAAACGTAGCAGCTAAAGGAGAATATAAATTTGATAAACCAGTCGGTACTTGGACAGAGTATTATAATTCAGGAAAGAAGAAAAGAGAAATTAAATACGAAGAATCAGCTTTTAATTTTAGTGAATCATTTATTAGTAAGGAATGGAATATAAATGGTAAATTGATTTATGATAGGAATTTATTCTTGAAAGAATAAACTTCTTAAATCTTGAACCGTCTTGAACAAACTAATAAATAAAGAAGTTAAAATCATAAAACTAGGTCATATTGACTATAAAGAAGCCTGGGATAAACAGGAAAAAATTTTTAAAAAAATTATTGATACAAAAATTGATAACCGAAAAAACAAAAATTTTGACAAAACAGAAAACTATATTTTAACATGCTCACATCCACACGTATATACTCTTGGAAGAAGCGGAGATCAAGATAATCTTTTAATAGATAAAAATTTTATAAAAAAGGAAAACCTAAGTTTTTATAAAATAAACAGAGGAGGTGACATAACTTATCATGGTCCGGGTCAAATAGTTATATATCCTATACTAGATTTAGAAAACTTCTTTACTGACATACATAAGTACTTAAGGTTATTAGAGGAGTCAGTTATTGTAACATTAAAAGAATTAAAAATTAAAGCAGGTAGAGTAGATGGGCTAACAGGAGTCTGGGTAAATCAGACAAGTGACTCTCCAAAAAAAATCTGTGCTATGGGAGTGAAAACTAGTAGGTGGGTAACAATGCATGGCCTTGCCCTAAATGTTAATACTGACTTAAAATATTTTAAAAACATTATTCCTTGCGGAATACAAGGTAAAGATGTTACCTCAATAGATAAAGAGATAGATTATAAAATTTCTTACGATGATGTAGAAAAAATTTTAATTAAAAACCTTTCTGACATCTTCGAGTTTAAAATCATATAAAATGAAATTTAAAAAAAGAAAAAAGAAAGGCAAAAAATTAAATAGAAATACCATAAGTGGTATCGTCGATCATGTTAACAGAAAATATGCTTTCGTAACTACTGACGAATTCTCTGAAGACATAAAGGTTAGAAGTAGATTCATGAGAGGTGCTATCCATGGAGATAAAGTAGAGTTAAAAATATCTAATAATTTATCTAGGAAAAACATAGAAGGAGAGATAATAAAAATTTTAGAAAGAAAATCAAATGAGTTCATTGGCATGGTTGAAGACAGTAAGGGGTTCGCTTTTTTTATTCCTAAAAACAAAAAAATTTTTGTAGATTTTTTTGTTAGAAAAAAGAAAAATGAAAACTTTTCAAAGAACAAAAAATATATTGCTAAGGTAATTGACTGGGGAAATTCAAATAAAAAACCTGAAGCCCAAATAATCAAATGTATCGGTGAGAGAGGACAGAATGAGACAGAAATAAATTCTATAATATATGATTTTAATTTACCCTTAAAATTTCCAAAAGAGGTGATAGAAGAAACAGAAAACCTAAATGAGAAAATATCTGAAAAGGAAATTAATAAAAGAAAAGACCTGAGACATCTTGACTCATTTACAATAGATCCTGATGATGCAAAAGATTTTGATGATGCATTATCAATTGAAAAAGAGGGTGGTTTTTATAATATTGGAATTCATATAGCTGATGTGTCTCATTTTTTTAATAATAGAACTCAAATAAATAATGAGGCAGAAAAGCGAGCTACATCAATTTATTTAGTAGATAGGACTATTCCTATGTTACCAGAAAAATTATCAAATAACCTATGCTCATTAAAACCAAATGTTGACAGGTTAACTTTCTCTGTATTAATTAGAATAGATGAAAAATTTAAAATTATAAGCTCATGGGTTGGGAGAACTATTATCCACTCTAAAAAAAGATTTACTTATGAGGATGCTCAAGAATCAATTGATAAGAGTAATGGTCTTTTTCATGAAAAACTTAATATGCTAAATGATATTGCAAAACATATTAGAAAAAAAAGGTTTGATTCAGGATCTTTTAACTTTAGAAGCAACGAAGTAAAATTCAAACTTGATAAAGAAAAAAAACCTATTGGAGTCTATAAAAAAGTTAGAAAAGACACACATAAATTAGTAGAAGAATATATGCTCTTAGCAAATAAAATCGTTGCTGAATTTATTATAAATCATGAAAAAAAACACAGCAAAACCTTCCCTTTTGTTTATAGAATTCATGAAGATCCGGAACAGCAGAAAATAAGTGAACTAAGAAATTACATTAAACAATATGGTTACTCTATAAATTCAAATGAAAATAATTTGGCAGTTTCATTAAATGATCTAATGAAAAAAATTAAAGGAAAACCTGAAGAGTCTTCTATTGAAAAGTTTGCTATAAGATCTATGTCAAAAGCGAAGTACTCTACAAATAAAGAAAAACACTTTGGATTATCTTTTAGACATTATACACATTTCACATCACCCATTAGAAGATTCCCAGATGTGATGGTACATCGTCTTATAAGCGATTATACAAACGGAAGTAAACCAAAAGATAAAAGATATTATGATATTATGTGTAAACACAGCTCAAAAATGGAAATCAATGCAACAAAAGCTGAAAGAGAATCAATTAAATACAAGCAAGCAGAATACATGTCAAATTTTATTGGAAAAGAATTTGAGGCAGTTATATCAGGAATTACAGAGTGGGGTATGTATGGCGAAATAACTGAAAATAATTGTGAGGGATTAATAAAAATGTCAAGTATGAAAGACGATAGATATGAGTTTGACGATCAAAAAATTAGAATTGTTGGACGAAATAATAAAAAAATATTTAGGTTAGGTCAAGTTATTAGAGTTAAAGTAACTGATACTGATATTGAAAAAAGAACCATTGACTTAGTTTTAGCATGAAGGAAAAGAAAGAATATATAAGGAGGATAAACTCTGAAATAGAAAGAATTAACATATCAGGAGAACCAAAAGAGTTATATAAGCCAATTCAATACATTCTAAATTTAAAAAGTAAAAGAGTAAGACCAATACTTTCCATATTAGGATTTGAACTTTTTGATAACAAAATAGAAAAAATATATAAACCATCAATAGCAATTGAGTTTTTTCACAATTTTACTTTAATCCATGATGATATTATGGATAATGCTACCCTTAGGAGAGGGGAAAAAACAGTGCATGAAAAATGGAATAAAAACATAGGTGTTTTATCAGGTGATTTACTTATGATATTTGCATTTAAGATGCTTGAAGATATAGATAGCGATAACCTTAAAGAAATTCTTAAAAGATTTAATGACATAGCAATTAAAGTCTGTGAGGGACAACAATATGATATGAATTTTGAAATAGAAAAAAAAATTTCTGAGCCTGATTATATAAATATGATAAAATTAAAAACTGCTGTTTTGATTGGATTTAGTTTAGAACTAGGTGGGTTAATTGCAAATCAAAAAAATGAAATAACTACCAAACTTTATAAAGCTGGAGAATTAATGGGGATAGCCTTTCAACTTATGGATGACCATCTAGATGTTTTTGGTAATGAAAAGTTTGGCAAAAAAATAGGAGGAGATATTATATCTAATAAGAAGACTTATCTTATGATTAAGTTATTAGAAGAAGCTAATCAAGATGATTTACTTCTTATTGAAAAATGGGCTAACATTAAAAATCAATCAGAAGAAAAAATTAATATTATTACAGGTTTACTAAAAAAATATAAGGTTGACTTAAAATCGGAAAAATTAACTAAAGAATATTTTTCTAAGGGTATGGATATCTTAAAAGATATACCATCAAAGAAAGATCAATTGAATTATTTGAAAACTTTTTTTGAAAACCTTCTGGTTAGGAAAAATTGATCTTACTAAACTACAGAGACAAAAGATCTATTGTTTCTTCCTTTTTTAAATTCAACAATACCATCAGATAAGGCAAATAAAGTATGGTCTTTTCCCATACCAACATTAGTACCGGCATGATGTTTAGTCCCCCTCTGTCTAACAATAATATTACCAGCAATTATTTTCTGGCCTCCAAAAATTTTAATACCGAGCCTTTTACTATGTGACTCTCTTCCATTTTTTGAGCTACCTGCTCCTTTTTTATGTGCCATAACTTATTTTATATCTTTAATTAATATTTTAGTCATCTGTTGTCTGTGACCATTTTTTACTTTATAACCCTTTCTTCTCTTCTTCTTAAAAACAATAACCTTATCATCTTTTAATTGAGAGAGAACCTCACCAGTAACCTTAGAGCCTTTTACGGTTGGTTTACCTAATTTTATTTTTCCCTTATCACTTATTAACAAAACGTTGTCAAACTCGACTTTTTTGCCAGATTTAGGTTCAACTTTATCTGTATAGATAAACTTATTTTTTTCAACCTTAAATTGCTTACCTGAAATTTCTACTATTGCGTACATCTTCTTTTGTTTAAAACGAGTGCAAATTTATGATTTTATATCTATTATTCAAATCAAAAAAATCAAATTAAAAAAAAATGAAAAAAAAATGAAAAACGTTTGAAATATGTTTTGATATTTTAAACTCTTTTTATAATATTTGTACAGCCTAGATCAAGAGCAAATTTAATACATAAATTATCTTGATTATAGCTTCCAAACACAAAGATTATAAACCACTTAATTGACTAAAGTATTTTAGTCATTATGTTACAATACATTTAATGTAATGACGAGGATGTTTTTGTCTTTTTTTTATTGTTGAATAAAGAATTTAAAATAAAAGAATGCAAGATAAAGAGAAAAATGTAGAGCCAATACTACAAGAGAACGCAGATAGGTTTGTGTTATTTCCTATAGAACATGATGATATATGGCAATATTATAAAAAGGCTGAAGCAAGTTTTTGGACTGCTGAAGAAATAGACTTAAGTCAAGACCTTAAGGACTGGGGAGAACTAAATGATGGCGAAAGACACTTCATAAAACACGTGCTTGCGTTCTTTGCGGCAAGTGATGGTATTGTTAATGAGAACTTAGCTGAACACTTTGTGTCTGACGTACAGTATACAGAAGCGAAGTTCTTCTATGGATTTCAGATAGCCATTGAAAATATTCACTCCGAAACCTATTCCTTGTTGATTGATACTTATGTTGATGATGCTAAAGAGAAAGACACCCTACTTCATGCAATTGAAACTCTTGACTGTGTCAAGAAAAAAGCTGACTGGGCTCTAAGATGGATAGATAATGGCAGTTTTGCAGAAAGACTAATCGCATTTGCTGCAGTTGAGGGAATCTTCTTTTCAGGAAGTTTTTGTTCAATTTTTTGGCTCAAAAAAAGAGGACTAATGCCTGGCTTAACTTTTTCTAATGAGTTAATATCTAGAGACGAAGGGCTACATTGTGACTTTGCTTGTCACTTATATACAAAACATCTTGTCAACACACTTCCAAAAGAAACTGTGACTGAAATTATTAAAGATGCGGTTGATTTAGAGAAAGAGTTTGTCACCGATGCTTTACCTGTAAAACTTATTGGAATGAATTCAGATTTGATGTGTCAATATATAGAGTTTGTTGCTGACAGATTGTTAGTAGAGCTTGACTGTAAAAGAGTATATAATTCCTCGAACCCTTTTGATTTTATGGATATGATTTCTCTGCAAGGAAAGACAAACTTTTTTGAGAAGAGAGTTGCAGAGTACCAAAAAGCAGGGGTATTGAAAAATGATGAAGATTCTGATAAACCAAAATTTTCACTAGAAGAAGATTTTTAAATTTGTAATTGTATGTTAGTAATAAAAAGAGACGGAAGAAAAGAATCAGTAAAGTTTGATAAGATAACAGCTAGAATTGAAAAGCTAAGTTATGGATTAAACGCTGACTTTGTAAAAACGATTGAGATTGCAAAAAAGGTAATTGATGGTTTATACGACGGGGTCTCAACTCAGGAGTTGGATGAATTAGCAGCTGAAACTGCGGCTACGCTAACAACAAAACATCCAGATTTTGCTACTCTAGCAGCAAGAATTTCTGTTTCTAACTTACACAAGACAACCAGCAAGTCTTTTTCAAGCACCATGAAAAGACTCTATACTTATGTTAATCCCAAAACAGGGGAAAACGCCTCTCTATTATCTAAAGACGTGTATGGGATAATTAATAAAAATGCAGCACTACTAGATTCATCAATAATCTATGATAGAGATTTTAGTTATGACTATTTCGGTTTCAAAACATTAGAAAAATCTTATCTATTAAAACTTGATGGCAAAGTTGTTGAAAGACCACAGCACATGTTAATGAGAGTAGCAGTCGGAATTCATAAAGATGATATAGATTCTGTTCTTGAGACCTACAACCTTCTTTCAGAAAAATGGTTTACTCACGCTACACCTACCCTCTTTAATGCTGGAACACCTAAACCACAACTTTCTTCTTGTTTCTTATTAACAATGAAAGAAGATTCTATCGATGGAATTTATGACACACTAAAGCAATGTGCAAAAATATCTCAGTCAGCTGGTGGAATAGGATTAAGCATTCATAATGTAAGAGGAACAGGTTCATATATTAAAGGAACTAATGGGGTATCGAATGGTATAATTCCAATGTTAAGAAATTTTGATATGACAGCAAGATATGTTGATCAAGGTGGAGGGAAAAGAAAAGGGAGCTTCGCAATTTATATTGAGCCTTGGCATTCTGATATTTTTGAATTTCTTCAATTAAAGAAAAATCACGGCAAAGAGGAACTTAGAGCAAGAGACTTATTCTATGCCATGTGGATTCCTGATCTTTTCATGAAAAGAGTAGAGTCAAATGAAGACTGGTCTCTATTCTCTCCTGATGAAGCTAAAGATTTACATGAAACCTATGGAGAAGAATTCGAAAAACTTTATGATAAATATGAGAAAGAAGGGAAAGCCAGAAAAACAGTAAAAGCTCAAGATTTATGGTTTGAAATTTTAGAATCGCAAATAGAGACTGGCAATCCATACATACTTTACAAAGATGCAGCGAATAAAAAGTCTAATCAAAAAAATCTAGGAACAATAAAATCTTCTAACCTATGTACAGAAATTATTGAGTATACATCTCCAGATGAAGTTGCTGTATGTAATTTGGCATCTATAGCACTCAATAAGTTTGTTAAAGATGATTTAACATATGATCATCAAAAACTTTATGAAATAACAAAAGTCATTACAAAAAATCTAAATAAGGTTATTGACGTAAATTATTATCCAGTTGAGGAAGCCAGAAACTCAAACTTAAGGCACAGACCAATAGGGATTGGAGTTCAAGGTCTAGCAGATACTTTCATATTAATGAGACAATCTTTTGACTCTCCAGAAGCAAAAAAGTTAAACTCAGAAATTTTTGAGACTATTTACTTTGCTGCCATGGAATCCTCTATGGAGATTGCACAAAAAGAAGGGCCGTATAAAACTTATGAAGGTTCCCCTGTATCAAAAGGAATATTTCAGTTCGATATGTGGGGGATTGCACCAGATTCAAAAAGATGGGATTGGACTAAGTTAAAAAGAGAAGTCAAAAAACATGGCGTCAGAAATTCTCTTCTTCTAGCACCAATGCCGACAGCTTCAACATCACAAATATTAGGCAATAACGAATGTTTTGAACCATATACATCTAACATATATACAAGAAGGGTACTGTCTGGAGAGTTTATAGTTGTAAATAAGCATTTACTTAAAGACTTAATAAAACTTAACCTGTGGGATGATGCTATGAAGGATAGATTAATGGAGGCAAATGGTTCAGTTCAAGGAATAAACGAAATTCCAGATGATATAAAAAAATTATATAGAACCGTTTGGGAAGTTTCTCAGAAGAGTATTATAGATATGGCTGCAGACAGAGGAGCTTACATCTGTCAAAGTCAAAGTATGAACATTCATATGCAAGATGCAAACTTTGGGAAGTTAACATCTATGCACTTTCACGCCTGGAAAAGAGGACTAAAAACCGGATTATATTATTTAAGAACTAAGGCAGCTGCTGACGCAATTAAATTCACAATTGTTAAAGATGAAAAGTCTATGGATAATGAAGAACAGAAACAAGCAGCGATCCAATGTTCAATAGATAATCAAGATGATTGTGAGATGTGTGGAAGTTAATTGTTCCATAATATCCTAGTTAATGTTATTAAAATTATTATTCCTTTTACTTCTTTCATTACAGAACAATCAAGAGAAATATATAGGTTCAGTAGAAAGATTATCACCTGAAATAAATAAGTTAATTAACTCAGATGCAAAAATAGAAATTCTTGCAAAGGGTTTTGAATGGTCTGAAGGTCCGATATGGTCAAAAAAACTAAACTCTCTTTTATTTTCAGATGTTCCTAATAACGTTATTTATAAGTGGAATGAGAAGAATGGTCTAAATGTTTTTGCTAAACCAATAGGCTACAGTGGTAAAGTGCCAAATAATAAAAAAGCAGGAACTAATGGTCTTACAATTGACTCAGATGGCAACCTAATAGTTTGCATGCATGGAGATAGAATGATAGCAAAGGTTGAAAATTTAAATATTGAAAATGTTTCGAGTATTATAGAATCTTATAATAAAAAATTATTTAATAGCCCTAATGACTTAGTTTATGATTCGAAAGGAAATCTTTTTTTTACAGATCCACCATACGGACTTCTTGAAGGTGACAATGATAAATTAAAAGAAATTCCATTTAATGGAGTATATAAATTATCACATGATGGAAATTTAGACTTATTAATAAAAAACTTAACAAGACCTAATGGGATAAGTATTTCTAATGATGAAAAAACTTTATACGTAGCAAACTCAGATAATAATAATCCGATTATAATGAAATATGAGTTGTCAGAGGATGGTGTTAAAAACCCAAGGATTTTCTTCGATGGAAAAAAGTTAGCAAAAAAAGATGAGGGATTGTTTGACGGTCTAAAAGTTCATCCATCTGGAAATGTTTTTGCAACTGGGCCCGGTGGAGTACTAATAATTAAAGAAAATGGAGATCACATTGGTACAATCAGAACCGAAGTAAGAACTGCAAATTGCGCTTTTGACAATAAATTTGAATACTTATACATGACCTCAGACATGTATCTTACAAGGATAAAAGTTAATTAATCAGGTTGATTTTTTCTTTAATTCCATCAGATAAATATTTTCGTATATTACCATTTTCATCATAATATATTAGCATCACTTCTATTTCATCAACCGATGAAGATAATTGTTTTGATTTATCGAATCCCATTACCATAAATGAAGTGGCAAATGCATCAGCTAAAAAACAGGTTTTAGAAAATACAGAAGCGCTTAACATATTTGTATATGCAGGATATCCTGTGTTTGGATCAATAGTATGAAAAATAATGGAATCTCCAATTTCATAAAAATTCCTATAATTTCCAGATGTTGCAATTGATAAATTATCTAATGACGCAGTAGCTATTATGTTTGAATCTATCTCAAAAGGGTTTTCAATACCAACAACCCAGTCAAAATTTTTAATATTCTTGCCTTTAACCCTTACTTCTCCTCCTATTTCAATAAAAAAATTAGATATTTTTTTATTAATTAAATGATCATTTAAAATATCAACTGCGTATCCTTTAGCAATTGAACTAAAATCTATATATGCTCCTTTGCTTTTAATTAAAACATTATTTTCCAAAACAATTTTATTTAAACCAACATTTTTTAGTAAACTATTTACTTCTGATTGCTTTGGGTTATTTATTAATTTATCAGGACCAAAACCCCATAAGTTAACAAGAGGACCTATTGTCGGATCAAAATAACCATCAGTAAGTTCAAATACTCTTTTACTTGCTTCAAATAAAAAGGCAAAACTATCACTGATTTCTATTTTTCCTGAGGAACGATTAATTACTGAGATCTCAGATGAGGGAATATAAGTTGAAAAGATATTATTAAATCCAACTAAAATTGAATCCATTTCATTTTTATCTAATAAGACCTCATTAGATATATATTTAATATTATAGGGAATATTACCCATTGTAAAACCTGAAATAGAAAACTCTCTATTTCTTTCTTTTATAGGAAATAAAAAAATAATAATCAGAACAAAAACCAATAACATTACAATTCGACGCATAAAAAATATTTAAATTAGTATTATATAGTATGAGAGAAGATTACTTAAGTTCAGAAAATCATTCAAGTTCTAAAGATAAAGAATTTGAAAATATTTTAAGACCAAAATCATTCAGTGATTTCTTTGGACAAGACCAAATTTTAAAAAATATTAAAGTATTTGTAAAGGCTGCAAAACAAAGATCAGAGCCTTTAGACCATGTTATTCTACATGGACCTCCAGGTTTAGGCAAAACTACATTGTCGCATATTATCTCCAATGAGATGTCTTCTACTCTTAAAGTCACTTCGGGTCCAGTATTAGAGAAAGCAGGTGACTTAGCTGGGCTCCTTACTAATTTAGAAGAAGGAGATGTTTTATTTATTGATGAAATTCATAGATTAAATAAGGTTATTGAAGAATATCTGTACTCAGCAATGGAAGATTTTAAAATTGATTTAATGATTGATTCAGGTCCAAGTGCCAGATCGGTTCAAATTAAATTAAATCCATTTACATTAATAGGAGCAACAACTAGATCAGGTTTGTTATCATCACCACTTAGATCTAGATTTTCTATAAACTTTAGGTTAGAGTATTATGACAAGAAGATTTTAGAAAACATAGTAAATAGATCTGCTAAAATATTGGATATACCTATTGATAAAAAAGCAGCATCTGAAATATCAAAAAGAAGTAGAGGGACTCCAAGAATCTTAAATAACTTATTAAGAAGAGTAAGAGATTTTGCTGAAGTTGAAGGTGATGGAAGGATTACACATGATATAGCGATCAAAAGTTTAGATGCTTTAAAAATTGATAAAAAAGGTTTGGATGAAATGGATAACAAGATTATAGAATCTATTGTCAAAAAATTTAATGGAGGTCCGGTAGGCATTAAAACTATAGCAACATCATGTGGAGAAGAAGCAAATACTATAGAAGAGGTTTATGAACCATTCCTTGTTCAAGAAGGATACATTAAGAGAACACAAAAAGGAAGAGTTGCTACCAAGTCCAGTTATGATCATCTAGGTATAAATCCTGAAGGAGGATTTCAAAATTCAATTTTTGAGTGAAAAAAAATAAATCTGAAATTATAAAAACACTATCTCAAGAGCTTGGTTTCTCTAGTTGTGGGATTTCTAAGGCCAGGTTTTTAAAAGAAGAAGAAAAAAAATTTGAAGAATGGCTGAAGAATGGATACCAAAGTGGGATGTCATACTTAGAAAAAAATTTCGATAAGAGATTAGACCCAACAAAATTAGTCCCAGGTGCAAAATCTGTTATTTCTTTATCATATAATTACTACCCCCCTAAAAAACTTACTAAATCTAATAATTTTATAATTTCGAAATATGCCTACGGGAAAGACTATCACCTCGTGATTAAAAAAAAGTTAAAAAAATTATTCTCTAAATTAAAAGAAAACTTTGGAAATATTGAAGGAAGAGTGTTTGTTGATTCTGCACCTGTACACGAACGTGCCTGGGCAAATTTAAGTGGGTTAGGATGGATTGGTAAAAATTCCCTTTTAATTAATAAAAAAATGGGAAGCTATTTTTTTTTAGCTGAAATTATCTGTGATTTAAAATTAGAATATGACAATGAGGTTG
Organism: uncultured Marinoscillum sp.; assembly: GCA_964527965.1. Lineage (GTDB taxonomy): Bacteria > Bacteroidota > Bacteroidia > Cytophagales > MED-G16 > MED-G16. Next base: position 34,900 of record CAZGPH010000013.1, read on the forward strand.
CTGATCATTGTGGAAAATGCACTAAATGCATTGATGCCTGTCCAACAGATGCAATAAAAGAAGCAAAAGTAATTGATGCTAATAAGTGCATATCATATCTTACTATAGAAAACAAAGAGAGTATTCCTTCAGAGTTTGATCAAAAATTAAATGATTTTATATTTGGTTGCGATATATGTCAAGATGTGTGTCCTTGGAACAGGTTTTCAAAACCTCACAATGAGAAACAATTTTATCCTCAAGAAGAGTTAAAAGAATTAAGAAAGAAAGATTGGAAAGAACTTACCAAAGAAACATTTGATATAATATTCAAAGGTTCAGCAATTAAGAGAAGTAAGTTTGATGGCCTTAAAAGAAATATACTTTCAGCATCTTAATTTAACCTTTTTTAATTTTTTATTTTAAAACTTAATTTATCATTTTACTAAATTTGAGGATGTTTTTATTTAGAGTATGTTCCGTTTTTTTAGTTATATTTTTTTTATCAAATAATTATAGATTATTCTCTCAGGATATTGATGTCAAAGTATCACCCGAAAAGTTATCTATAGGAAATACACTTCAGATAACGTTAACTATTAAAAATGAACAAATAAAAAACTATAGTCAATTTCCAGAAATAAAAGGATTTAGAAAATCAGGTATTTCTTCTTCCAGTTCTACTAATTTTATAAATGGTAAAATGACTAGCTCTCAAAGTATTATCCAAAATTACACCTCAACACAAACTGGAACTTTTTTCATAGATTCTTTTACAATTGAAGTTAATGGGAAAACAGTAAATTTTAAAGGAATTAAAATTGAGGTAGATGATTCTTATAATGAACCTAAGCAGTCTCCATTTAATAATTTCTTTGACCCTTTTGATGATCCATTTGATAATTTCTTTGATAGAAATAATGAAGAGTATTATGAAGTTGAAGCAGATGCTTTTCTTAGTTTAAATACAGATAAAAAAAATGTTTATGTGGGGGAAGGTTTTAACACTACCCTTTCGTTCTATGTGAGTGAAAATAATGTCGCAGACATGAGGTTTTATGAACTAGGAAAACAATTAACAGAAATAATTAAAAAAATTAAGCCTCCTAATTGTTGGGAAGAAAATTTTAATATTGAAAATATTAATAGTATTCCTGTTGTGATAAATAACAAAAGATACAATCAATATAAAATTTTTGAGGCTACATATTATCCTCTAAATAACGAATCAATAAAATTTCCTGAGCTTGAGCTGGAATTAATTAAATATAAGATATCAAAAAAACCTTCTTTTTTTGGAAGAAATAAAGTTGAAGATTATGAAAAATTTTATTCAAAACCACTAACTGTCTCAGTTAAAAATTTACCTCCTCACCCACTGAAAGAAAATATATCTGTTGGTAATTTTATACTAAAAGAAAAGGTTAATTCAACTAAGCTTAATACCGGAGAAAATTTAACATATGAATTTGAAATTATAGGTGAAGGAAATATATCAGCAATAAATGAACCCAAGATTAGTATAGAAGAAATTGATTTTTATCCTCCTAACACTCAACAGACAATTAGAAGAGAAAGGAACAAGGTTTATGGTTCAAAAAAATTTAATTATTATGCTATTCCAAATGAACCTGGAGAATATGATTTATCAAAAAATATAGAGTGGATATATTTTGATTCAAAGAAAGATAAATACGATACCCTGAAAACTGATATAAATTTGATAGTAACTGGAGAGAGTCAAAAAAATAATTATATTAAATCTAAAGACACCAACCCAATTATTGATGCAATTAATGAAGAAAACAATGAGCTTCATTCAAATAAAAATGAAGCTAACATTAATATCATTCTAAATATTATTACTTTAACTTTAATTATTATATTCAGCTTATTTCTATTAAGAAAAAAATATGAGTAATTCATTTGGAAAGATATTTAAGATAGCTACTTATGGAGAATCGCATGGTAAGGCCATTGGTGTAATAATTGATGGATGCCCTTCTGGAATTGAAATAAGTGTGGAAGACATTCAAAAAGAACTTGATAGAAGAAGACCTGGCCAATCAAAGATAACCACCCAAAGAAAAGAAGATGATAATGTAGAAATTCTATCAGGTGTTTTTAATGGTATGACAACAGGCTCACCGATTAGTTTATTCATAAAAAATAAAGATCAAAAAAGTAGTGACTACGATCATATTTCAACATCATTTAGGCCATCTCATGCAGACTTTACATATCACAAAAAGTATAAAAATAGAGATCATAGGGGTGGGGGAAGAAGCTCAGCAAGAGAAACTGCAAACTGGGTTGCCGCAGGAGCTATTTCAAAGAAGATACTTAAAAATATGAAAGTAGAGATTAACGCATATGTTTCAAAAGTAGGAAAGGTAGAATTAAATAAATCTTATAAAAATTTAGATTTTGATAAAACTGAAAATAATATTGTGAGATGTCCAGATAAAAAATTTGCTGAAAAATTTATATCTGTGATAGATGATGCAAGAAAAAACAAAGATACTGTAGGAGGAGTAATTACATGTGTAATTAGAGGATGCCCTGTAGGAATTGGTGAACCAATTTTTAGAAAATTACATGCAGAATTAGGCATGGCAATGCTATCAATTAATGCAGTTAAGGGGTTTGAATATGGAAGTGGATTCAAAGGTGTTGAAATGTTTGGATCTGAGCATAATGATGAGTTTCAAATACAAGATGATACGATAACCACTAAATCAAATAATTCAGGAGGAATACAAGGAGGAATTAGTAATGGAGAAGACATATATTTTAATGTAGCTTTCAAACCTGTATCAACTATTATGAAAGATCAAAAAAGTATTGATAGCAAGTATAAGAATACCATTGTTAAAGGCAAGGGTAGACATGACCCTTGTGTAGTTCCAAGGGCAGTGCCAATTGTTGAATCAATGGCTGCAAATGTTTTAGTTGATTTATATTTACAAAGTAAAAAATAAATGATATGGCCTTACATTCGAAAATAATTCTAGGTTTAGTTCTTGGTTTAATTCTAGGAATAGTATCTGTATTTATTGGTATTGGAGATTTTATATCAAATTGGGTTATGCCATTTGGGACAATATTTGTGAAAATGCTAAAGTTAGTTGCTGTTCCTCTAATTTTAGTTTCTCTTGTTTCGGGAATATCAAATTTAAGAGATACTGCTAAGCTTTCAAGAATTGGAGGTAAAACATTTGGAATTTATATTATGACTACTATTTCAGCAATTGTTTTAGCGTTAATTCTAGCAAACACCCTTCAGCCAGGAGAGTATTTTCCTGAAGAAAAAACTGTTGAACTAAAAGAAAAATATGCCTCTGACGCATCAATGAAAATTTCAAGTGCAAAAGGGGTAAAAGACTCAGGGCCACTTCAAATGATGATAGATGTAGTTCCTGATAACTTTTTTTACTCCGCCAGTAATAATAAAAATATGCTTCAGATTATTTTCTTCGCTGTTTTATTTGGAATAGCCTTAGTTCTATCCTCTCCTGAGAAGACTCGTCCAATAAAAAAAGCATTTGATGGCCTTAATGAGATAATAATTAAGATTGTTGAAATAATTATGGAATATGCACCTATAGGTGTTTTTGCACTACTTGCTGGTTTAATAGTAGATTTAGCAGGGGATGATCCAAATAATATAATCACTACCTTAACTCCTCTACTCTATTATGCACTAACAGTAATAATAGGACTAGCCTTTATGGTTTTTATTTTTTATCCTTTTATCATTTATTCAATTACTGGAGTAACATTTAGAAAATTTTTAAAAGCAATATTTCCAGCTCAAATGTTAGCATTCTCTACTAGTTCAAGTGCAGCGACTTTACCTTTAACAATGAAAAGAGTTGAAAAAAACTTAAATGTTTCTGATGAAGTTACTAGTTTCGTTTGTCCTCTTGGTGCTACTATCAACATGGACGGGACAAGTATTCATCAGGCAATTTCAGCAGTATTTATTGCGCAAGCTTTTGGTCAAGATTTAACTCTTGTAGACCAACTTGCAATTGTACTAACAGCTACTCTTTCATCAATTGGTGCTGCAGCAGTACCAGGTGCTGGACTAATTATGTTAGTTATAGTTTTAGGAGCAATTGGGATTGACCCTCAAGGTCTTGCCTTAATTATTGCAATTGATAGGCCTCTTGATATGCTAAGAACCGTTGTAAATGTAACCGGAGATGCAACCGTAGCTAGTGTGGTTGCGTCTAGTGAAGGAGAAAAAGTTAAATTTAAAGAAGATGAATAATATTAATATATATTTAGAAGCTAATCCAAATCCGAATTCACTCAAATTTGTAACTGATAAAATGCTTGTTGACGAGGGTATAGTCAAAGATTATCCTGACATAGATAGTGCAACAGATTCTCCAATTGCAAAAAAATTATTTGAATTTGATTATGTTGATAGGGTTTTTATAATGAGCAATTTTATAACTATAACAAAAAATAATCAAATTCACTGGGACAATATAAAATTAGAATTAAGAAACTTTATTAAAAAATATATTGAAGACGGGAAAAAAATAGTTGAACTTAAACCTCAAAAGAAAAAGAAATTCTCATCAAATAAAAAAATTGATAAAAAAATAATTGAAATTTTAGATGAATATATCAAACCTGCAGTAGAGCAAGATGGAGGAGCAATTCAATTTGAATCTTTTAATAAAGGTAAAGTGAAAGTATCTCTGCAAGGAGCATGTAGCGGATGTCCTTCTTCTATGATTACTCTAAAATCTGGAATTGAGAAACTCCTTAAAAGATTTGTTCCAGAAGTTGAAGAAGTAGTTGCCGAAGAAGTTTAGACTAAACTCTAACTGACCAACCTGTGGATCCATCTGGATTGTCATTTAAATCAATCCCATCATTAGCAAGTGCATCTCTTATTTTATCAGATAATAAATAATCTTTATCTTTTCTAGCCTTATCTCTTTTAATAATTGCATTTTCAATATTTTCTAATTTAACTTTCTTAGTCTTTAAAATCAAAAGGTTTAAGTCTAAAAGAAAACTAGCTTTAGGTTCTTCAAATAAACCTAATAATGAACCATACTTTTTAAAAAAATCTAAAATAGATATAGAAAAATATTTTAATTCACCTGTCACCTTTTTGTTTACTCCTACTAGATTAAATTTTCTAATGATCTCAAAAATAACAGAGAAAAAACCAGGAGTATTAAAGTCATTGTTTATAAAATCAGAAACTTTTTTAGAATAATCATCAAAATCATTTTTATATTCTTTTGATTCTATAATTTCAACTTTAGAATTCGATAATCTTTCCGCCAAACTTAAAGCAGAATAAATTTTTATTAGGTTAACTATAGTTTGATTAATTAATTTTTTGTTAAAATTTAATATTGATCTGTAATGGACACTAAGTATTAAAAACTTAAATATTTCTGGATTGTATTCGTTAACAAAATCTCTTCCTTTAATAATATTCCCAATTGACTTTGACATCTTTTGATTTTCAAAATTTATTAAATTATTATGAACCCAAAAATTAGCAAAAGTTGTAGAGCTGCAACACTCTGATTGGGCTATTTCATTTTCATGGTGAGGAAATAAAAG
>CAZGPH010000014.1:0-37920 GCA_964527965.1 uncultured Marinoscillum sp.
ACAAAATTTAAATTTTAAATAAAATCCCACTAAAAATAGTGGGTTTTTATTTGTGGAGTCGGCGGGATTCGAACCCGCGTCCAGCTATGGAAATAATATTCCGTCTACATGCTTAGATAATTTTTAATTTTCGAGATAAAGCAGGAAAATATCAACCAACATCTATCCTTATCTACTTAATTTCCTGTAAGTAACCATAGAAAAAACATACAGTAGATCTCCATATGACACCATATTAATTAATCGAAGATCACCAATTAACTATGATGTGGTTATTTAAATTCTTAGAATTTAAACTGCCATAGCGTATTCGTATTTACGTTCGCCGTTTATAAAGTTTAGCATTTGATTACGGATGTTACCTTCACCCGACATGCAAAAATAAAATTTGTCATACTGTCAATTCCAGTCGACCCCAAAAAACAAAGAACAATATTGTTGCGCAAATCTAATTTATTTAATTTACATCCGTGGAAAAATATGTTGTATCAGCTAGAAAATATAGACCCGTAAAATTTGAGGATGTTGTTGGACAAAATCATGTCACCACAACTCTACAAAATGCAGTAAAAAATGAAAAAGTTGCTCAATCTTTACTATTCTGTGGTCCAAGGGGAGTAGGAAAAACAACATGTGCAAGAATTCTAGCTAATGAGATTAATGGGTTTGACATTGATAATCCATTAGAAAATAATAATAATCTAAATATATATGAGCTGGATGCCGCATCAAATAATTCTGTTGATGATATAAGAAGTCTAATTGATCAAGTAAGATATGCTCCTCAAGCTGGAAAGTTTAAGGTTTATATAATTGATGAGGTGCACATGCTTTCAAATGCTGCATTTAATGCTTTTCTTAAGACACTAGAAGAGCCTCCTTCATATGCTATTTTTATTTTAGCTACTACAGAAAAAAATAAGGTGATACCTACAATACTTTCAAGATGTCAAATTTATGATTTTAATAGAATTGAAATTTCAGATATTAAATCAAAACTTGTTGATATTTTAAAAAAAGAAAAAATTGAATACGAAGACGAAGCTTTGCACATAATTGCTCAGAAAGCAGATGGTGCAATGAGGGATGCATTATCTACTCTTGACCTAATAAAAACTTTCTCAAAAAACTCTAAAATATCTTTACAAGACGTAACCAAAAATTTAAATATTCTTGATAATGAATACTTCTTTAAGATCACTGATCTTCTGTATGAATCAAATATTACAGACACCCTTCTTATACATAATGATATTATTTTAAAAGGCTTTGAAAGCTTCAACTTATTAAATGGTTTATCAAATCACTTTAGAAATTTATTGTTGTCTCAAAATGAAAAATTAGTAGAGATAATGGAAGTATCTGAGACAGATAAAGTAAAATACCTTGAACAAGCAAAAAAAATCAATTTAGAGTTTATTGAAGAAGGAATTGAAATTTTAAATCAGTTTGAAATAAATTATAAATTATCAAGCAATCATAAAATTCATACTGAGATAGGATTAATAAAATTATGTTCATTAAATAAAAAAAAAACATTAATTCAGGAAACTAAATTAGAAGCACCTAAATTAGAAATAAAGGAAGAAGAGATAGAACAATCAAAAGAAGAAATAGATAATCCAGAAGTTAAAGAAGATATAAAGGCTAAAGATACACCCAACCTCAAAAATTTATTTTCAAAAAAAAAAGAATCAAGGGCTAAGGAGAAAATAAATATTACACCTGAAAAAATGACTTTTAACCCTGATAAATTCAATAATCTTATTGATGAATTTATTATAACTATAAAAGAAAAAAAATCAGAGGTTGCAATACTTAAAAAGAATAAAACTATAGAAAAAACAAATGTCACATTCCATTTAGAAAACGAATTAGAAGGTTCAATTTTTGATAATTTAGAGAACAGATTAAATCGTAAAATTAAAAGTGTATTTCTAGAAGATGTGACTATAAAAAAAGATGTAACATCAAAAGAAAAAGAAAAAACAATTTATACCAATAAAGATAAGTTTGAATATCTATCTAAGAAAAATAAAAATTTAAAAGATCTAAAAAATAAATTAGGTCTTGACTATGATTTTTAAATTTCCCAGCCTTTTCTATAATCTCTAGTTACATATTTATTTGCATCTTCATAGTTAGTGATTTTCATCGCATCACCATCCCATAATAACTTCTTTCTCCCTGGAAAAGCATTGCCCAAACCAGATTTCTTTTCCATATAACTTCTTATTGCAATATTCCCCATTAATACTGTTTCAGTCATTGGGCCAGAATAATCAAATGATGATGTTAAAGCTTTGTGCTCAGAACTATTAAATCCTGCCTTGCACGCATCAATCCATGTTGAATGATGTCCATATTCGTTTGTTTGATTAGATGTATCAAACTCAACTACTTCCTCCCCTTTCCTATATAATTTTGGTGTAAATCCATAAACACCTGTCGTTATTATTCCTTTTGAGCCAATCATCATAACACCATTGCCACTATCTGGAGTTCCTAATGAATCATTAGCTGGAATTAAATCAGGATGAGGAGGTCTTATACCACCATCTAACCATCTCATCTTAAGAGGAGTTTTATTTTTATCAGTAGCAGCAAAGTCTAAAGTCACAGAGGAAGATGGTGGACAACCTTCTGGTATATATTCAGGATTCCACATCTTAATAAAAACTTGACCTACACTACATTCAACAGCTTTAGGATAATGTAATCCTAATGTTCTAAAAGGTACATCAATAAGGTGACAACCCATATCTCCTAATGCTCCTGTTCCATAAGCCCACCAACCTCTCCAGTTAAATGGATGGTATGCATTTGTGTAATCTATTTTAGGAGCAGGTCCAAGCCATAAATCCCAATCAAGTCCTTCAGGCACTGTACTTCCATCTGATTTAGGAACTGGAATACCTTGAGGCCATACTGGTCTGTTTGTCCATACAAATACCTCATCAACTTCTCCAATTAAACCTGCATCAAACCATTCTTGTACTTTTCTCATACCAGAATTTGAAGCTCCTTGATTTCCCATCTGAGTAACTATACTTTTATCTCTTGCTGTTTCAGTAAGCATCCTAGCCTCATTAATATTATGCGTTAGAGGCTTTTGGACATACACATGAACTCCTTCATCCATAGCAGCTAAAGCTTGTAAAGCATGGACATGATCAGGAGAAGAAATTGTTACTGCATCTATATCCTTTTGTTTATCAAACATGACCCTGTAATCTTGATAAAAATTTGCTTTTGGAAATCTATTTCTTGACTTAGCACTGATATCACCCATGTCAACATCACATAGTGCTACTACATTTTCTTTTCCTTCATCTGAAGCGTACCATAAGTCTGATGTTCCTTTACCTCCAACTCCTATTCCAGCAATATTTAATTTATCACTTGGAGATGTATATCCATCGCCACCAAGGACATATCTTGGGACAATAAAAAAGCTTGAAGCTGCTAGGGCTCCATGTTTAATAAAATCTCTTCTTGTGTTTTTTTTAGAATTATTTTTTTTCATATAAGTCAGTTAAAAGTATTAGTCAGTTTAATATTGATATAAAATCACTTTAATTTAAAAATTTTTTTTTTAACTTAATAATAGTTGACACTAATTAACCAAACTTATTATGAAAAACTTCAAACTTTCATCAATGATGTTCCTACAATATTTCATTTGGGGAGCATGGTATGTTACTGCTGGGACATACATGGCAAAAATTTTAAATTCATCTGGAGAAGAAATAGGATGGGCTTATAGTGTTTTTGCATTTGCTGCAATATTATCTCCTATTTTTGTTGGGTCTGTTGCTGACAGATATTTTTCTGCTCAGAAAGCAATGGGAGCTCTCCACATTGTTGGAGGTCTTCTTTTAATATATGCTACACAAATTTCATCTTCTATCCTATTTATTGCTACTGTTCTAGTTTACTCATTAATGTATATGCCAACAGTTGCATTATCAAACAACATAGTTTTTGCAAACGTAAGTGATTCTGGTAAGACCTTTCCTGTGATTAGATTCTTCGGAACATTTGGATGGATAGTTGCTGGATTCATAATAGGTAAACTTCAACTAGAAAATAATATTGGAAGCATTGCATACACTTTCTATTTAGCAGCAGGAGCCTCACTACTTCTTGGTCTATTTTCTTTCTCACTCCCTAATGTACCACCCAAGGGGAAAACTGACGGATCTCCATTAGGATTAGAAGGTCTCATATTACTTAAAGATAAATCTTATTTGATTTTCTTTATTTCTGCAATTTTAATATGTATTCCCCTATCATTTTACTACTCTTTCGCTAATGTATTCTTAAATGATTTAGGTATGGAAGGAGCTGCTGGGAAGATGATATATGGTCAAATTTCTGAAGCAATATTTATTCTTTTGATCCCATTTCTTTATTATAGATTAGGTGTAAAAAATATTCTTATTATTGGTATTGCAGCATGGGCACTAAGATTTTTCTTCTTTGCAAATGGAGATTTAGAGGCATCTTACTGGATGATAATTTCAGGGATTCTTCTTCATGGAATTTGTTATGATTTCTTTTTTGTAACAGGCTACATGTACACAGAAAATAAAGCTGGAGAAAAAATTAAAAATGCTGCACAAGGTTTATTTACTGTTGCAACTTATGGAATTGGAATGACTATTGGTTCTTGGTTCTCAGGAATAATTACTGATAGTAATACCATAGAAGGAATAAAAAATTGGGGAGATATATGGATGGTTCCCACTTATATCTCAGCAGCTGTACTATTATTTTTAATTGTATTTTTTAAAGAAAAAAAATAAAAAATTATGCAAAAAATTTCAATGTTAGGTTCTGGTTTTATTGGTAGATTTTATACTGACTCATTACACGGTTATAGAAATAAAGACAGAGTAGTTTCTATTTACTCTCGAAGAGAGGAGAGTGCAAAAAAGTTTGCTAAAGATTATAATGTTCCTCATTGGACAATAGACATGGAGGAGTCTATATCTCACAAAGATGTTGATGTTGTCTGTATATCACTTCCAAATAATCTTCATGAAGAAGCTGTTCACTTATGTTGTAAACACAATAAAGCAGTTATCTGTACTAAACCATTAGGGAGAACAGCAGAAGAAGCTAAAAGAATGGTTGAAGCAGTTGAAAAAGCAGGAATTTTCGCTGGTTACTTAGAAGATCTTTGTTACACACCTAAATTTCTTAAGGCTTTAGATAGTGTGAAGACAGGAAGTCTTGGCGAGATAATTTGGACAAAATCAAGAGAAACTCATCCAGGACCTCATAGTGAATGGTTTTGGGATAAGGAACAAGCTGGAGGAGGTTGTATCTTAGACTTAGGTTGTCACTGTATAGAGATCAGTAGAAACTATATAGGAAAAGATATTAAGCCTATTGAGGTAATGTGCTGGGGTGACACTCAAGTTAAACCTATAGACGCAGAAGACCATGCTATAGGATTAGTAAAATACGAAAATGGTGCAATAGGACAATTTGAAGTTAGTTGGACATTTAGAGGTGGGTTAGATCTCAGAGATGAAGTTATGGGTACAGAAGGTACCATATGGATAAATTCCTTTTTAAGAACAGGTTTTGAAATGTTCACTACAGGAAAAGGAAGTGATTATGTTGCAGAAAAAGCTGAATCTGATTCTGGTTGGATTTTTCCAGTTGGAGATGAGCTAAATGAGCTTGGATATAACCATATGTTTGCAAACATGTTTGATGCGTTAGAAAAAGGAGAGAGTCCCTCAGAAACATTTTATGATGGTTATATAGTAAATGCAATAATTGATGCTTCTTATAAATCTATTAAAAGTAAGAAATGGGAAAAAATAGATTTAGACATTTGGCGAGGAAAAGAAGGTGTCAAAAAAATTAATACATTAGAAGAATATGACGATAAATATTATTTAGTGAAAGAAGAAGTGACTCATTACGGTGATAAAAAATTAATTTTAAAAAATAAAATTGATGGAAAAATAGTTGAGAAGATAGTTAAAGAATAGACCTTCTTTTCAATAAAACTTTTGAAGATTTATTTTCTTTATTAAATTTTTTGATGCTATTTAATTGTACTCCAAAAAGTTGAGATACTTGCCATAAACTCTCTTCTTCTCTTCTTAAATATAATTGTACCATTCCTCTCTTTCTTTTTTTAGAAAGATAATATGGTACTCCAAATACCATCTTATGATCATTTTTAATATCATTATAGGTTAAAAAGTCTTTCTTAGATATTTTATATAAACTAACTACATTGTCTATATTATCAACCGAATCTGCAACAAGAGCTGGCAGACCATTGAGATAAATTATTTTTTGAGATAATACTTTTAAAACTTTTTCATCAACAGGAGAAGAAAGCTTCGATTTAATAAATGAATTTACTTTTTCCCCAATGTTAGAAGTTACCTTAGTAAATACATTTTCTTTTTTCTCAGGAATAACAAAAGCGTAAACTCTGTCAGAAGGTATTTTGTCAGATTTAATCCAAGTATTCCATTTATAAATATCATCTGAGTTTATTGACAAGTTATCAGATAACTTTTTAATACTATTAAAAGAATTATTTTCAAAAACAGAGTAATTATTATTATACTCTGAAGAATTTATAAATCCTTCAAAGGCAATTTTGTGAGCAATAAATTTTATAATATACCAGTGAGTATTCTCATCTATATTCATTCTCTTAGCACCATAAAGCTTTGGGTCAACTATAGCCTTAGCTCCACTTAAGCCTTCCAAGTACGATAGTACTGAAAAAATCCAATTTTCAAATAAGAAATTACTATTCTTGATATATCTTGAGGCGGCCCTTGTTGACGAGACAATATTTTTTCTTTCATCTATTTTATCATTTATTACAAGGCCATATTCCTCTCCAGTCTCTTTCTTGAACTGCCAGAATCCAACAGCATTAGATGATGATACAGCCTCTGATTTAAGAGAACTTTCTTGAAGAGCTAAAAACTTCAAATCATTTGGCATCTCTTCTTCCTCTAAAATCCTTTCAATAATTGGAAAATAAATATTAATTCTATCAATAAATATTTGAAAATATTTTTTGTTAAGATGTAGTGCATCTACCTCACTCTGAATTGTAGAAGATATATTTTCAGATATATGAAGAACCATATTATCAATTCTAATTTTTTCAGGTACTTCAGGTGTTGGCTGGGCATTAGAATTATATAGTGTTACAAAAAACAAAAAAAATAACTTATATATATTAATCCTCATTTTTTGTTATAAGAGTTAGACCATCCCTAATTGGTAAAATTAACTTTGAAACACTTTTGTGATTATGGACATATCTATTAAAATCATTCATATATACGGCTATTTTATCATTTTGATGCTTATCTAGCTCCGTAACTTTACCACTCCACAAAACATTATCAACAATTATAATTCCACCTACATTTACAATGGGTAAAACCAAATCAAAATAATTTTTATAATTTTTCTTATCAGCATCTATAAAAACAAGGTCATACTTTAGGTCAAGAGTTGGTATAATATCTAGTGCAACCCCTACTTTCTGTTTTATATTTTTCCCAAACTCAGACTTTTTGAAGAAAGAATTTACCTTTTTAAATAACTTTTTATCTTTATCAATTGTGATTAGCTGTCCATCTTCTTGTATTCCTTCAGCTAAACATAATGCAGAGTATCCTGTGTAAGTTCCTATTTCTAAAATATTTTTTGGTGATATTATTTTTGATATAAAACTTAATATTCTACCCTGTAAATGGCCAGACAACATCCTTGGCTGATGAACATATTTATGAGTATACTCACTGATTTCCTTTAATAGAGGAGTCTCTGAGTCTGATAAGGATTCTACATATTTTTCAATATTATTATCTACTAAATCCATATAAGGCAAATTAAAAATTTATTAACAATTAATGTATCTTTAGAATAAAAATAAATATATGCGTTACGACAAAATTGATAAAAACCTTTACATAAATAATCGAAAAAATTATTTAGATAAGGTAAATCAAAATTCAACATCAGTTTTTGTTTCAAATGAATTTATGCCTACAAATGCAGATGAGACTCTACATTTTGTTCAGAATACAAACCTACTCTATCTCACCGGTATAGATCAAGAAGAAACTTTTTTGATTTTAGCTCCAAATTTTCCTGATAAAAAAATGAGAGAAATTCTTTTCATTAAAGAAACTAGTGAGGAAATATCAATTTGGGAAGGAAATAAACTTACTAAAAAAGAAGCACAAGAAATCTCAGGAATTAAAACAGTAATGTGGAATGACACTTTTGAAAATATCCTCAATTTAATTTTAGCTGAATCAAATGAGATATATTTAGATAAAAATGAACACATTAGATCAAGCACAAAAATTCAAACTCCTCAAGACAGATTTATCCTTGATATTCAAAGAAGATACTCATCCTATAAAATTAAAAGGTCATATCCTATCCTAAGCGATCTAAGGATGATAAAAGACAAAACCGAAATAAATTTAATTCAGATGGCATGTGACATAACTGAAAAAGGTTTTAGAAGAATTTTGAGATACGTAGAACCAGGTATTTGGGAATTTGATATCGAGGCAGAATTTATACATGAATTTATAAAAAACAGGTCTAAAGGATTTGCATACCAGCCAATAATAGCAACTGGAATAAATGCTTGTTCACTCCACTACAACGAAAATAAAACTAAATGTAAATCAGGAGAATTAATTCTAATGGATGTTGCGGCTGAGTATGCTAACTATAAATCAGATATGACAAGGACTATCCCTGTTAATGGAAAGTTTACAAATAGACAGCTAGAGGTATATAATGCTGTGCTTAATGTTAAAAATGAAGCGACTAATATCTTAAGGCCGGGTATATCAATTAATGATTACCACAAAGAAGTAGGAAAAATAATGGAAAGTGAATTGATAAAAATTAAACTTATAGATAAAGTTGATGTTAAAAATCAAGATCCAAAAAATCCTCTTTTTAAAAAATATTTTATGCACGGGACTTCTCATCATATAGGTTTAGATGTACATGATGTAGGAAACTTCTATGTCGATCTAAAACCAGGTAATGTTTTTACTGTTGAACCAGGAATCTATATTAGAGAAGAAAATATTGGTGTTAGACTAGAAGATAACATTCTTGTAGGAGATAATGACAATATCAACCTAATGGAAAATATACCAATTTTACCCGATGAGATAGAAGATATTATGAATAAATAAAATTTATCCGATTGAAACTCTTATAAATTTATTGACTGTCAAATCAGCTGAGTAAGAACCTAGATATTTTTCTACACTTAGTGAACTGTCTTTAACAAAAGGTTGACTTAAAAGAGTATTGTCTTTGAAGAATTTTTGTAATTTACCTTGAGCTATTTTTTCAATAATGTTTTCAGGTTTTCCTTCTTTAAGAGCCTGTTCTTTACCAATTTCTATTTCTTTTTCAACAACAGAATGGTCAACTCCATCTTTGTCAAGAGCAATAGGGTTCATTGCTGCTATCTGCATTGCTACATCTTTGCCTGCAGCTACATAATCAACAGAATTAGCATTAACCAAGGAGACTAATACTCCTAATTTGTCCCCTGCATGAATGTAAGGCACAATCTTCTCTCCACTTAATGACTGGTAATCTCTTATCTCAATCTTCTCTCCAATCTTACCTATAAGATTTACAATATTTTGCTCTATAGATATAGAATCAAGATCTGTCTTTAGAATGTCATCAATTGAAGATAAATCGTTATCAAAGGCAATGTCTAATATTTTTTTAGCTAAACCTTGAAATTCTTCATTTTTAGCAACAAAATCAGTCTCACATGTAAATGAAAGAATAGATGCTTTATCCTCTTCAGGACTAATTTTATAAATAACTACTCCTTCAGATGTTTCTCTATTTGATCTTGCAGCTGAGACCTTCTGACCTTTCTTTCTTAGTATATCGATAGCTTTATCGAAATCACCTCCAGATTCTACTAGAGCCTTTTTACAATCCATCATACCTGAACCGGTCTTTTGCCTAAGTTCATTTACTTCTTTTGCAGAAATATTTACTGACATAATATTTGAAAATTTATTTAGTTACCTCTTTTTTTGATTCCTTTGCCTTCTTCTCAGCCTCTTTTTTTTCTCTTGCCTCTTTCTCAGATGCTTCCTTCTCTTGCTTAATTCTTATTTCTTCCTTAATTTTTTCTCTTTCTTTCAATCCTTCAGATATAGATTCAGAAATATAATCCATTATGGTAGCTACTGATGTAAATGAGTCGTCATTTGATGGAATCTCAAAATCAATCTGATTTGGATCAGAGTTAGTATCAACCATACCATAAATAGGAATATTTAGTTTTTTAGCTTCTTTTATAGCAATCTCTTCGTGTTTAATATCTACAACAAAAAGCGCAGCAGGAATTCTATTTAATGTAGAAATTCCACCAAGGGCTTTCTCCAATTTATCTTTATCTCTAGATATCATTAACCTCTCTTTTTTAGAAAAGTCTTGTGTATAAGTATCTTGACTTTGCATATTATCAATAGAAGATAATTTTTTAAGAGATTTTCTTATAGTTGAAAAGTTTGTTAACATACCTCCTAACCATCTCTCTGTTACATATGGCATATTTAATTCTTTTGCTTTCTCAGACACATATGTCTTTGCTTGTTTCTTAGTAGCAACAAACATAATTTTTCTTCCAGTCTTAGCAATATTTTGAAGAGATGCTGCTGCGGTGTAAGCACAGTCAATTGTTTTATGTAAGTCAATTATATGAATACCATTATTTTCCATGAAAATATACTCAGACATTTTAGGATTCCACTTTCTAGTGAGATGTCCAAAGTGTACACCAGCTTTCAATAAATCTTTATGTTCTAATTTTTTTATCATAATATATTATCTCTTAACCCATTGGAATGCTCTTCTTGCCTTTCTTCTTCCGTATTTCTTTCTTTCAACCATTCTTGGATCTCTAGTTAAGAATCCTTCTTTCTTTAGAACGCTTCTAATTTCGTCATCATTCTTAACCAACGCTCTCGCAACTGCTAGTCTAACTGCTTCAGCTTGTCCTTTTAGACCACCTCCATGAATATTAACTTTAAAGTCAAAGCTTTTAAGGGCATCTACAAGCTTTAGTGGTTGTTCTACAATTAATCTTAAAAGCTCAGAGGAAAAGTATTTATCTAGATCTTTTCCGTTAACAGTAAATAAACCTTTTCCTGGTTTCATATATAATCTGGCAACAGATGTCTTTCTTCTTCCTACAGTACTTATATAATCCATATTATATCTTAATTTCTTTTGGTTTTTGTCCTTCGTGTGGATGATTTGCATCTTCATAGACAAATAAATTTCTAAATAACTCTCTTCCTAACCTATTCTTCGGTAACATACCTTTTACGGCTTTCTCTACAATAAATCTTGAAGATTTTTTTTCTTTTATCTCTAATGGATTAGTAATTTTTTGACCTCCAGGGTAGCCACTGTGAGAAACGTACTTCTTATCCTTCCATTTCTTTCCGGTTAACTTAATCCCATCGGAGTTAATTACAATTATATAATCACCGCAGTCCATGTGAGGAGTGAAAGATGCTTTATTTTTTCCTCTAAGTATCTTTGCTACCTCAGAACAAAACCTACCTAAGGTTTTATCATTAGCATCGGCAACGTACCAATTCTTCTGAATTGACTCTTTATTTAAGTACTTTGTTTTATAACTGTTTGAATCCATTAGTTTCTAAAAAGTGAGCAAAAATAGATTTATTAATAAATAAAAACAACAGATATGAAGTAAATATTCTATCAATTTTACCTTATTTTTTTGAGGACTTTTTTAATTGATTTTCGTTTCTTAATAGTTTTAGGAGCAAGTTTTAAATTAAAAGAAAATACTGAACCTTTATTAATTTTTGATTTTAACTTAATTTTTGTCTTATGCCCTTCAATAATGTGTTTAACAATGGCTAAACCAAGTCCGGTACCTCCTTTTTCTTTTGATCTACTTTTATCTATTCTATAGAATCTCTCAAAAATTCTTTTTCTATCATTTTTAGGAATCCCATGACCTTGATCTCTAACACTTATATTAATTACTTTTTTTCTTTTTTCACAAATCACGGAGATCAAAGATCCATTATCAGAATATTTTATTCCGTTTGTTATAAGATTCTTTAAAACTTGAAAGACCCTATAATAATCAGCTATAACAATAACTGACTTATTTTGCTGAGCATCAAAATCTAATTTTATATTTTTAGAGTTGGCTATTGATTCGAGCTGATCTACCGTTTCTCTTACCAAAGAAATAATATCAAATGCTTCCATTTTCATTTTAATCTCTCCACTTTCCATCTGAGAAATTGTTAATAAGTCTTTTACCAATAAGTCAAGATAGTCTAAACTTTTTGCTGCTTTACCTAAAAAATTTTTTCTAATTTCTTTATCTGCATCAATATTATCTAATAGTGTGTGTACAAAACCTTGAGCAGCAAAAATTGGAGTCTTTAGCTCGTGTGATACATCCTGCAGAAATTCTCTTCTGAATGCTTCTAATCTTTTCAACTCATCAATTTCTAATTGTTTCAAATTTGCAAAATTATATATCTCCTCATTTATTCCTTTTAATGGGTTTATTTCCCTGAGAAGAGACTTGTCAACTTCTATTCTTTCAAACTCTTTATTTCTTATTCTCTCAAAAGATTTATAAATCTGATTTATTTTTTTATCAAATAGGTTTTCGGTGATAATGGCAAATAATAATGTAGAAGAAAATGTTGATATAATTCCTGCTGAAAGTAGTTTTACAGTATCAACTACTCCAAGTAAAACTGCAGTTATAAGAGAAATTATCCCAACAATTATACCGAACAATACTGATATGTATTTTGAATTATTCATAGGTTAAAATTAATTTTAATATTTATAATTAAAAATTTGGAAGGACAGATAACTTAAAATTAGGACTTGGAATTAAAAACCTTCTAGATAAAAAGGTTGAAATTTATTATTATACCAACGAAATTAGATCTATACACTCGAGCCTGTCTCCTAGAAGAGAATTTAAGTTAAGTTTTGGAATTAATTTTTAAATTTATATCCAACACCTTTGATTGTACTTATAAGATCTTGTCCTAATTTTTCTCTTATTTTCCTGATATGAACATCTACTGTTCTTGCAACAACGTGAACATTAGTACCCCAGATATTTCTTAATAAAGATTCTCTACTATATACTTTTTTAGGGTTTGAAGCTAGAAAAAATAATAATTCAAATTCCTTTTTTGGGAAGAAAACCTCTTTATCATCCAATTTAACAACATAACTTTCCTTATCTATTAAAAGGTTTTTAATTTTAACTACTTTTTTTGAACTTTCATTTGATGATTTTCTTTTATAGAATGAATTAATTCTACTTATTAGTGCTCTTGGTTTTATAGGTTTTGTAATATAATCATCGCCTCCTGCATCAAATGCAGCTACTTCTGAATACTCTTCTACCCTAGCAGTAAGGAAAAGAATATATGTAGATGTGAATTTATCTATTTCTCTAAGTCTTCTACAGACCTCAATTCCATCAATTTCTGGCATCATTATATCAACAAGAATAAGATCAGGATTAAATTCTCCAGCTACCTTAATACCTTCTTTCCCAGATGAAGCTGTTTTAACATGATAACCTTCGGACTCTAAATTATACTTAAGAAGTAATAGTATGTCTTTCTCATCATCAATAGCAAGTACTTTAAATTCTGTTTTTGACATATTGTAATTTAACTTGATTTAAAGTATTTAATATTAAAATTTAATCGAATTTTAAATAATTAATTTAAAGATTAAATACTCTTAATTTTTATTTAACATTAGAGTAGTCAGAAACTTCAATAAGAAAACTTCCAAAATTCATTTTGGCTTCTAATTTTAAAGGTATTTTCAAATTATCATCAGTTAACCAAAATTTAACCGCATCTTCTTCTTCAAATAATTTATTCTTAGGTATTATAGGTGCAAAAACTAAAGAATTATAGCTTCCTATTTTTGTCTCTATTGTATCCCTCCTTAAAAACTTCATCTGATAACTGAATTTATCATTCTCTTCAAAGTAAGGAATTTCAACTAACTCAGAGGAGTAAAAATTAGTGTAATCTTGAGATCTCAAATAAGCCAGACTTGCAATCCAATAATTCATAAAATAAGATCTAATTATTTTTTTTATATCATTTTCAAAATGCAAGTATTTGTTCTCAATAAATTTTTTAGACTCTTTATCTAAGACTTGGATCTGTACACTATCTGAGTCTTCAACAAAATTTAATATCTCATTCTTTCTATACTTTCCTTCCTCCAAATATTTATAAAACTTTTTTGGTTGGAGTTCAGATGAAGAAATATATACTCCCCAATTATCTCTCACTCTTGTAAAAAGATCAAACAATCCAACAGATTTACCAAATACATCAATCTTATATGATGAGTCACTTGCAGTCGTGTATAGGGAGGTATCTGTTATCATAGAAGCCTCTCCAGCATTAAATATTCCAAACGAGACTAAGAAATCTATCCTTTCACCAGGGACAGGTTTAAACTCTTGACCAAATACATGGAACTGAGTAAAATAAATTAAGGATAGTAGTATTATATATTTCAATTGAAAAGATGCTTATACTCGCAAAAATATTAAAATAAGATAATCTTAGTACTTATATTTGAAGATCTTTAAGTTAATTTTTATTAAATTTTACTAAAAATATTAGTATTTAAAAATATTACTATTTATTTTAGCAAAAAATAGATACAATGAAAGAAACAAAAGAAAAATCAAAAGCTCTCGGTTTAGCAATCGAAAAACTAGAGAAGACTTACGGTCAAGGTACCATAATGAAACTTAGTGATGAAAATATTGTAAAAATTCCTAGTATTCCCACTGGATCATTAAGCCTAGATATAGCTTTAGGAATTGGTGGACTACCAAAAGGAAGAGTAGTAGAAATATATGGACCAGAATCATCAGGAAAGACAACTCTATCTATGCACTGCATTGCTGAAGCACAAAAAAAAGGAGGAATAGCCGCGTTTATAGACGCAGAACACGCATTCGATAAGACATACGCTGAAAACTTAGGCATTGACACCGAAAACCTATTAATATCTCAACCTGACAACGGAGAGCAAGCGCTAGAAATTACTGAACAACTTATAAGATCTAATGCGATTGATATAATAGTTATAGACTCAGTTGCTGCATTAGTTCCAAAAGGTGAGATAGAAGGCGAGATGGGTGATAGTATGATGGGACTACAGGCAAGATTAATGTCACAAGCCCTAAGAAAATTAACAGGCGCAATACACAAATCAGGATGTGTATGTGTTTTTATCAACCAGCTAAGACAAAAAATAGGTGTAATGTTTGGGAACCCAGAAACGACTACTGGTGGTAACGCATTAAAGTTTTATTCTTCAGTTAGATTAGACATAAGAAGAATAGGACAAATTAAGGATAGTCCAGATAGCATTATGGGTAATAGGACTAAAGTAAAAGTGGTTAAGAATAAAGTTGCCCCTCCATTTAAGGTTGTAGAGTTTGACATCATGTATGGAAAAGGTATATCAAAATCAGGAGAAATATTAGACCTTGGTGTTGAGCTAGAACTTATTCAGAAATCAGGCTCATGGTTCTCTTACAAAGGAGAGAAGTTAGGACAAGGAAGAGACTCAGTAAAGACAATAATTGAGGATAACCCAGAACTTACTACTGAACTTGAAGGGTTAATTAAAGAAAAACTGGCTAGTTAGAACGAATTGCCTCAACCGGATCAAGATTAGAAGCAAATAACGCGGGAAAAAAACCTGCTAATATTCCTATAAGCGAGGAAATAGTAACTCCAATTATGACATTTTTAAGTGAAATTACAAGATCAAAAGATCCTAGATCTGGTAATGTGAGGAGGAAAACAAAGAAAATACCACAGAGACCTCCAAAAATACTCAAGAATGATGACTCAAATAAAAATTGCATCAAAATGAAGTACTTTTTTGCGCCAAGGGATTTCTGAAGTCCTATAATTGGGACTCTCTCCTTAACTGAAACAAACATAATATTAGCTATTCCAAATCCACCTACTAGAATAGAAAAACTTCCTATTACCCAACCTGCAATACTTATTGTAGAAAATATTGTAGAAACAAAAGAAGCTAAATACTCAGGCCTATTAATAGCAAAATTATCTTCTTCTATAGGTTTCAAACCTCTTTTGGCTCGCAAAAGACCTTTAAGCTCGTACTCTAAATTTACTAGCCCAGGGTCATTGTCAGATATACCTTTAATTCTTATAACTGTACCAGAACCTTTTCTTCCAACCTTATATATTTTTTTAAAACTATTAAAAGGAATTGACATCTGTCTATCAAAAGAATCTCCACCACCAAAAGCCTCACCCTGCTCTTTTTGGACTCCAATAATTGTAAAAGATCTTCCTTTAATTTTCAATTGCTTCCCAATTGCATTTTCAGGCGTCTTAAATAAATCTTTCATTATTTTATGACCAATTATAGCTGCGTTAGCACCAGTAAGTGTCTCATTCTGAGTGAAAAACCTTCCCGAGACAAATTCCCAATCATTGAAAAATTTATTTTCGAAAACAATTCCATTTAAGTTATCAATGCTAGAACTATTATTTAAATATTTAACATTAACACCTCCTTTGCTACTTATAATTTCAACAGATTCTGCACTACTTAAATTATCTCTAAGAAACTCATATTCTCTATAAATAGGCTCTGGCCTTTTCCAGAATTTCCACCACTCATATCCTGGGTTAGTGAAATCCCATGGCCACTTCTCAACTCTTAAATTATCTGTTCCCAAAAAACTAAGATTATCTTTAATACTCCTCTCAAGAGAGTCCACTGTTGATAGAACAGCAATAATTGTAAAAATTCCAATAGTCACACCCAATAGAGAAAGTAAAGTTCTTATAGGATTAACTACTAATGATTTAAAAGAGAAAACCAAGCTTTCTTTTAAAAGCCTTAAAAATAATTTCATATATTAAACGTATGTTAAACTAATTAATTAGTTTTGCAAACCTCAAAACTAAGGTAATTTTATTAAAGAAATAATATGAAACTTTCTCAATTTGATTTTAAGTTAGCTTCAACTAGAACCGCAATTCACCCTTCAGAAAATAGAGACGAGTCAAGGTTAATGGTAGTGCATAAGAAAACAGGAAAAATTGAACATAAACAATTTAAAGACATAATTAAATATTTCAAGGAAGATGATGTGTTAGTACTCAATGATACCCGAGTCTTTCCTGCAAGACTATATGGTCAAAAAGAAAAGACAGGAGCTAAGATAGAAGTCTTTTTACTAAGAGAACTGAATCCAGAGTTAAATCTATGGGATGTGTTAGTTGATCCAGCAAGAAAGATAAGAGTCGGAAATAAACTTTACTTCGGAGATGGTGAATTAGTTGCTGAAGTTATTGACAACACAACATCTAGGGGAAGGACCATAAGATTTATTCCTGAAGATAGCGAGAAAAATTTCTATGATATAATTCATGAATACGGAGAGACACCATTGCCTAAAGAGATAAAAAGAAAGGTTGATAAAAAAGATGAAGAGAGGTTTCAGACTGTATATGCAAAAAATATAGGTGCTGTTGCAGCACCAGCAGCTGGACTTCATTTTACAGAAATTTTACTTAAAAAGCTTCAATTAAAGGGTGTTAAAATTGTTAATATCACATCCCATACTGGCCTTGGGACTTTTAAAGACATTGATGTTGAAGACCTCACTAAACATAAAATGGATTCTGAAAATTATTCTATTCCAATAGAGACAGAAATAGCTGTAAATAATGCACTTAAAAATAATAATAGAATATTTGCTGTTGGTACCTCAAGCATGAAAACGTTAGAGACAGCTGTTAATGCAGATGATACATTAAAAGCAAAATCCGGATGGACTGACAAGTTTATTTTTCCTCCTTATGAATTCAAAATATGTAGTGGGATGATCACAAATTTTCATTCTCCTAAATCAACCTTACTAATGATGGCTACTGCTTATGGAGGATTTGATACTATTATGAAAGCATACAAAGTAGCTATAAAGGAGAAATATATGTTTCATACATATGGTGACGCTCTACTAATAATATAACTCATGACAAGAACTATAATCTTGATGGGTGCAGGAACCGGAGAGAGAATGGATTCTGAAATTCCGAAGCAGTTTATTGAAATAGAAAGACTACCAATAATTATCCACTCATATAATAAGCTAAAATCAATTAAAAACTTAGATATTATTATTGTACTACCTGAGAAAAATCACTCTAAATGGAAAGATTATATCTCTAATTTTATTGATGAAAGAACGATTTTAGTAAGAGGAGGTATTACTAGAAATATTTCAGTAAGAAACGGAATTAATTCAATTAAGAGTGATGATGGCTACGTTGGTATTCATGATGGAGTAAGACCTTTCTTTACCAAAAAACTAATTGAAAAGCTATTTAAAGAAGCAGAAAAGAAAGGAAACGCTATCCCTTTCACAAATTCAATAAATTCATTAAGAAAAGTAGATAAAGATACAAATGAATCAATATCAGTTGACAGATCATCATTCGTTCAGATACAAACCCCTCAAGTATTTAGGACAAAAGAAATAAGAAATATTTTAAATGAAATAGATGATATTAATTATTCAGACGAGGCAAGTTTAATAGAGAAGGGCGGTATAAAAGTTAATCTAGTTTTGGGAGAAGAACAGAATATTAAAATTACAACAAAGGGAGATTTAAATCTCTTTAAAAAGATTTAGTACTCATCCTCATTAAAGAAAAAATCATCTTTTGTAGGATAATCAGGCCAAATTTCTTCAATACTTTCATAAGGAGCTCCGTCATCCTCTAACTCTTGTAAATTCTCAGTAACTTCTGCAGGAGCACCAGTTCTAATTGAGAATTCAATTAATTCATCTTTTGTTGCAGGCCATGGTGCATCTTCTAAATGATTAACAAGTTCTAAAGTCCAGTACATCTTAATAATTTTTTGTTACCCGCAAAAAGAATAATTTTATAATTAAAAAATCAAGTAAAAATGATTTTTTTTTCTTATTTGCTTATAAAACTATAATTAATCAGTATTGCAAATTTGGTATAAGAATAAATTTGCTAAAGATTATTTGAGTATTTTAAATAAAAACATAGATTTGCAGACGAAAATATAATTATGGCAAATCATAAATCAGCAATAAAAAGAATCAGGTCAAGTGAGACCAAAAAACTTAGAAATAAGTACCAACATAAGTCTACAAGGACTGTAATAAAGAAATTAGAGCTAGAAACAAAAAAAGCTGCAGCTAAAAAAAAGCTTCCTGAAGCAATATCAATGATAGATAAATTATCAAAAAATAATATCATTCATAAGAATAAAGCTGCCCATTTAAAATCTTCATTAACTAAAAGAGTTAATTCTCTTAAATAAAGATTTTAGTTTATGAGGGGAGCACTTCCACTTATAATAATATCAATCTCTCTATCTATTGCGTATTACCTTTATAACTCCAATAAGGAATATGAATCTTATTCTCTTAGGTTAGAAGAATATAGAAAAGAAAGAAACAACTTTCTCAATAACTCATCATCATCACCGCTTAGAAATTCACCTTACAAGCTTTCATATTATGACCCAAATGTGAATTTTAAGGTAATTGCGTCTGTAATGCAGAAAGAAAGAGTAGATACAATAACACTTGCTACATCAACTGGAAATTCTGAAAGATTTATAGATTTTGCTACTTTAAATTTTAAACTAGGGAGATCTAAATTTACTCTACCAGTTTATAAGTACCTTGAAGGTGAGAATAAGGGTGATTTATTCTTCTGCTTTTTAGATAAAACAAATAATAATTCCACATATCCTGGGGGTAGATACATAGATATCGAATTTGAGAATGCTAAGAGGATAGAACTTGATTTTAATAAGTCATATAACCCCTATTGTGTATATAATGAGGAATTTAGCTGTCCCATTCCATCAAAAAAGAATTACATTGATATGGAAATAAGAGCTGGAGAAAAATTATCTAAATAATTTAATTCTTATATAATTAAGCACATGTTTTCACAAATATTATTTACTAACTTTATGTGTTATGAAAATATCACTTAATTGGTTAAAAAAATTCATAGAAATCGAAGAGACACCAGAAGAGATAGAATCTCTTCTCACTGAAGTAGGGCTAGAAGTTGACGAAGTTTTATCTATTAAACCTGATAAAAATCTTTTGAAAAATTTAGTAGTAGGTGAAATATTATCTATTGAAAAACACCCAAATGCTGACAGGTTAAATTTAACAAAAGTTGATGTAGGAGATGAAAAGTTATCAATTATTTGTGGAGCAAATAATATAGAGAAAGCTCAGAAAGTTGTGATTGCTAAACCTGGAACAAAAATTAAAGACACCTACCAAAAAACTCTAGAAATAAAAAAAGCAAAAATTAGAGGCGTTGAGTCAAGTGGAATGATATGTGCCGAAGATGAGATTGGCATAGGAAACTCTCATGATGGCATAATTGTCCTTCCAAAAGAGTCAGTTAATGGTAAAAGCGCAATAAATTATTTGAATATAATATCTGACACTATTTATGATATTTCTTTAACACCAAATAGAGCTGACGCAACATCTCACCTAGGAGTTGCTAGAGATATCAAAGCTATTTACAATAGAGAAATCAAATTACCAGAAGTAAAGAGCTTTTCAAATAATGAGTCTAAAATTATTGATATAGAAATTAAAGAAAGTAATGCCTGTCCTAGATATGCTGGATGTATAATTGATAATATTGAAATAAAAGAGTCCAATAATGAAATCAAAAATCTATTACTATCTATAGGAATCAATCCAATTAATAATGTAGTTGATATAACAAATTACATTCTTCATAGCATTGGACAACCACTTCATGCATTTGATTTGGATAAAATTTCAAAAAATAAAGTTATTGTTAAATATGCTAAAAAAAATGAAAAGTTTCTAAGTCTTGATGATGTGGAGAGAAAACTTAAAAGTGATGACTTAGTAATATGCGACGGAGAAGAAAAACCGATGTGTATAGCCGGAGTATTTGGAGGGAAAAATTCAGGAGTTACAAAAAATACGAAATCCATATTCCTAGAAAGTGCATATTTTAATCCATCTGATGTCAGAAAATCTAGCCAGAACCACATGCTAAAAACTGATGCGTCGTATAGATTTGAAAGAGGAATTGATCCAAACATCACAATTTATGCCTTAAAACTGGCTTCTATTTTACTTCAAAAACATTGTAACGGGAAAGTAGTATCAGAAATATATGATGTCTACCCAAAAAAAATTAATAATAATAAAATTGAAATTTGTTATGAGAGAATAAATAAATTAATTGGACAAAAAATTGATAAATCAGAAATTAATAAAATATTAAAACAACTTGATATAAATATATCATCTGAAAATAACATAACTGTGGCAGATGTACCTCCATATAGGGTTGACGTATTAAGAGAAGCTGATATTATTGAAGAGATACTAAGGGTTTACGGGTATAACAACATTAAATTATCTTCAAAAAGTAGCAGTAAATTTTTATCTGAAGAACGAGAAGGATCATATGAAAATACCATTCTTTCTAAAGTTATGAATTTACTAGTTTCTAGTGGTTTCTATGAAATAACAACAAATTCTTTAACCTCTTTAAAACATAGTGAAACCAAAGAATGGAATTCGTCATCAACTATTGAAATGGTAAATAAACTTAGCGATGAACATGCTATTCTAAAACAAGATCTATTATATACTGGCCTTGACTCAATAAAATATAACATAAATAGAAAACAAAATAACTTAAAACTTTTTGAGTTTGATAAAATATATAAAAGAGAAAATAAATCCTTTGTTGAAACAAAAAAAATTGGAATTTATGCAACAGGTTTATTAAAAGAAGAACATTTTAATTCTAAGCCTAAAAAAATACAATTTTTTGATTTACTAAACTTAACAAACAAAATTTTACTTATTGCTGGAATCCAGAATTACACTATAAAAGAAAATAAATCGAGAACACTTACTAATTCTTTTGAGATAACATATATGGATAAATCTATTTGCAAAATAGGAAATGTAAATAAGAGCTTATCCTCAAGGTTTGAGATTGATCAAGAAGTTTATTTTTGTGAAATCGACTGGAAAAATTATCTGAGCAGTTTTAATGAAAAATTCTCTTTTGATCCTATTTCTAAATTTCCAGAAGTCAAAAGGGATTTGTCTTTAGTCCTATCAAAAGAAAAAAAGTTTTCAGAAATATCTAATATTATTGATAAAAACAGAAGAAATATTATTCAGAGTTATTCTTTATATGATATTTATGAAGGAGAAAATATAGGAGAAAACAAAGTTGCATATGCTTTAAGATTCGTTCTTCAAGATATAAATAAGACTCTAGAAGAAAAAACAATTAATGGAGCCATGGAAAATTTAATTGGAAAATTTGAAAAGATTTTAGGGGCTGAAATTAGAAAATAATAATGTCAGAAAATTTAAATAAAAAAATAATTGAGCTTGAGAGTAAATTTTCTCAATTAATTAAAAAATTCAATGACCTTAAAATTAAAAATCAGAATCTAAAAGATGAGATAAATGATAAAGAAATTGATAGAATAATTAAAAAATATCAAAGTAAAAATCAAAATATTTTATCAGAATCAGTCACCGAAAGTACCCCTATAAAAGAAGAGATAGATTCAACAATAAATGAAATTGACAATTTAATTAATAATCTAAAAAAATAATTTGGGAAATCTATCTATAAAATTGGTTATTGGAAACAGGTCCTATCCTATGAAAGTTCCTATGGAAGAGGAGCAAAAGATAAGAAATATAGGTAAAGAGTTAAATAAAAGGATTTCTGAAATAAAAAGTCAGATGAATATAGATGACCTTCAAGATGTACTAGCTATGATCGCATTTAAATTATCTGTAGAAATTGAAGATAATAAAGGAATATCAAATGAAAATAATGATGCTTTTAATAAAATTGAAAATATAATAAATGAAATTGATAAGAAAATAGAATAAATTATTCAGGTGTATCTTCTTCAGGCCATTCCTTCTTAAAATCTACCCAATATTTCTTTATCGTTGATCTAACTTCTTTTCTTAACCAGAGTAACCCTATTAAATTAGGAACTGTCATCAAAGCTATTGTAATTAATGAAACATTCCATATCACAGTAGTATCCGCAAACGAAGCAACAAAGAAGCCTATAACATATATTACCCTATAATAGATTACAGAACCAGAGCCAAATAAAAATGTCATAGCCCTATCTCCATAATAAGACCAAGATATAGCTGTACTAAAAGCAAATAATAAAAGTCCAATGCTCACAATATAGTTTCCATAATTACCAAAAAACCCTCTATCAAAGGCTATAGCGGTAAGAGGAGCACTATGGACTAAAGACTTCCCTTTTACAATAAAATCACCTTGTAATTTCCCTTTTTCTACTCGAAGGTTTCCACTATATAAATTTCCCTCATTATCGTATATTAAAATTTCTTCAGCTATAGACCTAGCATGAATGACAGAAATGTTTTCTCCAAAAACTCCATCAGATATTTTGAGGTCAGCATCATAAAAATTTATTGAACTATTATTTCCGTTGAGATAATTAAATAAAATATTAACATCATCCTCATTATCCTCAGAATAAACTCTATCTAAAAACAATAGGTCAGCTTGAGCAAAAGTATTTTGATGTTTTTCATTCCATACTCCAGAAGAAAGAAGGACAAGACCGGTTATGGTACAAATAATAATAGTATCAATAAATGGCTCTAAAATTGCTACTAATCCCTCAGAAACTGGTTCATTTGTTTTTGCAGAGGCATGAGCAATCGGTGCAGACCCTTGCCCAGCTTCATTAGAATAAAGGCCTCTATTAACACCTCTTGAAATAGCAAAAGATATTGAAGCGCCTAAAAAACCACCAACTGCAGCACTTCCAGAGAAAACTTCAGCAAAAATTGAAATAAAAGATGGCACTATATTTTCATAATTAAAGAGTATTACAGAAAATGCTCCAATTACATATACTAAGGCCATAAAAGGGACAAGCTTTTCAGTGATACTTGCTATTCTTTTTATACCTCCTATAATTACTGTGCCTAATAAAACAGCTAATATTCCTCCAGTAATCATTTTATCAATTCCAAATGAAGCAAACATTGAATTTGATATACTGTTTATCTGAGGTAAACTTCCTGTACCAAAAGATGATAAAACCGTGGCAAATGCGAACATTATACCAACCCATTTTAAATCAACTTTTTTTCCAAAGAGTCTAAAATCTGCATTTTTCATAAAATACATCGGCCCTCCAGACATTGAACCATCAGATATTTTTTCTCTGTATTTATGAGATAAAGTAACCTCAACAAATTTAGTAGTCATACCAACAATGGCAGTTACAAGCATCCAGAATAATGCAGCAGGTCCTCCTAGGTGGATAGCAAATGCAACTCCTGCAATATTTCCTGTACCTACAGTTCCAGAGAGAGCAGTTGTTAATGCTTGGAAGTGGGATGTGTCTCCTTGATCATCTTTTTTATCATACTTTCCTCTAACTACACGTAGAGCAAATCCAAAATATCTTATTTGAGGAAACTTTAAATAAATAGTAAAGAAAATTCCAGTGCCTAGCAACAAAGGTACAAACCACGAAGAACTGCCTAAGTACTGATCTATAAAAATTAAAAATTCATTAAATTCCTGCATATCATAAAAGTTTTTTAAATCTAGAAATTATAATTTATCTTCTACCAATTTCATTATTTTTTCTTTTCTCATATGAGAATCTTTTAAAATCCTATCAGCATTGGTCATTATATCTTCTCCGCCACTTGCATCCTTTAAATTAATTCTGACATTTAAATAGGCACCATGAATAGCAGCATGAACACATAGGCAAGCAACACCAGAGTCAGATAATGAGTTTTGATTTCCTTCTTTGGCCAAGAACTCAATCATATCATAAGAATTATATGATTCAACCATAATATTTAATGGTATCTGTGCAGCATATAATGTAGCATCTTTAATAGCATTAGATCTAATTTTTTTATTTTCATCAGTATCCTTTGGTAATTTATATGCCTCCATAATACTATTAAAAGAATGAGCGTCTTCATCAACAAGAGATAATAATTTTTCTCTTAAATAATTAACTTGTAAAGCTTTTTGACTAAATACCTCAACTTTATTTTCCCACCCTCTTGTATTACAAGAAAGATTAGCAACCATTCCAGCTAGAGATGTTCCAAGAGCACCAACATATGAAGAAACAGAACCTCCGCCAGGTGCTGGTGTTTCTCTAGATACCTCATCAGAAAAACCTCTAGATGAAAGATCAATTAGCTTACCACTTTTATTAATTATTTTTTCGAGATAATATTCAATTATATTTTTATTTGGCTCAAAATCCTTTACCTGATTAAGCCCAAGAGATTCTATAGCAATTTTGATAATATCTTCTTCAGGAATTCCAATGGATCTGTTTTGTTTTTTCAAAAAATATTTACCTGCATCGATCATAGATTTTAATGGGATAAGTCCAACTAGCTCAGAACCTGTAACAGTGGCACCTCTAGAATTTGCTTTCCTTACAACTTCCTCAAAGACAGTATGAATTGGAGTTTCTGTTATATTAGTAAGGTTCATTGAAATCTGAGCAATACCAAATTCTTCAATATACCAACCAATTGCTTTAACATTTTTAAGTGATCCAGGTATGTTTTCTGCATTGCCGTCTTTATCATAAACAATCTCACCAATTACTGGGTGACCTTTTCTTTTTATCCTTCCCTTCTCTCTTACATCGAAAGCTATAGCATTTGCAAGTCTAGTAGATTTAGTATTAAGGTTAATATTATATGCTATGAGAAAATCTCTAACTCCAATAGCAGTTGCCCCTGATTTTTTATTAAAAACTTTTCCATAATCTGGCCTCCAATCATCACTAGCTATTTTTTTATTAAGACCTTCATACTCCCCTGATCTCACATTTGCTAAATTTTTTCTTTTTTCTTCTCTAGCTGCATACTCGTATAAATAGATTGGAATATTTAATTTTTCCGAAACTAATTTTGCTAACTTCTCTGCATACGGAATAATTTCATCAAAGCTTATATTTGAAACTGGAATTAAAGGACAAACATCAGTAGCACCAAATCTTGGATGTTCTCCGCTATGCTTAGACATATCAATTTTTTCACTTGCAACTTTAATTGCATTAAATGCTGCGTTTATTACTGAATCTGGATCGCCTACAAATGTCATCACAGTTCTATTTGTTGCTTGTCCAGGATCTACATTTAAAAGATGTACTCCTTTAGTATTAGAAATAGCTTCAGATATCTCTCTTATCACATCTTGATTTCTTCCTTCGGAGAAATTTGGTACACACTCAATTATTTGATTCACAATTTAAAATTAAATATTAATTATAGATTTTACCTCTTTTACAGATAAAGGAAGGCTTCAACTTCCCCTGATTGTAAAGAATATCTCTAAAATCATTTGTCTCAAAACCTATAATATCTGCAATTTTTCCTTTTTCTAAAGATCCTCTATCATCTAAAGATAATGCATTCGCAGATCTACATGTAATTCCAGCAAGAACTTCAGCATTTGATAACTTTTCTAAAGATCCAAGAAGAGCTGCCTGCATTAGCAAATCACCCATAGGTGCAGATCCCGGATTCCAATCTGAAGCTATAGACACCTTGCAATTATTGTCTAAAAGTTTTCTTACAGGAGCAAATGGGATACCTAAACCTAAGCTACAGCCAGGCAAAATAACTCCAGTTGTTTCAGATTTTGATAGATAATTTATTTCTTGATCATTTATTACCTCAAGATGATCTACGCTTACAGCATTATTATCAACACCTACTTTTACACCTCCTGATGTAAACTGATTTGCGTGAGCGGTAATTAAAAAATTATTTTTAACCTTATCTAAAAAAGCAGACGCCTCACTAACAGAAAAAGCCTTTTCTTCAATAAATATATCTACCCTATTTGATAAATTATCTTCTTTAATTTTAGGTAGTAAATCATTTAAAATAGAATCTAGATAACTTTTAGATGACTCAAAACCTTTTGGTGTCACGTGGGCTGCAAGGCATGTAGGTATTAAATCAATTTCATTATCATTATCAATCTTATTTATGATCTCTAACATTCTAATTTCATCATCTAAATTAGGAGCATAACCACTTTTGACCTCACAAGTTAGAACTCCATCAAGAAAATGTCTATTTAATCTTCTTAATGTATCACCTTCAAGCTGATCATTAGTACAATTAGAAGTTGATTTCATTGTATTATGAATTCCACCACCTTCTGCTAAAATTTGCTGATATGAAATTCCAGAATTTCTTTTTGCATACTCATCAGATCTATTTCCAAAATGACAAACATGAGTATGAGAATCTATAAATCCAGGAACAATTACACAAGGAAAGTTAATTTCTCTAATACTCGAAGTGTTTTTATTTAGTTGAGAAAAAATTCCTATTTCTATAATTTTTTCATTTTCTACAACTATTCCTCCGTCTTCAATTATATCAAGATTCTCGTCATTAATTGGTCCCCTATCTGGCAAATTTGCCATAGTAATAATTTGTGAAAAAGGGCCAATTAGTTCTCTCAACTCTATATATCTAAATTAAATTTTTTTGAATGTTCTTTAGCAATATCATACCCAGCATCATTGTGTCTAAATACTCCCATTGCAGGATCATTATGTAAAACTCTTCTAATGCACTTTTCAGCTCTCTCAGTCCCATCAACTACAACAACCATCCCAGCATGCTGAGAATAACCCATACCTACACCTCCACCATGATGGAAGGAAACCCAGGTTGCTCCCCCAGCTGTGTTAGACATTAAATTTAAAAGAGGCCAATCTGAGACTGCGTCTGAGCCATCAATCATTCCTTCAGTCTCTCTATTTGGTGAGGCTACAGAACCACAATCTAAATGATCTCTTCCTATCGCTATCGGCGCTGATACCTTTCCACTTTTAACTAGATCATTAAATATAACTCCTGCTTTCTCTCTCTCCCCCATCCCTAACCAGCATATTCTACAAGGTAATCCTTGGAATTGAATTTTATCCCTAGCTTGGTTTAACCAATTGATCATATCCTTATTATCTGGAAATGCCTCAATTAAAGCTTTATCTGTTGTATATATATCATTAGGGTCACCAGAAAGAGCAGCCCATCTGAAAGGACCTTTCCCTTCACAAAATAATGGCCTAATATAATCAGGAACAAAACCATTAAATTTAAAGGCTTCACTCTCACCACCAATCTTTGCAAACTCTCTTAAATTATTTCCATAATCGAATGTTATAGAACCTTTTGATCTCATATCTAACATCAAGGAAACATGTCTCGCCATACTTTTTAAAGATAAATCCTTGTAAATTTTATGGTCACCTCCCCTTAATTCCTCTGCCCTCTCCAAAGAAATTCCATTTGGAACATAACCATAAATAGGATCATGAGCAGATGTTTGATCTGTTAATATTTCAGGAATAATATTATCATTAATTAGTTTTTCTAACATGTCACCTATATCACTCACTAATCCAATTGATATATTTTTATTATTTTTCTTTGCCTCAAGAGCCCAGTCTCTAGCCTCCTCATAGGAGTCAGTCATTCTATCGATATATTTTGTTTTTAATCTTTTTTCTATCCTTTTTGGGTCAACATCTGCACCTAAAAATGTTGCTCCAGCCATTGTAGCTGCTAAAGGTTGAGCTCCCCCCATACCACCAAGACCTCCAGAAACTAATAACTTCCCTCTTAAACTTCCACCAAAATGCTTATTAGCACATGCTACAAATGTCTCATAAGTACCCTGAAGAATACCTTGAGTACCAATATATATCCAACTTCCTGCAGTCATCTGACCATACATCATGAGACCATCATTTTTTAACTTTTCAAAGTGTTCCCAATTTGCCCATTCAGGGACTAAGTTTGAATTTGCAATTAGCACTCTTGGTGCCTGCTCATGAGTTCTTACCTTCCCAACAGGTTTACCAGATTGAATAAGTAGACTCTCATCATTTTCAAGGTTAAGAAGAATATCAATAATCTTTTTAACAGAATCTATATCCCTAGCAGCTTGACCAGAACCACCATAAACAATAAGTTTTGAAGGATCCTCAGCAACTTCTGAGTCGAGGTTGTTAAGAAACATTCTAAGAGGAGCTTCAGTCTGCCAACTCTTAGCATTTAATTTATTTCCAGTTGGCGCCTTGTAATTTGGATGACTTGCATATTTATCTAAAAAAGTTGATGTATCCATATTATGAAGTTAATTGAAGTAATTTTTTTGATTTAATTATTTTGGTTGCCTCTCTTATGTCTTCTATGAAGACCTTATCATTTTCACAATGCTTAATTTTAGTTCTAATGTAATCCTGACACATATTAATTTTATCACCTGACTTAAGAGGACTTAGAAAATCAAATGCCTGAGAAGAACATAAAAGTTCAATCGCAAGAATCTTCTCTAAATTTTTTAAGACTCTTAATAATTTTACTGAACCAATGGACCCCATACTAACATGGTCTTCTTGACCTAAAGAAGTAGTAATAGAATCAGCACTTGCTGGAAAGCATAAATTTTTATTTTCACTTACTAAGGCTGCAGAAGTATACTGAAGTATCATAAAACCAGAATTTAATCCCGTATTTTGTAAAAGAAGTTTAGGTACTTTATCATTCCCTTTTAATAAAAGATATATTCTTCTATCTGAAATGTTTCCTAATTCAGATGCAGCAATTACATTATAGTCAATTGGAATAGCTAGAGGTTGACCATGGAAATTACCCCCACTTACAACCTTACCATTTTCTAAAACTATAGGATTATCTGTAACCGAGTTTAATTCAGTATTTATAGTTTTCTCTAGATGATAAAAAGCATCCCAACTTGCACCATGAACTTGAGGTATGCACCTAATAGAATATGGATCCTGTACCTTATCACATTCCTTGTGAGATTTTACAATCTGAGAATTACTTAGGAGATCATATATCCTTTTTGAGACCTCTTTTGACCCTTTAAATGGCCTTAAATCTGAAATCTCTTTACTAAACGGCACAACTGAGCTCAAAGTACCCTCAACGGAGATAGAAGATATTATATCTGCATTAAGCAAACAATTATGAAATCTACTTAGAGAGCAGCAGGCATAAGCAGCTATGAATTGAGTTCCATTAATTAATGCTAAACCTTCCTTCTCTTTTATTTCAATAGGTTCTTTATTCACTATTGAGAGAAAATCTGATGATTTGATTTTCTTTTTCTTATAAAATACTTTTCCTTCACCGATTAGGGGCAAGAATAAATGAGCTAAAGGAGCAAGATCTCCAGAGGCTCCAACTGAACCTTTTGAAGGAACTACTGGAATAAAATCTTTTTCTATATGCCAACAGATTCTTTCTATTAAATTAATTGATACACCAGAATACCCCATAGATAATGAATGAACTTTTAGTATCATCATAAGTTTAGAAACTATTTTAGGAATATTAGGTCCAACTCCAACAGCATGGCTCTTTAGTAAATTTTCTTGAAGAGTATTAGAATCATTTTGAGAAACAATCGTATTGCATAAGGCTCCAAAACCCGTATTTACTCCATAAATTACATCATTTGAATTTAAAGCATCCTCAACTTTTTTTCTTGAAGCTAAGATTTTTAATTTTTGACTAGCAGAAATATTTCCTTCTAGCTTACCCTCAGCAATATCAATTGCAATTTGATAAGACATCCTATCTTCTCCGTAATTAAATTTATTAGTTGACATTACAATAAAGTTAGTTTTTTTAGAGGAATTAAGTAATCAAAAAAATATCTTATTCCTGGTAAGATTTATCTAACTCAGCCTGAAGAATCTTATAACATTTATCTCTAAACTTATCAACATCTTTAGTTGAAAATCCATCAGTTGATATTGGTTTATGACATATTATTTCACAAGGACTCCAACTTATATAAAATGAACCTTTCATAATTTTATACGCGCCGAGAAGAGAAACAGGGAGAATGGGAATTTGTTTTTCTAAAGCCATAGCAAAGGCGCCATTTTTAAATGGTGCCATTGTAGGTACCTTCTCCGTTTTTATTCCTCCTTCTGGAAAAATACCTATACTATAACCTTCATCAATAGATTTAAATGAATCAATATAAGTTTGTTTTCTACTATCTTTTCTATCTCTATCTACCATTATATGAAGATTTCTAAAAATATAGCCAAGAACAGGAATATTATTTACTTGCATCTTCCCAATAAACTTAAAAGGTATATTTAATGCAGCAAGTGCAGGAATATCTATATAAGAAAAATGATTAGCTATAATAACATATTGATTGTCTAAATTAACCCCTTCATCATACCTTATTTTCATTGGAATAAATATTAATGTGAAAAATATTCTAGCAATTTTATGATGTGCCCAATATGCCATTCTTTTTAAACTTTTAAACCATATTCCTAATAATAACGGTATTGAAAAAAAAATAAATAGAGAAGAGAAAACAAGAAGGCCATAAAAAGAATATAAGACTGTAAATATTTTCATAACTATTTAGCTGATGTAAGATAATTAAAACGAATAACATGAAAAACTGCAGCAATAGTTAATCCTACGCTTAAACCTATCCATACTCCGAATAGACCATAACCCATTATTATACCAAGAATATAAGAAAGGGGAATAGCTATAACCCAATATGAAATAAAAGTAACTAATGTAGGAATCTTAGTATCTCTTATTCCTCTTAATATACCTAAGCCAACTGCTTGAATACCATCAGATAATTGAAATAATCCAGCAATTATTAATAAAGAAGAAGCAAGAGTGATTACCTCGATATCATCAACATAAAATGTTGGCAGAATATTTCTAAAAACAATAAAAATAAAGGCCGAAATAATCATAAGAATTAACACAAGTATGAAATTAGAATGACCGGATTTCCTTATTTCTCGTTTATCCCCTATACCATAGAAATGCCCTAGGGATATCATAGATGCAGATCCTATTCCTGATGCAATCATATATGATATACTTGCAAGGTTTAAAGCAATTTGATGAGAGGCTAGCTGAACCGCACCAATTGATCCTATAATTACCGTGGCAACAGTAAATGCTCCAACCTCAAAAATGTATTGAAGGCCAGAAGTAAATCCTATACCAAAAATTGATTTTAAAGATTGATAGTTCAATGATATATTCATTGTAAGAATAATACTTTTGAATCTTCTGCTTTTAAGGCAATAAATTATAATAAACAGGAACATTAAGACTCTACTTATTAGAGTTGCATAAGCGGCACCAACTATTTCTAGCCTAGGAAATCCAAAAAGACCAAATATTAAAATTGCATTAAGTATAATATTTATAACATTAGAAAAAATAGATATGTACATAGCTGGTTTTGTATGACCTAATCCCTCAACAAACTGTTTAAATGTCTGGAATAACATTAGCGGAATAAGAGAAATGCATATAATATCTAAGTATCTGTAAGTATGATATAACACTTCTTTATCCTGACCTAAATACTGAAGAAAAAACTTTGAATATATTGTAGCTATTACAAGGGCTACAGTAAAAAACAAGTTTAAATAAAGCCCATTATAAAAAGTTTTTGAGACATA
The DNA here is from genome assembly GCA_964527965.1 of uncultured Marinoscillum sp. GTDB lineage: Bacteria > Bacteroidota > Bacteroidia > Cytophagales > MED-G16 > MED-G16. The sequence goes on from CAZGPH010000014.1 coordinate 32,809, forward strand.
GTTTTTATCAGATTTATTTGATGATATAAGAGGGGTAATCCCATAAGATAAACCAATACAAAATAGGAGAATGAAACCAAAAATAGAAGTTGATAGAGATACTGCTCCCAGCTGAGTAACTGAAATATTACCTATCATAATACTATCTACAACTCCAACAGAAATATGGCCGAGTTGACTGATCATAATTGGGAAAGAGAGGTTAAGGTTTTCCTTAATATGCTGAGATAATTTCATTGGTGGCAAAGATAAAAAAAAGCCCGATGTCTCGGGCTTTTTAAATGAATTGTTGTTAAACTTTACCTAGTATGAATCTTGTTCTTGAATCATAATCTTGAATTTCTTCTCGTCATTTTATTTTTCTCCATCATCTTCTTACTTTGCATCATCCTCTCGAATCTCATTTCTTGTTCATCATCAAGTAGAGACCTAATTTCTAAATTTCTACTAAATTCAGACTTCCTTAACTCAGCTTCTAAATCAGACAAATCATCTATTAACTTATTAACTAAACTTATATCAATTTTATCTTCCATCTTCTCTAACTGCATTTCTAATTTTTTCTTCATCATCTCTTTTTTTATTGGTTTTACAGTAGATAGATGTTTTGAATTAATCTCTTTAAATAATTTCCTCTGTTCCTCGGTTAGATTCAGTAAAATTAGAGGATCATTTCCTCTATTTTGCATTGACTCCTTCCTCATCTCTAATCTCTCTTTTATATGATCTCTGTCTATCATTCCCCTTCTTTGCAAGTTATTTCCTCTTTGTATTTGAGAATACGATATATCTGAAATTAAAAGGGTAACTATAAATAGAAGTATTTTTTTCATAATTAAAAATTTAATGTTTTACTTGTCATATCTATTAGACGACATAATTCTTGAAATATTGCTTGAAGAATAAATATTAATTATTAAAAAATGTTAAATGCACAATATCAGTTCAAATTAATAGAAGCTGGATGCGATGAAGTTGGAAGAGGATGTATCGCTGGACCAGTTGTTGCAGCTGCAGTAATACTCCCACCAGAATATAAGAATAAGTTTATTATTGACTCCAAAAAAATAAGTCAAAAAAAAAGGAAAGAGTTGGGTCAAGAAATAATTGATAACGCAATTAGTTGGAGTATTTCAGAGGTTAGTAATAATAAAATAGATGAGATAAATATTCTTAATGCATCAATATTGGCAATGCATAGGGCACTTGATAAATTAAAAGTTAGACCAGAATTCATTATAGTAGACGGTAATAAATTCAGACCATATAATAAGATTAGTCATGAATGTATTATAAAGGGAGATAATAAATTTCAAAATATTGCTGCTGCATCAATTTTAGCTAAAAATTACAGAGATGATCTTATGAAAAAGTTATCTATTAAATACAATAAGTATTCCTGGGAGTCAAACTTTGGATACCCCACTAAAAAACATAGAGATTCTATTAAAAAAAATGGAACTACCAAGTATCATAGGAAATCATTTAAACTTCTATAAATTAATCTTTAAAACTTATCTTTGAGCCATGAACATCAAAAGTTTACAAAACGAAAAATTTCATGTTAAAAATAATGCTAAAATGGTTCCATTTGCTGGATACAATATGCCTATGTGGTATTCTTCTATAGCTGATGAGCACAATTGCGTTAGGGAAAAAGTAGGAATTTTTGATGTATCTCATATGGGAGAATTTTTTGTTTCTGGAGAGATGGCAAAAGATTTTTTACAGATGGTTACTACGAACGATATTAATAAATTAACTAAAGGGAAAGTACAGTACTCCTCAATACTAAATCGCTCAGGAGGAATTATTGATGACCTGCTAGTCTATGACATGGGAGAAAATAATTACATGCTAGTAGTTAATGCATCAAACATGGAAAAAGACTTTAATTGGCTTAATGACAATAATAACCTTAATGTAGAAATAAAAGATAATTCAGATGATTACTCATTATTTGCAGTTCAGGGACCAAATGCAGAAAAAGTTTGTAGTCAAATATTTAATGAAGATCTCTCAGGTATTAAATATTACACATTTACCGAAAGAGAAACTAATAACTTTGGTAATGTAATCATTTCAGCCACTGGGTATACAGGTGCTGGAGGATTTGAGCTATATGTAAAAAATGAATTTGCAAAATCTATTTGGAGTGATGTGATTTCAAAAGGTATGGAATATGGAATTCAACCTATAGGACTTGGTGCTAGAGATACATTAAGACTGGAGATGGGTTTCTGCCTACATGGAAATGATATTGACGACTCTATAAATCCAATTGAAGCTGGGCTTGGATGGATTTGCAAAAAAGATATTGACTTCATTGGTAAAGATATAGTAGATAGAGATAGATCAAGTAAACCATCTAAGATTCTAATCGGATTTGAATTAATTGAGAAAGGAATTCCTAGAAAAGGATATAAAATATTTAATAAAGAGAAAGAATTAGTTGGTGAAGTAACTAGTGGCTCAATATCTCCATATTCAAAAAAAGCTATCGGAATGGGATATGTTAGCTACAAAGAAAATACTATTTCAGAAAAAATATTTATAGAGATAAGATCAAAAAACGTTGAGGGAAAAATAGTAAAAAGACCTTTCATATGAATTCCGTAGAAGTTTGTTTAACACATCAACAGCTTGAAAATTATCAGCATATAGATAAAAATGTCATAGTAATTGATGTATTAAGAGCAACAAGTACAATAAATACAATTCTCTTTTCTGGAGCTAAGTCTGTGAAGCCAGTAGAATCACTAGAAGAGTGTATGAAACTTAGAGATAAAGGATATATAATTATGGCTGAGAGAATGGGAAAAAAAGTTGAAGGGTTTGATTACGGAAATTCTCCTACAAAAATAAAAAGAGATTTATTTGAAGGAAAAAATGTAGGTATAGCCACAAGTAATGGGACAAAAGCAATAGTTAAAACAAAGGGGTCACACATCACTCTTATAGGTTCATTTCTAAACCTTTCAAAAGTTATTGAATATTTGAACTCTAATAAAAGAGATATACTTCTAGTGTGCTCTGGTTGGAAAGGAAGTACTAACCTAGAAGATACTTTGTGCGCTGGAGCAATAATAGCAGGATTAGAAAATTTTGGATATAAATCAGATACGGTAATAATTGCAAAAAAATTATATGATCAGTCAGAAGACGATATTCTTTCTAATATGAAGAAATCTTCGCATGCAAAAAGATTGTCAGGTTATGACAATATAAAAGATATTGAATTCTGTTCTCAAGTTGACACTCAAGAGGTATTGCCTTATTTAGATAATGACAATATAAAGTTATTGTAGTTTTTTGTTATTTATATGTCTTTGAGAGTCTCTTCTATCTTTCTTCTCTATATTTTTTTTTAATGCATCGGTAAGATCTATACCTGTCTGATTAGCTATACAAATTAAAACCCACATTACATCAGCCAGTTCATCAGCTAAGTCAAGGTTTTCCTCACCTTTTTTAGTTGACTGCTCTCCATATTTCCTAGACATAACTCTAGCAAGTTCACCAACTTCCTCCATGAGGATAGTTGTATTAGTTAGTTCGTTAAAATATCTAACACCTTTCTCTTTGATCCAGTTGTCAACAAGTTTTTGAGCTTCTTCTATAGTCATATTTAAATTTATAGTTATTTTCACATATTCTTAAATAAGATTAATCTTTTTATGGAGGAACTAAATCAGGGTTACAATTTAATAGAAAATAAAAGACTTGATATACTAGAGCTGACTACAATACTGCTCATTCTAGCTTCTTTCTTCTCAATAGTAAATTTAAGATATCTAAAGCTTCCTATGACCATAGGTCTTATGATTCTAGCAATAGCACTGTCTATATTTATTTTAATTTCTGGTTTCTTCTTTCCTACGATATTAGATATTGCATACACAATAACAGAAAGTTTTGACTTTAATTTTATGTTAATGAATGTCATGTTACCATTTCTCCTCTTTGCAGGAGCAATGTCAATAAATGTACATATCCTGAGAAGAGATAAGCTCACTATATTGCTTCTAGCTTCGTTTGGTGTTTTATTTTCTACTTATGTGGTAGGAAGTTTAACATTTCTATTACTTAGCGCCCCAATATTTGGTTTATCTAGTCTTGGCATCACATATATTGACTGCTTATTATTTGGGTCATTAATTGCTCCAACTGATCCGATAGCAGTTCTATCTATTATTAAAAAAATGAAATTATCCCCTCTGACAGAGACTAGAATAGCTGGTGAATCATTATTTAATGATGGAATAGGTGTTGTAGTTTTCTTGACATTGCTTGGAGCAAAAACATCTGGCGCATTAGTGACGGTTGAATCTGTTAGCTCATTATTTTTTACAGAGGTAATAGGAGGAATAGCTCTAGGAGCAATAATTGGATACCTAGGATTAAAGTTAGTCAGGTATATTGAAAATGAACATGTTGAGCTTGAGGTATTGATAACATTATCTTTAGTCCTTTTTGTGTCTGTAGTAGCTACTCGATATCATTTATCTGGACCACTAGGTGTTGTAATTTTAGGTCTTTACCTTAACAAACATATTAAGGAAAAAGATGGAAATGGAGATTCTGAGCTAGCTATGGGTGACTATGTTTATAAGTTCTGGCACTTACTTGATGAAACTCTTAATGCTATACTTTTTATACTTATAGGACTTGAAATTATTTTAATTTTTAATGACTTTAATTTGATTTATTTAGTTATTTCTCTCATTATAATATTCCTAGTTGTCCTGGCAAGATATATAGGTGTGAGTATACCTATTTTAATTCTATCTAAAATTAAGAGCTTTGATGAAAACACAGCAAAAATTATTACCTGGGGTGGTTTGAGAGGAGGACTAAGTATAGCTCTTGCCCTTAACTTACCTGATGACATGGGAGATGTTAAATCTCTAATATTAATTCTGACATATGCTGTTGTTCTATTTACAATCTTAGTGCAGGGGCTGACTATGGAGAAGATTGTAAAGAAAAAGTAATATGAAAAAAATCAAACTATTAATATCATTACTAATGATAAACTTTAGTGTCTACTCACAAAGTATACCAACTGCTAAACAGTTTTTAAATTTTTTAAAAGAAAATAATTATACATGT
>CAZGPH010000015.1:0-37040 GCA_964527965.1 uncultured Marinoscillum sp.
ATACAGAATTTTGAAAATATGTTACCAAGTATTTCATCATTTGTTACTTCTCCGGTTATCTCTCCTAAATGATTAAGAGCATATTTTATATCTAAAGCAAGTAAGTCAGTATTAGACTTATTATTAAGATTTTTCTTTACATTAATTATTGATTCATTGACATTTGTTAATGAGCTAAAGTGTCTTTCGTTAATCATTATAGATGATTCTTCATTTACTAAGTTTTTAGTTATAAAGAGATCTATTTTATCTTTTAATTTTATTAATTCAATAGAATTATTTGCAGATATCATAAGGAAGTTATTTTTCTTAAAATGATTAATAACATATTTTTCAATCTTTAGATCAGCTTTATTACCAACATAAATCACATTTTTATTTTTTAGAAATTTTGAATTTATTTCAGAATTTAAAGATTTTGAATCCGTATTGTTTAAATCAATAATATATAATATTAGTGATGCATTATCTATCTGTTTTAATGCTTTTTTAATTCCTATTTTTTCAATCTTATCTTCGGTTTCTCTAATACCTGCAGTATCTATAAACCTCAATAGATTTCCGCCAATTGTAATTGTATCTTCAAGTACGTCTCTTGTAGTTCCTGGAATGTCTGATATTATAGCTTTATCTTCTTCTATTAATCCATTAAGAATTGTTGATTTACCAACATTAGGTTTTCCAAGAATTAGAACATTTATTCCATCTTTTATTACATTATTTAATTTATAGCTATCTAGAAGTAAATTATTGAAAGATAGGATTTCATTTAATAGATTTTTGAGTTGATTTCTGTTAGCAAATTCCACATCTTCTTCTGAGAAATCAAGCTCAAGTTCTAATAAACTAGATAAATTAATTAGATCCTCTCTTAGCTTTTTGATTTTATTAGAAAATACACCTTTTATGTGGTTAATAGCAATTTTATGGGAGTTTTCTGAATTAGATGAAATTAAGTCAGATACTGCTTCTGCTTGAGATAAATCTATATTTCCACTAAGAAATGATCGGAATGTAAATTCACCTTTATCGGCAACTCTAGCTCCTAGGTTAATAGTAAGGCTAAGAATTTTTTTTATTATAAAATCAGCTCCATGGCATGATATTTCTACTATATTTTCCTTTGTATAAGAGTTTGGCTCTTTAAAAACTGATACAAGAACCTCATCAATAATTAAACCTTTATTCTCAATATTTCCATAATGAATTGTATGTGAGTCAACTTTTGATAAATCCTTAGATGGAAATAAAGTATTTACTATTTTAATTGAGTTTTTTCCTGATAGACGAATTATACCTATTGCGCCTTTACCAGGAGGAGTGGATTGTGCAACAATTGTATCGTTAAGTTTCATTAATTGCAAAATTACTAAAAGAGAAGTTATATCTACAAACTATAAATTATTTGTATTTGATGTGTTTTTAACCCAAAGCTACATCAAGAGACATCATTACAATGAAACCAACAATAAGTCCCATTGTTGCTAAATCTACATTTCCGCCTCTCTGACTTTCAGGTATTACTTCTTCAACAACAATAAAAATCATTGCTCCTGCTGCAAAGGCTAATGCGTACGGAAGAATAGGGTATACAAGTATTACAAAAGCCGCTCCTATAACAGCAAATATTGGTTCAACTATTGCTGACAATTGTCCCCATTTCCAAGATTTCATTTTACTAAAACCAGCTCTTCTAAGAGGCATTGATACAGCAAACCCTTCAGGAAAATTTTGAATTCCAATTCCAATTCCTAGTGCAACTGCAGAGCCAAGTGTAAAAACGGAAGAATATTCAGGTGATGCTAATGCTCCAAACGCTACACCAACTGCTAAGCCCTCAGGTATATTATGTATGGCTATAGCTAATACTAAAAGTGAAGTTTTTTTAAGATCTGTTTTTGGACCTTCAGCCTCTTCTATCTTACCAAATATATGGAGGTGTGGTATTGTCTTATCTAGAATAAACATGAACATTGCCCCAAGAAAAAAACCAATTGCTGGAGGTAAAAATGAAGGTAAATTAGATAGTCCTAATTCATTTTGAATTTCAACAGCATCTATAGCAGGTGATAATAATGACCAAAAGCTTGCAGCAATCATTACTCCTCCAGTAAAACCAAGAGCAGCATCAAGAAATTTTCTATTAGAAGACTTAAATAAAAATACTAATGCTGCACCTATTGCAGTTAATATCCAGGTAAATAGTCCAGCATATAATGCTTGAATGATAGGGGATGATTGAGATCTAAAAAAGTCAAGTATAATTTCCATTTAAATTTTAGTTATTTTAATGTTATTAGCAATATCTTTTGAAATTATTACAGTTTCTTTATTTATTAGTATCTCTATTGAGTCATCATACTCAATTTTATCATTAATTGTAACTTCAGTGCCTATTTCAATTTTCAACTTTTTTAGAAGATTAAAAAACTCTTCATCTTCATTTATAATTCTAGATACTATGCCTTTTTCATTCACTTTTAAGTCTGATATTGATATTTTATCTACAAAATCAATTTCACCTAACTTATTTGGTATTGGGTCACCATGTGGATCTATTTTAGGATACTTTAAAAATTTATCTAAGTTGTCAATTAACTCTTCTGAAGATACATGTTCCAATTCCTCAGCAATCTCATGTATCTTATCCCACTTAAAATTTAACTTATCATGTAAAAAAACTTCCCATAGTCTATGTCTTCTTATAATCTGCAGTGCTATCTTTATACCAGATTTTGATATTGTACTTCCTTTATACTTTTCGTGATATATTAAGTTTTTTTTAGATAGCTTTTTTATCATATCAGTTACTGATGCAGGTTCAATATTTAATATCTTTGAAATTGAATTTGTTGAGACTTGTTTATTTCCAAATTCTGAAAGATTAAAAATAGATTTTAAATAATTTTCTTCAGATTTTGATAAATTTATATTAGTCATATCAAATAAATATTTTAGGTAAGCCTAAATTATATATTTTTTTAATAATGAAAAAATTTATATTTCTTTTTATTTTATTTTCTTGTGGATCTGAAGAGTCTAGGTTAGCTGACACCTATTACTCAAATAAAAATTATATAAAGGCTATCGAATATTATTCAGAAAGTCTTAAACTTAAACCTAATGATACAAAATCATTATACAGAAGAGGGAGGTCTTATGAAGAGAGTGGAGAATATTTAAAAGCACTTGAAGATTATAAAAAAGTTATAGAGCTTGATAAAAATAACACAAATGCAATCCTTAGCTTAGCAGTAAATAGCTTAAGAGAAAAGAGATATAACGATGCTGAACAATACGCAAAAAAAGTTATTAAAATAAATCCTGATCTACATAATTCATATTATTTGTTAGGTAGATCACAGCAATATCAGGGCCTATTTTCTGATGCTGTTAAATCTTACAATACCTCAATCTCTATAAATGCTGATTTTCCTGAATCTTATTATTACCTAGGTTTAGTTTATTTAAAACTAAAGAATGATAAGATTGCATGCAAAAACTTTTCAATTGCATCATCGTTAAATTACATGGAAGCAAAAAAAATCGAGAAACGATACTGTTACTAGATGAAATTATTAATTCTTTTAAGTTTTTTAAATTATAGTTATATGAATACTAAGACTGCTACATTTGGATCTGGATGTTTTTGGTGTACAGAAGCAATTTATGAATTAGTCGATGGGGTAGAGGATGTTATTTCTGGATACTCTGCTGGAAATACTGAAAATCCAACCTATAAGGATGTAACTTCTGGAAAAACAAATCATGCTGAAGTTGTTAATGTTATATATGACCCTGAAAAAATTTCATATCTAGAGTTACTTGAAATATTTTGGAGAACACATGATCCTACAACACTTAACCGTCAGGGAGCAGACGTAGGAACTCAGTATAGATCAATAATTTTATTTCATGATGACGAACAAAGACAGCTTGCAGAAAAAACTTTAGAAAGATTAGATAAGTCCGGATCATGGAAGAGTCCAATTGTAACAAAAATAGAAAAATTTGAAATTTTTTATCCAGCAGAAAATTATCATCAAGACTACTACGAACTTAATCCTAATAATAGCTACTGCTCTTATGTAATTTCACCCAAAATTGATAAATTCAAGAAGGTTTTTGCTGATATTTTAAAAAATTGAAAAAATCTTATAATCATATTATATTTTTTATAAAAATCATGATGAATTTCACATCAATTTTATGAAAAATGTATTTTTTTAATGCTTACCTAAAGATTGGATGACCATCTTAAAGATTCAAAAAAATATTTTTTTAAATTGTTAAAAATTTTAATTCAAAATTAATATAACGATGTCACATAAATCAAAATTAGAGTATATCTGGTTGGATGGTTATAAACCATCACAATATTTAAGAAGTAAAACAAGAATAGAGAGAGACTTCTCTGGAAAAGTTGAAGACTGCCCGATGTGGTCTTTTGATGGTAGCTCTACTTTACAAGCCGATGGGAATGATTCTGATTGCCTCCTAAAACCGGTAGCAATATTTCCTGATCCAGATAGAATAGATGGTTTTCTAGTAATGACAGAAGTATTAAATGCAGATGGGACACCACATGAATCAAATGCAAGGGCTTCAATTGATGACGATGATAACGACTTCTGGTTTGGATTTGAACAAGAATATTTTTTATGGGATCCCATTAAAAACCTACCTCTTGGTTTTCCTGATAAAGGATTTCCTGCTCCTCAAGGTCAGTATTACTGCAGCGTAGGTGCTGAAGTAGCATTTGGAAGAGATATAGTAGAGGAACATCTTAATCAGTGTATTGATGCTGATATAAATGTTGAAGGTATTAATGCTGAAGTTGCAACAGGTCAGTGGGAGTATCAAATTTTTGCTAAAGGTGCTAAGAATGCAGGAGATCAGGTGTGGGTTGCAAGGTTTTTATGTGAAAGAAATGCTGAAAAATATGGTGTACGCATAAATCTTCATCCTAAACCAATTAAAGGTGACTGGAATGGCTCAGGAATGCATGCAAACTTTTCAAATGAAGTTATGAGAACATGCGGTGATGAAAAAGTATTTAATAAGATATGTGAAGCTTTTGATGGAAAAAACATTAAAAAACATATGGATGTTTATGGTGCATATAATGATGAGAGATTAACAGGTTTACATGAAACTCAATCAATTGATAAGTTTTCATATGGTGTTTCAGATAGAGGAGCTTCTATAAGAATACCTATAGGAACTGTTGAAGATGGATGGGTTGGTAGACTAGAAGACAGGAGGCCAGCTTCTAATGGTGATCCATATAAAATTGCATCTGTAATTGTTTCTACAACTAAATCGGCTCTTTAAAAAATTCTTATTTACATTTGCATAAAACGCAGATTTGAAAAGAATAATTTCTTACTTTAATAAATTTAATTGGAATCTTTTAGAAGCAATTGCTTCTATAAAGTCTAATAAACTTAGAGTTTTCCTTACTGCAGCTATTATATCTATTGGAATAGCTTCTCTTGTTGGTATTCTTACCTCTATTGATGGAATTAAGAATTCAGTATCAGATAGCTTCTCTGAATTAGGATCAAATGTCTATAACATAAGAAGTGTAAGAAATTCTAGAGGAAGAGAAGAAGGAGTAGTCAAAAAAAATTATCCTGTATTAAGATATAGAGAAATATCTGAATTTTTAAAAAGATATCAAGGAAACGGAACTCCTAGTGTAAGCACTACGGTTACAAGAATTGCTGAGTTAAAATATAAGTCAGAAGTTACAAATCCTAACATTTCAGTTGAAGCTGGTGATCATAATTTAAGTGAAGTTAATAAGTTAAATATAGGAGTAGGGAGGTTTTTTACAAAATCTGAAAACGAGAGAGGTATATTCGTAACAATTATTGGGTCAGGTATTAAATCTTCACTTTTTAAGAATAATGAAGATCCAATTAACAAATTCATATCAGTAAGAGGTAATAAATTTAAAGTAATAGGAGTTTTAGAAAAACAAGGTAGCTCTTTTGGAGGTGGGGGAGATAATAGAATAATTATACCTATAGAAACCTCAAGAAAATTAAGGCCAACTGCTAATTATGAAATTACAGTTTTCGTTGATAATATTGATAGAATCAATGATGATATAAACTATTCACAAAATCTTTTTAAAATTTTAAGAGGTGATATGATAGGTTCAGAAAATTCTTTTGAAATTGAAAGAAATGAATCTTTAGACTCCGAGCTTGATGAGATATCAACCTATCTTAAAATAGGTGGCTTTACAATTGGTTTCATTACATTATTAGGTGCTTCTATAGGTTTAATGAATATAATGTTGGTCTCTGTCACAGAAAGAACTAGAGAAATTGGATTAAGAAAGTCTATTGGTGCAACACCTAAAATCATAAGAGATCAGTTTCTAATTGAGTCAATACTTATATGTCTTATTGGTGGTTTTGGTGGGGTGACATTAGGTATATTGTTCGGTAATCTTGTAACTATTTTTATTGGAGGTGGCAGCTTTATTATTCCTTGGCTATGGGTAATAACTGGACTTTTACTAAGTACTTTAGTTGGTATATTAAGTGGTTACATACCAGCAATGAAAGCAAGCGCATTAGATCCTATAGAATCATTAAGATTCGAATAGCTATATCCCAAAAAATTTATTTAAGAACGTTAATAAGAAAATAGATCCAAGTATTAAAGGACATATATAGGTAATAGAAAAGTTTATATACTTTTCTACTAATGAACCCTTATAATTTGGGTTTCCTTTACTTATTTCATCTGACAAATTCCTTTTTTTCCATACAAAAGAGACATACATAGTAATCAGAAATCCTCCAAAAGGCAGCAAAGTATCATTAGATACATCTATAATAAATTGCATGAAATCAATTGGTTTATCATTACCAAAGTATGTTATAAATTCAGAAAAGAATACGATTTTACCTTGAGATAGTGCCGAAGGAATTCCAATTAATAAAATAATAAAAGCTACTATCCAAACTGAATATTTTCTTTCTACTTTATACTCGTCAACAAGATAACTTACTGGAACTTCTAGTAATGATACTGTAGAAGTTATAGCAGCAAATGATAATAATATGAAAAAGGTTGACCCAATTACAGTACCTGTTAATGGTCCTAAACCTTCAAAAATTTTAGGAAATACCTGGAATATTAAGCCGGGCCCTCCTTGTGTCTCAATTCCTGATGAAAATACAAAAGGGAAGATTATAAGTCCCGCAAGGAAAGCAATTCCCACATCTGTTAATGTAATTAATGCAGCTGAGTTTATAATATTATTATTTTTATCAATATAACTTCCATAGGTTATTAACATGCCCATTCCTAGAGATAAAGAGAAAAATGCTTGACCTAAGGCATTTCCTGCAACCGTAAGATTAATCTGAGAAAAATCTGGTACTAAATAAAAAATAATTCCATCTATAGAATTTGGAAGAGTTAGAGCATATATAATTAATAATAAAATAATTATGATTAGCGATGGCATTAAAATTTTTGCTGCTTTCTCTATACCTTTTTCTACACCTTTAGATACTATAAAAGCAGTTATGACCATAAACAATACTGAATAAAATAATACATTACTTGTATTATTTACATAGTATCCAAAATTATCAGAGATTGAAAAGTTACCACTTATCATCTCTATTACATACCCAAGAACCCAACCGGCTACTATTGTATAAAAAGATAATATTAAAACACCACAAAGCACTCCCATTTTACCAATAAAATTCCATTCTCTTTTTCCCATCTCATTAAAGGCACCTATAGCATTTTTTTTAGTATTTCTACCTATCGCAATTTCAGATACAATAACAGGAAAGCATAGAATAAAACAAAACATAAGATACATTATAAGAAAGGCGGCACCACCACCATTGCTTACCTCAAATGGAAATTTCCATATATTTCCAAGACCTACAGCCGAACCAGAGGCAGCAAGTATGAAACCTAACCTTGTATTAAAAGAGCCTCTTTTCATTTAAAATTATTAAATAAACTATATGATTTTTTCTCTAAAAAGTAATTTGCAATATTTCTGTTTACTTCCTTAATATTAAAATTTTCAAACTCAGTACATGAATTAATAAAATCAATACTCTTTTTAGCATCATTATTATCCATATAACTTATTACTGATTCGATTGAATGATGCCTAATTATTGAAATATTAGAATATATAGAAGCTTTAGATATTTCTATCATTATTTTATTCTTATTATTAAGATATATTTTTTCACACCTTTTTAATGTAGACTCAAGAACATAAATTGATATTATGACATCAGCAATATTCATCATTACCTCTTGTTCTGATTTTATTTTATCATTAAAGTGCATTGCTGCCTTACCAAAGATATATAAGAAGCAATCCTTTAATGAATTGACTAGATCATAAGATGACTTGAAATGATTATCAGATGAATAATGAATTTTCTTTAATTTTCCATCTTTTATAACTTCCATAGCTTTCTTAAATAGATTTATCTCATTCTTGATTGATTTTTTAAGAAGAGTGCCAACAATCAACATCCTATTTATTTCATTAGTACCTTCATATATTCTTGATATTCTAGCGTCCCTATATGGTCTTGCCATAGGTGCTTCCTCAGAATATCCCATTCCACCATAAATCTGAACACCCTCATCAACAACATAATCTAAAATTTCTGATCCATAGATTTTACATATAGCACATTCAACAGAAAATAACTCAATTGCAGTTAATTCAGATTCATTTAAATTTTTACCATCTGCTTGAAATTCTTTTATCTTTTGTTCTATATCATCCCCAGCTCTATAACAAATAGACTCACAGCTAAAAGTTTTCACTATCATATTTGATAATTTATATTTTATTGCACCAAAAGATGCAATAGGAAGATTAAATTGAATTCTTTCTTTTGAATAATTAATTGAATGATCAATAACACCTCTACATCCACCAAGTACTCCTGCACCTAGTTTTATTCTTCCAATATTTAATACATTTAATGCTATCTTAAAACCTTCCTCTCGATTCCCAAGTATATTGGTTGATGGAATTTCTACATCATTAAAAAATATTTGTCTAGTAGATGATCCTTTAATACCTAATTTATCTTCTTCAGGATTCATATTTATACCATCTAACCCTTTCTCAACAATAAATGCAGTTAGGTTTTTATCATTATCTATTTTAGCAAATACTATAAATAAATCTGCAAACCCTCCGTTTGATATCCACATTTTTTGACCATTTATAATGTATTTAGATTTGTCTTCAGAAAGGATAGCTCGAGATTTACCTGAATTTGCATCTGAACCAGAATCAGGTTCTGTTAGACAGTATGCACCCTTTAATTCACCTGACACTAATCCATTTAAATATTTTTCTTTTTGATCTTTATTTCCATAGTATTTTAATGGGAGAGTAGCAATTCCAGTATGTGCACCATATGCAGTTGAAAAAGACCCTGTTATTCCAACAATATCAGCTATTAACATACTTGTATTAAAACTCATATTCATTCCTCCATATTCTTCTCCTATAGACAGACCTAATAAACCTAATTCTCCAGCTTTAGTAAGAAGTTCAGGCATTAACTCTGGATTTTCTTTACTGTCAATCTTTTCAGTAAGAGGAATGACTTCTTTCTCTAAAAAATCATTACAAGAATCAGCCATCATTCTTTGATCTTCATCAAAATCTTCAATAATGAATACTTTTGATACATCCGTTTCATTTAATAAAAATTCACCTCCAATAACTGATTTTGATTTATTTTCTTTATTCATAATTTTTAAATTTTTAATTTTCTTAGGTCAACAGGAACAACTTTAGAGACTCCTTGTTCAGGCATTGTAATTCCATAAATAATATCTGCATTGTTCATAGTTCTCTTGTTATGTGTGACAATTATAAACTGTGAAGAATTTGAGAATTTATTAATTATTTTATTAAACTTATCAATATTAGCATCGTCTAAAGGTGCATCAACTTCATCAAAAACACAAAAAGGAGCAGGTTTAAGTAAATATATAGCAAATAGTAATGATGTTGCTGTGAGAGTTTTTTCTCCACCGGACAATTGATTTATTGTCTGAGGTTTTTTCCCTTTAGGTTTAGCCATTATCTCTATTGATGATTCAAGAGGATTTTCTTCATCATTTATTACCAAGTCACAATCGTCATCTTCTGTAAATAATGATCTAAATACAGTCTTGAAGTTGTTTTTTATCTTATCAAAAGATGATAAGAATGACTTTTTAGCTACAACATCTATCTCCTCAATAGTCTTTAATAAAGAATCTTTAGCATCTAAAAGATCGCTTCTTTCTTTTACAATGAATTCATGTCTTTCCTGAATTTCATTATAAGCTTCCATTGCAAGAGGATTAATTTGACCAATTTTCTCAATTTTAGACTTTAATTCATCTCTTTTTTTAGAAAGTTGATCAAGGGTATTTTCTTCAAATATTGATTTATCAACTTTACATTTTTTTAATTCAAGATCAAACTCTATAGATATTCTTTGTTCGACAGAATTTAATTCAATTTCATTATCATGAATGCTTGTTTTTAATTCATCTATTAAGTCTATGTTAACATCTTTCTTGTTTTGTAAATCTTTTATTGATGAATCATCAAGATCTATTGTAGATTTTAACTTATAATATTCATCTTCAAATTTTTCAAGATCTTTTTCTGAGATATTTTTTTTATCA
Organism: uncultured Marinoscillum sp.; assembly: GCA_964527965.1. Taxonomy (GTDB): domain Bacteria; phylum Bacteroidota; class Bacteroidia; order Cytophagales; family MED-G16; genus MED-G16. The sequence continues at coordinate 10,717 of CAZGPH010000015.1, forward strand.
TAAAGCTTTATAAGAGAACTATCTTTTGAGTCTGAATCAACATCAATTTTGCTAATCTCTTTCTCTGAATTCTCTAAATCCTTAATATTTTCTTGAATTCTTTTTTTATTTGATTCATAGGTAGCGTTCTTATATTCTACTTCCTTCTCTAATGACTCGATTTTACTTTTTAAATTATTATATGTTATTTCGTCAATTGATAATTCTTTTGATTTATCAGTAAATAATTTATTGATTCTAATAATTTCTTTGTTTTCGGTTTTAAATAAATTTTCAATAACCTTAAAACCTTTTTTTAATTCCTTAATTTCTTTATCTAATGATTCAATTTTTTCTAATATAGCTTTTTTATCAATTTTATCAATTTTTATTAAATTCTCAAGTTGACTTCTTTTGTTTGATATCGACTCAATATTATGATTTAATTCTCTAAAGTAATCCTCAACCTCTTTTATGTCAGTTATTTTAACATTTTTATCTTTTAATTGCTCTTCGTATTTATAATACTCTTTTTTTGTAGAATCCAATCTACTTAAAGTCTTCTTGAGATCTTTCTCATTTGATATTATCTCCTTGTTTATACTTGAAATTGAAAACTCAGATCTTTTATTACTTTCATTATCAAATTTTATTTTTTCCTTTAAATCTTCAGCTCTCTCTATCAACATTTTAGATTTTTGTGCTTTAATTCTTTTAGATTCTTCGTGACCTCTAATTTCCTCTAGAACTTTATTCAAAGACTTTTGAAGTTTTATTAGTTTTTTTTCATGTGGAATAAGTGAAGATTTTGCTGATTCTAATTTCGAGTTTTTTTTCGCAAGTTCTGATATTACCTTAGTATTTTCATTTTCAATTTTAATAAGCCTTTTCTTTTGATCTTCTAAAGTATAACGAGTTTTTTTTGATGATTCAAGAGCCACATTTATACTAATAGTTTTATATTCTTCTTTATAATTATAATATTTCTCAGTTTGTTTAGCTTGTCTTTTTAAAGATCTAAGATTTTTTTCAATTTCATATACTAGATCTTCAACCCTATCTAAATCAGATTCTGTCTGTCTAATTTTGCTAAAAGTCTCTTTCTTTCTTTTTCTGAATTTTGATATTCCTGCAGCTTCCTCAAACAAATGTAGTCTTGAATTATCTTTATCATTTAATATATTATCAACCATAGATAATTCTATAATAGCATAATTGTTTGATGATATACCAGTATCTAGAAACAGATTTGTTATATCCTTTAGTCTACACTTCACATCATTCAATAAATACTCACTGTCTCCTGATCTAAAATATTTTCTTGTTACTGTTACTGTAGAATACTCGGTTGGTATTAAATTTTTAGTGTTATCAAATGAAATAGACACCTCAGCTAATTGAAGTTTTTTTCTAGACTTTGAGCCATTGAAAATTATATTTTCCATTTTATCAGACCTGAGTAAACTCGTTTTTTGCTCACCTAGAACCCATCTTATAGCATCTACAATATTAGATTTACCACATCCATTTGGACCGACAATTCCTGTAACTCCACTATTGAAATTTATGATTGTTTTGTCTCCAAAACTTTTAAATCCTTTAATTTCTATTTTATTTAATCTCATTAAATAATAATGATTTACATTTGGTGATAAATATAATAATATAACTATGGATTTCTCAGATTTTAGCGAATTTATAGGGCCTTTAATTTTCGGAATTATTGCATGGTTATCTAATTATTTTTCTAAGAAGAAAAAGCCAAAACAATCATCCCCAGATTCACTTGAAAATAAACCTAAAATAAAAAGCAAATTTGAGCAGATTATTGAAGAAAATTTTAAGTCTGTTAGGGTACAAGAGAAACCTATTGAAGAAGTTGAAATAATTGAAAAAGAAGAAGATAAGGTTAAAGAAGAGATTAAAGTAAAAGAAGATCTTACTATATCTGATAAAAAAGTTCAACCTAAAATCAAAAAAGAAACTCACACTGTAATAAAAGAAAGTTCACTTTCTAAATTAAGAGGAAAACTTAAAAACAAAGATTCATTAAAAGAGGCAGTAATTCTCAAAGAAATTTTAGATAGAAAATATTAACTATCTACTGGAAATATCAACATATTTTCTTGATTTCTCTCCAGTATAAATTTGTCTAGGTCTTCCTAGTGGCTCTTTATTTTCTCTCATTTCTTTCCACTGAGATATCCAACCTGGCAATCTTCCAAATGCAAACATTACAGTAAACATTTCTGGTGGAAAACCTAATGCCCTGTATATTATTCCACTGTAGAAATCAACATTTGGATATAATTTTTTATCAACAAAATACTGATCTTCAAGTGCTATTTTCTCTAGTTTTTTAGCTAATTCTAAAACTGGGTCACTAACTCCAAGTTTGTCAAGTACATTATCAGCTGCTACCTTAATAATTTTTGCTCTTGGATCAAAATTTTTATATACCCTGTGACCAAATCCCATTAACCTAAACGGATCATTCTTATCTTTTGCCTTTTTGATATATTTATCTATGTTATTACCGTCTTTTATAATAGCATCAAGCATTTCTATAACTGCTTGATTTGCACCTCCATGTAAAGGTCCCCACAAAGCATTAATTCCAGCCGAGATAGACGGGTATATACTTGACTGAGCTGAACCAACAATTCTAACAGTAGAAGTTGAGCAATTTTGCTCATGGTCTGCATGAAGAATTAATAATTTGTTGAGTGCGTCTGTTACAACAGAATTCTGTTGATATGATTCAGAAGGTAATTCAAACATCATTTTTAAAAAGTTTGAACAATAGTCTAAACTATTATCTGGATATATAATTGGATGACCATTTCTTTTCTTAAAAGACCATGCTGCAAAAGTTGGAAATTTACCTAAAATTCTTGCAATACTAAGGTCTACTAAGTCTTTGGATCTATTTGGATCAAGTGATTCTGGATAAAATGCAGTTAAACTTGTGATTAAAGAAGATAAGATGCCCATAGGATGAGCTTTAGAAGGATATCCTTCAAGAATTATTTTAAAATCCTCATGGACTAGTGTATGAACTCTAATTTTATTTTCAAATTCTTCTAGTTGATTTTTAGTAGGTAATTCTCCATAAATCAGTAGATAGGAAACTTCAGTAAAAGTAGATTTGGAGGCTAATTCTTCAATTGAATACCCTCTATGTCTTAAAACACCTTTTTCACCATCTAAATATGTGATATTACTAGTTGTAGAACCGGTATTCTTAAATCCTTTATCTAGTGTAATCAGCCCTGTTTCACTTCTTATCTTTGAAATATCAATAGCATTTTCATCTTCAGACCCACTAATAATAGGTAATTCAATTTCTTTGCCGTCAAAATTTAGTGTTGCCTTTCTACTCATTTAAATTAATTATTTCCACCTAGAATTAAAGGAAGACCGTCTTTTCCACTACCTATAACTATAACTTTTGAATTTGGAGATTCAGCTAATTTAGTTGTGGCCTCTATACCCCTCATTTTAAGTAGGGCAGGAGTTAAACTGCTATTTATAATCCTATTTGCGTTAGCTTCACCATTTGCTTCGATTCTTTTCCTCTCAGCCTCACTTTTTTCTCTTTCAAGTCTATACTGGTATGCTAGTGCTTCTTGCTCTTGTTGAAGTTTATTTTCAATAGCTCCTTTAATTTGAGCTGGAAGAGTTATGGATCTAATTAAAAGAGATTTAAGTATTATGTTATTACCTGGCTGCTTTAGCACTTCACTTGCCTCTTCTTGTATTAAGTTTTCAACTTCAGCTCTTTTAGTAGAATATATTTCCTCTGCAGTATATCTTCCCATTACATCCCTTACTGTTGACCTAAATACTGGCCTAACTAATCTCCTTAAGAAATCAAACTGATAAGTTTCATATATTTCACCTACACTATCATAACTTAAGTGAAAATTCATAGTAACATCTACATTGATACTTAGACCACTACCATCTAAAACATCTATTGTTTCCTCTACTAAATTGTCAGTGATATCAAATTTATATATATCATTCCATGGCGCTTTTATTCCAAAGCCTGGTTTTATAACATCTTCTTTGTCTAGACCTTTACCAAATTTATAAAAGATTACAGCTCTCTCTGTAGACTCAATAACATAGAAGATGCTAGAGGCGAAAGAAAACATTACTGTTAGACCAAATAAAAGAAAAACTATTACTGAAACTAATTTTGAATTTTGCATATTTTTTGAATTTTTACCACAAATATAAGTTTATTCGACAATAATAAAAGTATAATTCTTTTTACCCTTCTGTAAAAGAAGGTATTTATCAAATTTAAGGTTTTTAGATATATCGAATTCATCATCTAATATTTTTTCTTTATTAATGCTTAACCCATTATTTTTAATCAATCTGGTTAATTCTGATTTAGAAGAAAAAATTTCAAAATTTGTAATTTCTGTAAGAAGAGTTTTAAGTTCAGAGTTAATATCTTCTTTATTGATCTTAACACATGGAACTGCAGTTGATAATGATTTCATGACATCTTCCTTCAAATTATCAAAATCATCCTTTTTGGATTTACCAAATAGTATTTGAGAGGTAGATTTTGCAATATCAAGTTTTTTCTTATCATGAACCCTTTCAGTTATTTCATCAGCTAGTGAATTTTGTAAAATTCTGAGATGTGGTTGTTTTTCGTGAGATTTTATTAAATTTTTTACTTCATTTTCACCTTTTAGTGTAAATATCTTTATAAACTTAGCTGCATCTTCATCAGATACATTAATCCAAAACTGATAAAATTTATAGGGACTTGTTCTTTTTTCATCTAACCATACATTTCCATCTTCAGTTTTTCCAAATTTACCACCATCAGATTTAGTTATAAGAGGAGTAGTTAAAGCAAACGATTCTCCTCCATCAATTCTTCTAATTAATTCATTTCCAGTTAAAATATTTCCCCACTGATCAGATCCACCAAATTGTATTTTTACTTTTTTGTTTTTCCATAGCCAGTAGAAGTCATACCCTTGTATTAACTGGTAACTGAACTCTGTAAATGAAATTCCTGTTTCAAGTCTATTCTTAACAGAATCTTTAGCCATCATATAATTCACAGATACATGTTTTCCTACCTCCCTAAGAAATGATAATAAGTTAAAATTTTCAAACCATGTTTTGTTATTAAGAATAGAAGCTGAATTTTCACCTTCAAAATCTAAAAATTTTTCAAATTGTGATTGAATTTTATTCTGGTTATTTATTAATGTTTTCTCATCTAAAAATTTTCTTTCTTTGGATTTTCCTGATGGGTCACCAATCATGCCAGTTGCTCCTCCAATTAAAATAATTGGTTTATGACCAGAATTTTGAAAATGTACTAGGGTCATTATCTGTACTAAATTTCCTATATGAAGAGAGTCTGCAGTAGGATCAAAACCAATGTAACCTGATGTTTTATTTTTTTCTAAATATTCACTTGTTGATGGAGTAACATCATGAATCATACCTCTCCATTTTAGTTCATCAACAAAGTTTTTCATATATATCTATTTAATAAATAATTACATGCAATATTATTAAAAAACTAACTACTTTTATGAAATAATCAGATGATTAAAACCTATAATCAAATTATTCAGAATTTGAAAGAAGAAAATTTTTCTAAAATTTATCTTCTAATGGGAGAAGAATCCTTCTTTATTAATAAGATATCTACTTTTTTTGAAAAAAAATTTATCCAAAAAGAACACCAGAGTTTTAACTTGGAAATTCATTATGGCAGGGATACAACTATTGAGAAAATATTAAACTCATCAAAAAGTTTTCCGATGATGTCAGATAAAAAATTAGTTGTTGTTAAAGAATCAAAAGAATTGGATGTTTTTAAAAGAGCAAATAACTCAAAAACAGAATTATTAATCAATTATCTAAATAATATCAATAACACTACAACTCTTGTTTTTTGTTTAAATAATAAGGTGATAGATAAAAGAAGTAAATTATATAAGGCTTTTCTAGAAGTGGCAACTGTATTAGATTCAAGTTCTAAGGAAAATAAAATTTATGACAACCAGATACCTAATTTCATTTCAAATGAAGTTAAAAGAAATCAATTTAATATAGATCAAGAATCTATAATGTTACTTTCAGAGAGTATTGGTAATAATTTAGAAAAAATAGACAGCGCATTAAATAAAATATTTTCAAATAAACAAGATAAAAATATTATATCAGATGATATCATAAAATTAATTGGTATTAACAGAGAATATAATTTATTTGAATTTCAAGATAGTCTAGTTGAAAAAAACTCATTAAAATGTGGAAAAATCGTAAATTATTTTTCATCAAATGAAAAGAAGTTCCCTATACAGCAACTAATAATTTATATGTTTAATTTCTTCTCAAGACTATTAGTTGTTAAATCAAAAAATATGACTGACCCAAATAATATTTCTACATCAATTTCCGTTCATCCCTATGTAGCCAGATCTTATATCAAAGCTTCAAATAACTATAAAATGAATGAGATTATAAATATTATCAATTCTATTAAAAACTTAGATTTAATTTCTAAAGGAATTAAACAAATAAAATCACATAATAAGAATTTAATGGGAGAGATGATTTTTAAAATATTTTATAATAAATGAAAAAAGTTTTAACAATTCTTTTAATTCTTAATTCTAACATTATTCTATCTCAGAATTCAAATGAACTAGAAAGATTATTTGAGTCAGGTAATTATTCATTATACGTTTCCTATTTTGAAGAGATTTACAATAAAAAAAGTTTTGATATAATAGACCATGGTGATGTCTCAAATTATATTGTATCATTACTTAATTCTAATTTTAATTATAAATCATCTTTACCATCTAGAAAACTTAAACCACTAAAAAATAAAATTGAGAACTACATTCTATTAAATAGAAAATCCACAAGATCATTCCTTTTAAAAGAATACGGTAAATTTCAGTTCAACCAGGGTAAATTTAAATTATCAATAAAGTTTTTAGAATTATTAGACAAAAAAGATTCAGAGTCTAATTATTTACTTGGTTTAAGTTTATTTAATGATAAAAATTACTCTGATGCTAAGAAATACTTAGACCTTTTAAACAACGAAAAATATTTAAATGATAAAAATTATTTACTTGGCGTAATAGCTTATCTAAATAATAACTTTAAAGAATCCTTAGAATATTTTAATGTTATTGAAAAGGAAGAGATAAAAAGAAAATTTTTACAGTATCAGATAAGTATTTATTTTTTAAATGGTCAGTATAATAGAGCTACTGAACTCTTAAAATCAATTAATGATAATGTAGAAAATGCAGACTATTGCTACTATTACATAGGTAAGTCATACTTTGAACTTAATGATTATAAAAATACATTAGAAGTTTTTTCAAAAATCAATAAAAAGTTAGATAGAGATGATGAAATACATTTCACAAAAGCTTATTCATACTATATGCTTAAAGATTATGATATAGCTAAAATTCAATTTAAAACTCTTACTGAAAAAAGAAATAATTATTCTCAAGTTTCATCATTCTACTTAGGAATGATATTTCTTGATCAGAAGGAGATAAATATTGCAAAAAACTATTTCTATGCTGCTTACAGAAATGATTTTAACGAAACATATACAAAAAGGTCCCTTCTTAATTACGCTAAAACAATATATGAACTTGGTGACCATGACCTTTCTATAGCTGTTCTAGAAAAAATGAAAAATCTTTACCCAAGTTTTAAAAGTGATGAAGTAGAAAGTCTTTTAAGCGAGAATTATTTTATGACAAATAATTATTCTAAGATCATTCAGTATTTAAATACAAAAAAGAACATATCTGATGATGATAAAATTAAATTTCAATACGTTACATACCAGAAAGGTATAAATGAATTTAATAGAGGAAATTTTAAAAACTCAATAGGTTATTTTAATCTTTCTCAGAGATATACTCTTGATAAAAATATTTATCTAAAATCAGTTAAAAATAAGGCAGAAGCATATTTTATTGGAAATAACTTCCAATTATCAATTGATGAAATATTAAAAATTTTAGATAATCTTTCATCTTCTAATACAGTTGAGTTAAACCTTTTATTAGGTTATTCATATTTTAATATTAACGATTACAAAAACGCATCATTTTATTTAAAAAAATATATTGATGCTAAATCAGATAATTATTCATCTGAGGATATTGACCCTCTTCTTAGATTGGCAGATTCATATTATGCCTCAAAACAATTTTTAAAGTCAATAGACACTTATAATCAACTTATTAGCTTAGACGAATCAAATAAAAACTATATTAATTATCAAATCGGATTATGTTATTACGGAATAAATAATTTCACAAAATCTATTGAATTTATGGATAAAGTGATAATTAACTCTGAAAAATCCTTAGATGATGATGCTACTTTTAGGAAAGCTCAGATATATTTTGAAAACTCTGAATTTGATAAGTCAATTGAGAATTACACTAAAGTTATAGAAGAATATAGATTTAGTAGTTATGTTCCATATTCATATCTAAACAGGGCTACTTCATATTTTAATCTTAGGGCATATGATCAGGCAGAGGTTGACTATTTATATATATTAAATAATATTAAAGACTCAGACCTTCAGAGTCAATCAATATTAGGTCTTCAGAAGACTGTTTCTTACACAGATAATTTTTCTCAGTTAAATGAATTAATCAATACTTACAAGGATAATTTTCCTGATAATGATAACATTAAAATTATTCAATTTGATAATTTTAGAAACTTATACTTTAATCAAAAATATAAGGAGTTGATTGAATATGCCAATGATATTAATATCTCTGATGAAAATATATATAATAGCTATGAAACTAATTATTTTTTAGCAGAATCTTATTATAAGCTTAATCAATTAGAGAATGCTGAAAATACCTATAATATATTAATAGACAGTATTAATTCTAAATATTATTCTAGGTCACTTAATAGATTGGCCAATATAAATTTAAAATTAAAATTATATGATAAATCTCTTGAATTTTATAAATCTCTTGAATTAAATAGTAAAAATAATAGAGAAAGGGTAGATGCTTATATTGGCAGTCTTACAAATTATTATTTTCTTAAAAAATATGATTCAGTTCATTACTATTCTTCTCTTATAAATAATTATGATAAAATTTCATTTAATAATAGAAATAAAATAAATCTTTTAAATGCAAAGTCATTCATTGATAAAGGTAATTTTTCAAATGCTATCGATATGCTTCTAACAACCATTAACCTAGTTAAAGATGAGAGTGCTGTTGAGGCAAATTATTTACTTGCAAAAATATTTTATGATCAATCTCTTGAAACACAAGCACTTGAGACATTATATTCATTAAATGAAAACTTTTCTAATTATGATTATTGGGTAGGCAGGTCATACTTATTAATTGCAGAAATATTTATATCAATGGGAGAAAGTTTTCAAGCAAAGGCAACACTAGAATCCCTTTTAGAAAATACAGAAATTAATGAGATTAAAAATAATGCAGAAGAATTATTAAATAAAATTCAATATGATGAGTAAAAAATTGGTTTTAATATTTTTTATATTAATTAGTCATAAATCTTTTTCCCAGAATAATGAAGGGGAGATTGAAGATGCTCAGATATTAATTGAAAAAAATAGTATTATTATTCTACCAAAAGCGGATAAATCAATAAATAAGATTATTGGTGAGGGAGGTAAAATTGAAATGAAAAGATTTGATTATGATGATGTGTTGTATTCATTTGAATCTGATGATAAAAAGATTGACAGAATATTAAGAAATGAAATTAAAATTTTAGATGATAAAAATATATTTCTTGATTTAGGGTATGGTAATTATGGCTCATTTTTAATACATTCTAACCCATCGTATGTTATATCAAACAAATTATCTATTTATTCTGATATATTTCACCTATCGAGCTCCAAGGGATCTAAATTATCTTTATTAAGTGGAAAATCTCATTCAGATATTAATCTGAACTTTAATTACAAATTTGATAATAAAAATACATTAAAATCATATTTAAAGTACCAAAACAATACAAACGGATATTATGGTTTTGTAAATTCTGAAAGTATCAGCGAATTAACAAAGGAGCAAGAGGAAGATTATAGTTTACAAAATAACACATTTGATTATAATATTAATTTTCAAAATGTTTCAGAAGAGTTAATATCTGAAATTACTTTTAGCGGAAGAGAATATACCGATAACTTATTTGATGAAAACTCTTATCTTTTTAAAGGAAATATAACACTTCCTATTTCTAAATCAATTTTAAGTATCACTCCTCAGTTTAAATCATATAACCTAAAGCATGGTCCAGATATTGGGTTAAATGATGAAACACCTCTTAATATTAATGACTTTTCATTACCGCTCTCATATGAATATTTTTCTAAAAATTTTATGTTCAATTTTGATTTAGATTATCAAATAATCAATAGATCATATAAATCAAGCAATAAAAAAACTTCATTTTCTCCATCATTAAAATTAAAATATAATTTGAATGATATCACCTTCAGAGCTTCTGCCTCTAAAGGTTTATATCATAATACATATTATGATGAAATTAAATCATTGCCATTTATTCATGACCCTTTACTAATCAATGAATTTGATTTAACTGAAAATAAATATTCCTTTATGGGAGCTATTGATATTTCAGTTAATGATGACACTCAGATATCATTTTCCTATGAGACAAAAAATTTAAAAGGTACTTTAGACTACATTTTATCTAGTTCAAATGATTTACAGGGAGACATAAGAAACCCTTTATACCTTTATAGTATAGAAAGAAACCCAGAAGAGGAAGTAATTGATAAAATTTCACTAGAAATCAATTCATCTATAAATAATATTAACTCCTCATTTAATTTCATTTATAATATATATGAAGAAAAAGAGGTTTTAATGCCAGTTTATCTTATTGAACAGGTAAATACTCTTTCATTAGGTAAATTAGACTTTACTCTTGGAGGTATTTTCGAATTAGAAAACTATGGTCTTAATTTTAATAATGAAATGTTTAAAATGAATTCCTACTTAGATATATTTTCAAAAACATCATACCAATTCTCTGAAAGCCTTAATGTCTATATTAAAATAAATAATATTTTAAATAAGTATAATGAGAGGTTTTTTATGTATCCAGATCAAGGAATTAATTTTATGGTAGGAATAAAGTGGAACTTTTAATGAAAAAATCTGAAAATGACTATGGTCTAAAAGAAATCAATCTTGATGACTATAAATTAAAAAAAAATAATTTTCCTATATTTCCTCTTTTAGTATTATTTCTTCTTTTTGGAATAATCTATTATTATAAAGACATCTTTATAAATAATAATATTCAAACAGATCTGAAAAAAGAAAATAATAATTTCAACAAAATAAAAGAAGAAGAGATAAGTTCAAATGCTAAGTCTTTATCTGCTGATTCAGTAACATTAATACCTACTAAAGAAGATCTGGTTAATTTTAATTCAATAACTGAAATAAATCATATTACTGGAAATTATTATATAATATCAGGTAGCTTTTCAAATTATAATTTATCTTTAAATAAAGCTAATAAGTTATTAGATAACGGTTTTAATGCAATAATTATTTTTCCTGTTAGTTATAGTAATAAGTATAGAGTTGCAATTAAAACATTTACCAACATTGATGAAGCAAAAGAAAAATTACCGTCTTATAAAAAACAATTAAATGATGAACTATGGATTCTAAAACACTAATACTTCAGATAATAAACAATGACTCAACACTTAATCTTATTTCTCAAGAAGAAATAACAGTTATGGAATTGTTATTTAAAGGTGGTTTTATGATGATTCCTATTCTTTTCTTATTTGTTATAACTATTTATATTTTAATTGAAAAGATTTTAGTTATTAATAGAGAATCTAAATCTCCAAAAGGATTCACAGATGAGATAATTAGTAGAGTTAAGAATGATGATATTAATGGAGCAAAATTGATATGTGAAGATACTAATAATCCAGTATCTAGAATGATTCTAAAGGGTCTAAATAAACTTAACACATCACTTAAGAATATAGAGTCTTCAATAGAAAATGTTGGAAAAATTGAAATTTATAATTTAGAAAAAAACTTAAGTCTCTTGGCAACTATTTCTGGTGCTGCACCTATGATGGGATTCTTAGGCACGGTTACTGGTATGATTCAAGCATTTATATCTATTGCAGAAGAAGAAGGTGCTGTAAGTCCGAAACTTCTCTCAAGTGGCATCTATGAGGCAATGCTCACCACTGCTGCTGGATTATTTGTTGGGATTGTTGCCTATCTGGCCTATAATTATCTTGTTTCTAGAGTTGAAAAATTAATTCATAAAATGGAATATACAACAATTGAATTTATAGAAACCTTACAATCTAAAAGATGAATTTAAAGAGTACTAATAAAATAAATCCTCTTTTTAGTATGTCTTCAATGACAGATATAATATTTCTGTTACTCATATTTTTTATGTTGACAGCATCTTTTGTAACACCTTCTGGTTTGCCTGTAAATTTACCTTCTAGTAAATCCTCTTCTATTGTTATTCAAAAGGTATCCGTTACCATTACAAGTGAGCTCAGATACTTTGTTAATGAAAATGAAACATCAATAGATAATTTAGAAATGGTTCTCAGAAATGAGATAGGGGAGGAAGAAGGCCTTGTTGTATTACACTGCGATAAAGATGTGCCAGTTGAACATTTGGTAAATGTAGCAGGAATTGCAACCTCATTAGAGGCTAAAGTATCGATTGCTTCAACACCTAAGAAATAATGGATAGAAATAAAGATTTAAAAAGAAAAGCATTTTGGCTTACTGTAACTACTAATGTGATTTTCTTTTTATTTCTTATGATAATTGTAGCATGGAAAGAAACATACCCACCACCTGAAGAATATGGTATTGAATTAGGATTTGAAACCTCTGAGTTATCAGAACTTTCTGATGTATTAAATGAATCCGAAGATAACTTTGAGGAGATAGAAGAAACCTTTGATAATGAAATTATAGAAGAACAAATAACTGAAGAAATTGTTGATTCTGATGAATCAGAAGATGTTTTAGAAGAAGAAATTAATAATTCTAATTTAGAAGAAGAATCTGATTCGGATTTAGTAAATGAAAATGAAAGTATTACAGAGGAGAAGGTTTCAGAAAGTTCAGAATCAAAAATTAATAATGAAGAAGAAATACCATCAAAAAATAAAATTATTGATGAGAGAGCATTATTTAATAAAAAAACTAGTTCTTCATCAGGATCAAAAGGTTCATCCCTTGAAATGCAAGGTTGGGTATGGGATATAGAACCAAAACCTATTGACAATAGTAGAGAAAGTGGTAAAATAATATTTGAAATTACTGTAGACTATTATGGAGAGATAGTTGGACTCAAAACTATTGAAACAACGTTAAGCCCAAACGTAGAAAATATTTACAGAGAAGAAATATTAAAACTAACTTTTAGTCCAACTAACAATAATAATCCAGCAGAGTTATCAAAAGGTAAAATAACATTCCTTATAAAGAACAATTAATGAACTATAATGAAGCTTTAGAGTTTCTATTAAAAAATTTACCTAATTATCAAAAGACAGGTAATTCAGCAATAAGACCAGGACTTCATAATATTAGCTTATTATGTGAAAAATTTGATAACCCACAAAAAAAATTTAGATCAATACATGTCGGAGGAACAAATGGAAAGGGAACTACATCAGCAACTATAGCAAATTTATGTCTTAACTTAAATTTAAGAATTGGTTTATTTTCATCCCCTCATGTATTTGATTATAGGGAAAGGATTCAAGTAAATGGTAAGAAAATAAAAAAAAAATTTATAAAAGAATTCATCAATTCTAATTTTAAATTTTTTAATAAAATAAAACCATCATTTTTTGAAATCTCAACTTTAATGGCTTTTGAATATTTTAAATTCAAAAAAGTAGATATAGCAATAATTGAAGTTGGTTTAGGTGGAAAGTTAGATTCAACAAATATTATTTCTCCATTAATAGGTCTAGTTACAAATGTAGGATTTGATCATCAGAATATATTAGGTGATACCTTATCAGAAATTGCAAATGAAAAGGCAGGTATTATTAAAAATAGGATGACTTTTATTAAGGGGGAGACACAAAATAATATAGATAATATATTTGAAGATGAGTGCATTAGGAATAACACAAAACTAATTTATAGTTCCGATGAGATTAAGATAAAAACCATCTCTAAGTCTTTAAAAAAGAGAAAAATTAATATCTTTTACAAAGAAGACACTTATAAAATCAACCTTTCTAATCCTACAGAATATTATTTAAAAAATATTTATTCTTCACTATTAGTCTTTTTTTATATTAAAAAGCATTTTAATATAAAAACTAATAATAAGTTGAAAATTGATAATAAATTCAAAGTATTGGGAAGATGGAATGTGATCTCAAAAAAACCTACAATAATATCAGATGGCTGCCATAATTATGATGGTTTTAATGCAGTTGTCAAAGAAATTAATTCATTTGATTTTAAAACTATTTATTTTATTATAGGTGGGGTGAAAGAAAAAGATTGGAAAAAAATTATATCTACTCTCCCAAAAAACTACAATTACATAGTTACTGAGCCAAGCATAGAAAGAGCAAAAGATAAAAATGAATTATGTAAAATATTAAAACAAAATAAATTTAATTGTAAGGTATTTAGGAATATTAATGAGTCAATTGAGCATTGCAGAAAAATAGCCAAATCAGATGATTTGATTTTTATTGGTGGAAGTTTGTTTTTAATTTCAGATTTAAATGAAAAATAAACTAGAAAGATACGAATACAATAAAAAATCCAGCTTCATCATTCAAGAAGGAAAATCATTATTTGATAAGACGAAAGGAAAGTGGAGTAATATCTTCAATAATAATAATCCGATTTATTTAGAGTTAGGTTGTGGGAATGGTGAGTATACAATATCAAACTCATCAGTTCATCCTAATTTTAATTTTATTGGAATAGATATAAAAGGTTCCAGATTATGGAAAGGAGCTAAGTATTTAGAAAAAAATAATATTAAAAATGCAATATTTTTAAGAATTCAAATAGAAAATATTCTTGATTATTTTGAAATAAATGAAGTTGAAGAGATAATAATTTCATTCCCTGATCCAAGGCCTAAGAAAAGAGATATTAAAAAAAGACTAACTAACTTAAAATTTTTAGATTCATACCATGAGATAATAATAAATGGAGGAAAACTGATGTTAAAAACTGATGATAAAGATTTGTTTGACTATTCTATTGATCAGATTAAACATTCAAAATTCAAAAAATTAAAGTATACAGATGATTTATATTCTTCTCCTAATTTCGAATATGTAAAAAGTGTAAAAACTAAATACGAAAAAAAATTTTTAAATGAGGGTAAAACTATAAAATTCTATGAATGTCTAAAGTGATTCATCAATAGCTTCTAAATAATCTGAAATTGAATCGTAGTCTTTATACCCAGGCTTAATTTCTTGAGAACCTTTTAATAATAAACCAAGGTCTAATTTATTTAGAATTTTTTTAGTGCTATTAATTGTCTCTAACGGATTGATAATTATCTCATAATTATCACTTAATAATTCAAGATTTGAAATAGAATCTTTTGTTAAATTATCAATAATTAAAATTCTAGTATCAGGAAAGTTATCTCTTAAAAAATTATTTGTTTTAGAAGTTATAAGATTAGGTTCAGGTAATACTATAATAATTTTTTGATGATCAAAATCTATATTATTTATAGTATTATTAATGTTTATAGATATGTAATTAAAATCTATTTTATTAATTACTCTATTAATGTAATTAGATTCTGAATTATTAAACTCGCCAACGAAGTCAACTCCATTAACCCATTTACATATTTCATTGATATTTTCTACTGGTAATTTGCTTTTTGAATAATTATCTAAATCAAAACCCAAAGAATTGACCATCATTCCAGAACAATATCTTGCATCGCTTAGATTATTAATTGAGCTTACATGTACAAAATACTTCAGTGACATTGTTTAAACTGGTTATAAATAAATTATTTTTGCAAAAATAAACACAAAGAGTTCAAATATGAGCAAACATGGTAAAGTTCTTGTAGCTATGAGTGGGGGAATTGATAGTTCCGTAACAGCTATACTTTTAAAAGAACAAGGATATGAAGTTATAGGCTTAACTATGAAGACATGGGATTATGAGTCTTCTGGATCTTCAAAAAAAGAAACAGGATGTTGTAGTTTAGATTCTATTAACGACGCTAGAAACATAGCAGTAGATTTAGGATTTCACCATAATATTTTAGATATAAGATCTGAATTTGGTGATTATGTTATAGATTATTTTACCGATGAATATATGAGGGGAAGGACTCCAAATCCATGCGTATTATGTAATACTCATATCAAATGGGAAGCTTTACTAAAAAGAGCTGATAAATTAGATTGTGAATTTATAGCTACAGGACACTATGCAAATGTTAATACGACTCAAGATAATAGATATTTTGTTTCTAAAGGAAAGGATAAAAATAAGGATCAGTCCTATGCTTTATGGGGAATTAGTCAAAAAAACCTTTCTAGAACTATGTTTCCTCTAGGAAATTTGGAAAAATCAGAGATTAGATCAATTGCTAAAAAATCTGGATATGAAAATCTTGTGAAAAAATCTGAATCTTATGAGATATGTTTTGTTCCAGATAATGATTACAGAAATTTTCTTAAAAATAGGGTAGAGAACTTAAATGATAAAGTTGGAAAGGGAAACTATATTGATGAAAATGGATCCATCATAGGTAAGCATGAAGGATATCCATTTTATACAATAGGACAAAGGAAAGGTCTCGGGCTAGCACTAGGATATCCAGCCTATGTTACTAAAATAGATAGTAAAAAAAATGAAGTAACTATTGGATCTTTTGATGAATTAAAGAGAGACGGAATGTACGTTAATAAGTTAAATTTTATGAAATACGATAAAATTACTAACAGAATGGACTCGAACACTAAAGTTAGATATAATGATAAAGGTAACCCGTCAATAATAGAACAGGTAGATGATACTATTAAAGTCTATTTTGGAAATGGAGTAAGCGCTATATCTCCTGGACAAGCAGCTGTTTTTTATGAAAATAATGACGTTATAGGTGGCGGTTGGATACAGTCAAGCTTTCACCAAAATCAATTAATTAACATAAAAAAAAGCATTGTAAATGACTAAAGTTTCTATATCCATACTTGATTGTGATTTTGATAACATTGCTTCGGAACTAAAAAAAATTAACGATAATAATATAGATCTTATACATATAGATATTATGGATGGGAAGTTTGTTAAGAATAAGACTGAAAAACTTTTCAATTTAAATAAAATCTCATCTTTAACTAATCTGAAGTATGATATTCACTTGATGGTTGAGGAACCATTAGATAAGATAGATAATTATATAAAATATAAACCGGAGATAATAACTATTCACATTGAAAAAAACTCTAATTTGATTGATTGTATTACTAAAATTAAAAATCATAATATAAATGTTGGAGTTGCTATAAATCCTGATACTGATATATCAGAGTTGTATGATATACTCGAATTAATAGATCTAGTATTAATAATGTCTGTTCATCCTGGAAAGGGAGGTCAAAAATTTATAAAAGAAACAATTGATAAAGTAACAGGTATAAATAACAAAAAAAGTAAAAATAATTTTATTATTTCTGTTGATGGTGGTGTAAATAACACTAACTCAAAAGATTTAATAAAGAGCGGCGCAGATATATTAGTTTCTGGTAGTTATTTAGTGAAATCTGAGAATTTAAATAAGTCTATTAAATCACTCTTAATTCATTAAAAATCTTATTTTTTTGATATAAAAATAAGTATATTTACACTATAAAAATCAATCAATTTTATTAATGGTAGAAGATAAAGATCAAAATATAATTCCAATCAATATTGAGGAGGAAATGAAAGGTGCATACATTGATTATTCAATGTCTGTTATCGTCTCTAGAGCATTACCTGATGTTAGAGATGGTTTAAAGCCTGTTCATAGAAGAGTTCTTTATGGAATGCTGGAGATGGGCGTTAATTATAATAAAGGTTTTAAGAAGTCAGGTAGGATTGTTGGAGATGTTATGGGTAAGTATCATCCTCATGGTGATTCCTCTGTGTATGAGACAATGGTTAGAATGGCTCAACCTTGGTCATTAAGATATATTTTAGTTGACGGTCAAGGTAATTTTGGTTCTGTAGATGGAGATTCTCCTGCAGCTATGCGATATACTGAAGCAAAATTGAAAAGAATTTCTGATGAGTTATTATCTGATATTAACAAAGAAACAGTTGATTTTCAACCTAATTACGATGATACTTTAAATGAACCTACTGTTCTGCCTTCTAAATTCCCAAATCTACTTGTAAACGGTTCTAGTGGAATTGCTGTTGGTATGGCTACAAACATGGCTCCTCATAACCTGTCTGAAGTTATTGATGGAACTATTCACTATATAGAAAATAATGATTGTTCAATAGAAGATTTAATGAAATTTATAAAAGCACCTGATTTTCCTACTGGAGGAATAATTTATGGTTATCAAGGCGTCAAATCTGCATTTGAGACAGGAAAGGGAAGAGTCATAATGAGAGCTAAGGCAAGTATTGAGATAAATGATAATGAAAAAGATCAAATTATTGTTTCTGAAATACCATATATGGTTAATAAAGCTTCAATGATTGAAAAAACTGCACATCTTATTAATGATAAGAAAATTGAAGGAATTAGCGATATTAGAGATGAATCAGATAGAAATGGATTAAGAATAATATATGATCTTAAAAGAGATGCTATACCAAATGTTGTACTTAATAATTTATATAAATATACTCAGCTACAATCTTCATTTGGTGTTAATAACGTTGCACTTGTAAAAGGTAGACCAAAGACATTAAATCTTAAGGATCTAATACAAAATTATGTAGAGCATAGACACGAGGTTGTTACAAGAAGAACTGAATATGAACTAAAAGAAGCAGAAAAAAGATCCCATATTCTTCAGGGTTATATTATTGCTTTAGATAATATTGATGATGTAATAGACCTTATCAAAAAATCTAAAAGTCCAGAAGAAGCAAGAAATGGATTAATCGCTAAGTATAAATTATCTGAAATTCAAGCCAAAGCAATTCTAGAAATGAGACTTCAGAAACTTACTGGGCTAGAAAGAGATAAAATACTTAAAGAAAACGAAGAACTTAATAAACTCATTAAATCCTTAAAAAATATTCTATCTGACAAAGAAAAAAGAATGGAAATCATAAAAGGTGAGCTTATTGAGGTAAAAGAGAGATATGGAGATGAAAGAAGATCAGAAATTGAACATTCTGCTGCAGAATTTACTGTAGAAGACATGATTCCTGATGAAGATATGGTAATCACATTTTCTCACCAAGGATATGTAAAAAGAACTTCTTTGGATGAGTATAGAACTCAAAGTAGAGGTGGAGTTGGAGCTAAAGGAGTCAAAACAAAAGACGATGATTTTAATGAACACTTATTTATTGCGTCAACTCATAATTATCTATTAATATTCACTGAATTTGGTAAGGTTTTCTGGAAAAAAGTATGGGAAATACCTGAGGGCTCTAAGGTATCAAAGGGTAGGGCTGTTCAAAATATAATTAATATTGAACCTGGAGATACTATAAGATCAGTTATTAATATTAATAACTTAACTGATGAAGATTATCTTGAAAATAATTATATAGTAATGTGTACTGAAGGTGGAATTATTAAAAAAACAAAGCTAGAGGCTTATTCTAGACCAAGAGTTAACGGAATAAACGCAATAACTATAAGAGAAAATGATAGGCTATTAGACGTCAAACTTACTAATGGTGATAATCACATTATTATTGCTAAAAGATCTGGAAAAGCTATAAATTTTCATGAAAGTAATGTCAGACCAATGGGAAGGACAGCATCAGGAGTAAGAGGAGTTAAACTAGAGAATGATTCTGATAGAGCAATCGGAATGGTATGCGTAACAAGAGAAGATTCTGATTTACTTGTAGTTTCTAAAAATGGATATGGAAAAAGATCTTCAATTGGTGATTACAGAGTTACAAAAAGAGGAGGGAAGGGTGTTATGACATTAAAAATTACTGATAAGACTGGTAATTTAGTTTCCATAAAGGAGGTAAAAACAAATGATCAATTAATGATTATTAATAAGTCTGGAATAACAATAAGAACCTCAATTACAGATGAAAATATTAGGGTAATGGGAAGAGCAACCCAAGGAGTCAAGTTAATCAGACTTTCTGATGGTGATGAAATATCATCTGTAGCAAAGATTGAAAACCTAGAAGAAGAAGAAGAATAATTTTTTTTTTAAATTTGTATGTATTAAACATTTAAAGAATGAAAAAGTCATTATTACTATTACTATTATTAACAAACTTATCATTTATAAGTTTTTCACAACAGTATAAGGGAAATCCAGGTAAAGCAAAATCATTATTAGAAAAAGCAGGATTAAAATCTGATGAAAGTGAGATAAGAGAATTATTGATAAATGCTAAAGGAGAAATAGATGCTGCAATATTATTAACTAAGCAGTACGCAAAAGCAAATACATGGCTAATAAGGGGAGATGTATATGCTGCCATAGCTAAAGGATATAAAGATATCGACAATGATGCAATTGAAAAATCTATTGAAGCTTATGATAAAATTGGAACTGAAATACCAACAAAAGATTATACTTTAATACAGAATACAACAGCGGGAAGACAAAATTTATCTTCTTATTTTATTAATAATGCAATAAGAGCATTACAAAGTACAGGAGAGCCAAATTATGATATTGCATTTGATGCATTCTCTAATTCATTAAGAGTAAACCCTGAAGATACACTTGGTTTATTATATGGTGGTTATGTGGCTGAACAATTAAAAAAATATGATGATGCACTATCATTTTATGATAAGTTGATGAGTATAAATAGATTAAATGACAAAAACACAAATACTATTTATCAAAATTCAATTAATATACTATATCAAAATTGTGCTCTATTTACAGAATGTGAATCTTATGAAAGAACATTAGGGTTAATTGAAAGAGCTAAAGCTCTGTTCCCTGGAAATAATTATTATCCATCAGTTGAGATAAATATTGCAATGAAACTTAACAAAGTTGAAGAGGCAAGAATTAAAATTGATGAGCAATTAAGTACTGACCCTGAAAATCCTAGTTTACACTTTAATAGGGCAGTGCTTTATTATAATCTAGGTCTAGCTTTATCAGAAAGGACTGATTTTTCAGAAAAACAAAAATTAGATACAATTGATATAGTCTATAAAATATCAATTGAATCTTATAAGACAACATTGCAATTTGATCCTACAAACGATAGGGCAGTTTTATATTTGTTAGATGCTTATAAAGCTAATGCAAAACCTTATTATGATTTAGAAAGAAATCTTGACTTCTTAGCATTAAAAAACAAGTATCAATCAGAATCTAATAGGTTAAAAAATGAAGGTAACTCAAGAATTTCTGAAGCAAAAGACTATGCTGAAAGTTATCTATCAATGAAAGGTGAAATGATATCTAATGAAGATATAGCTACTGTTTATCCAATATTCTCAATTCTAGAAGATTACGATAACTTAATTAATATTTTAAATATTTCTATATCTAGAGATAAGACTAATGTTGAATATTTAGAGGTTTTAAGAGGAGCCTATATGAAGAAAAAGGATTATGAAAACGCGGAGAGGATATATCAAATGATTTTGGAACTCGAATAATTATTTTTCTTTATTTAAAAACAATTTTATTTCTTTTGAGTAATCTATTAATAGATCATTAGGTATAGGTAGTAGTAAATTATACTGAGATATTTTCCATCCTTCTTTTGTTTTTATTAAAACACCTGTTCCTCTGAAAACTCCATATTTATCGTTATTTAATTCTTCATCAAACCAAGCTGTGTTTTTATCATTATCTAGATAAATATTTCTATTAATTGGATAATAAGTCCATCCTGTACCATCTTCAAATCTTTTAAGAGCATAATTTTTAAATTGTTCAATGCTCCATCTTTCAGTTGCATCTGTACCAAAGAATACAGCATCTGAGTCAAATAAGTTAAAATAATTAACACCATCAGCTTTACTAGCATAATAATGTAAATTATCTAATACTTTATTGATTTGTTCTTTATCATTTTGACTGAATAGAACATATACTATAATAAATAAACTTTTCATTATATTTTCCTATTTAACATAATATAAATTATATAACAATTATCATTTAACGTATATCTCATCAGAATAATCATTTATTGATATTTTAAATCTTCCTTCTTCTACAACTGGTACATTATCAATATTATAAAATTGTAATTCCGAAACAGGAAGAGTAAAAGTTAATCTTTTTGTTTCTCCTGCTTTGATAAAGACTTTATTAAAATCACGTAATCTTTTAATATCAGGAGTTATACTAGCATATAAATCAGATGAATAAAGTTGAACAGTCTCATAACCATCAATTTCACTATCATTTGTGACAAAAACTCCAATATTAATAGTATCTGACATATTGAAAGTATCCTTATTTATAGCAAAATTAGAGTATTTAAATTCTGAATAACTTAAACCAAATCCAAAATCATATAGATTATTAACCTCTCCAACATAATTATATGCTCCCTGAGCATTATTTTGTACCTCAGATGGCTTATAATAATATGGTAATAGTGAATTTGGGTATAAAGGGTATGTATACGGTAGTTTTCCTGATGGATTTACTTTACCAGATAAGATATCGGCAAGAGCATCACCACCAAAATTTCCAGGTAAATAAACATTAACCACTGAACTCATAAGTGACTCAATATCAGATATTAATCTAGGTCTTCCTAAATTTAAAATTAATACAATAGGCTTCCCAGATTGTGCAATTTTTTTAGCTAATTTTAATTGAAGTTCATGTAAATTAAGATCATTTAAATCACCAGGCTTTTCTGTATAAGTACTCTCTCCTAAACATAAAATAACATAGTCTGATTTTTTTGCTTCTTTTAATGCTAAATCTATATCATCCTCGACCATCTCATAATATGCTCCACCTTCTTTATAAGATACTCCTGATACATATTTAACATTATTTTTACCATATTCATTACTTATAGCCTCATATATAGTATTGTAATCACCAGCAAATCTATCAGTTAAATCTCCTTGCCAAGAATATGACCAAGCCCCATTTAAGGTTCTCATATTATTACCATTAGGCCCTACAACTAAAATCTTTGGTTTTCCTGTAATTGGTAAGGTTTTATCTTCATTTTTAAGAAGTGTTATAGACTCAGATGCTGCTTTATATGCTAACTGATGATGTTTTTTAGATCCAAAATCATCATAATCTTTATAATTTGTTACAGGATTTTCAAAAAGATCTAATTCTAATTTTAATTTTAAAATTCTTAAAACAGCATCGTCTATTCTCTCCTCACTAACCTCCCCTTCTCTTACTAATGCTAATAAGTCCTTAATAAACTGCTCATATTCATACGGCACCATTGACATATCAATTCCAGCATTTATAGCCATTTTAACTGCTTCTTTTTGAGTTTTAGCAACTTTATCTCTGTCATGCAATTTTCTTATATCCTCCCAATCTGTTAAAATTACTCCTTCAAAACCTAAATCATTTCTCAAGACATCTATCATTAGTTGATAACTAGCATGAACAGGAACACCATTAATTAACCCAGAATTGATCATAACAGTCTTAGCGCCAGCTTCTATCGCCTTTTTGAAAGGTTCAATATGAAATTCACTTAACACATTATCAGGTATGTAAGCTGGTGTTCTATCTTTACCTGATATTGTTGCATGATAACCAACAAAGTGCTTCATACACGCCGCAACACTATATTTATTTGATATATCATTATTTAAACCTTGATATCCTTTTATCATTTCAACACCAAATCTTTCAACTAATAATGGGTCCTCACCAAAAGTCTCAAATTGTCTAGAAAACCTTGGGTCAATACCTAAATCAAGAACTGGAGAAAAGTTCCATGGAATACTAGAAGCTCTAGTTTCATAGGCACATACTAAAGCCATATTATAAGCATTTTCTGGATTCCAACTTGCAGCAGTAGTTATTTGTTGAGGAAACATTGTGGCGCCATCAGTATATGTGGTACCATGAATAGCATCTATTCCATATATTACTGGTATTTTAGATTCAGTATCATTCATTGCAAAATCTTGGATATCAGATATTGTATTAAACCATACATCTGGCTTTTGAGCAGTATTGTTAATTGTATTTAAAACAGACCCCACTTTAAAGTCAACTAATGCTCTTTTAGCTTTTTTATTATCAATTTCCATAGGAAATGAAGAAGTCCATTTATTTGGTCCCTTAGCAATTACAGTTAAATTAATTTGAGTCATTTGACCTACCTTATCCTCTAATGATAATGATGATAAGATTTTATTTGCTCTTTTATCAATATCTGATAAATTATTATCCACACTGCATGACACAATGAAAATCAATAGAAATAGGAATCTCATAGAATATAAATTTAGTATTAATTTTTTTTTGGCAATTTAGTCAGATATTTTCCAAAAAGCTATTCCACCAGCTTGTTTTCCAACATTTACAGATGATATTAGTTTAAATGTTTCTAAATTAATTACATCAACAACTCCAGGTTCTCCTCCAATTCCTTCAACAGAAATAAAAGCATATTTACTATCTGGTGATAAAGCAATACCATGAGATACGTTAGTAGAATTTTTTAAGTTTGCTACAATTTTTCCATTTGATAAATCAAAAATTGAAGTACTACCCTCTCCTTTTATAGTTATAACTAAATACTTACCATCAGGTGTTATTTCAACATTATAAGGACCCTTTCCAGTTTTAAATCTATTAGTTATTGCCCAATCATCAAGATTAACCTCAATTATTTCATTAGATCCATTTCCAGCAACATAAACAGTGTTTTGTAGAGGGTGAGGGATTACCCAAGTAGGTTTAACCTTTGAATGTTTCATTTTACTCATCATAT
Source organism: uncultured Marinoscillum sp. (assembly GCA_964527965.1). Classification (GTDB taxonomy): domain Bacteria; phylum Bacteroidota; class Bacteroidia; order Cytophagales; family MED-G16; genus MED-G16. The sequence goes on from CAZGPH010000015.1 coordinate 35,889, forward strand.
TATGTGAAGAATGATCCATGGAAGAATGGTCCATAGCAGTATGATCCATTTTCTTATCTAGATCTAATTTTCTTGTAACTTCAAGAGATATCCCGTCAATTTCAAATAACTCTCCTGACATCATAGCTACAGAATATTGAAATAAACCATCAGGTGATAACCTTGATCCATGAGGCATAGAACCTGTTGTTATTTGTTTAATTTCAATCATTAGTTCAGGATCAACAACTGACACAGTACTGGGCTTCATATCGCCATGTAAGTTAAAATTAACACAGTATAACAAACCTGTAGAAGGTGAAACCTGCATAGAAGCAGGGAAAAGACCTAAATTTGTTTTTGAGATAGCCTTGTTTGTTTCAGTAGAATATTTAACTAAACTCCCAAAAGGACTCCCGTGAGCCAAAGATAAGTACCAAAAATCTCCACTAGGATCAACTGTGATTCCATGTGGTCCTTCTATTTCAGTAGGCATTATGCCAACATCAATTCTTTCTATTTCTTTAATTTCATTACCATCAAACATTAATAAAGAAACGACATCATCAGACTCAGAGGCTACATATAGATAGTAATTCTCTGAAGATGAAAATAAATAATTTGATGTAAATAGAAATAATAAAATAAAATTTCTAATCATGACCTAATTTAAATATTGATTTACTTTAGAATTATCAGGTTTTATAGGCATAACCTTTGCAGAACCTAAACCACTATTCCAATCTGAATAAAAAACATACCCTTTATATAATTGAGCACCCCAGGCCATTGTTGCAAATGGTATGTAACTATCTTTATTACCGGTTAAAATATACCCTATTTCTCTACCCTGTTTATAGAGATCTCCCATCAAATCACCACTTATATCTACAATTCTTATCCCACCAGAATACATAGCAACGTATAAAATATCACCATCTATCCAGTAGTTATGAGAGCCATGACCTGGAAGTTCGTATCTAGCGACTTCTTTAGGGTCATTTATATCAGAAAAATCAACAAAATGAAGAAACCCAGCAGTTTCATTTGGAGAATTTACATCAATTCCTTTAGGAAAAATTTCGTCACCTAAAACAGTATAAAATTTACCTGTTGACTTACTTTTAAAAGGAAATGTTGCATGATGTGCTCCACTAGCATAATTATAATTTC
>CAZGPH010000016.1:0-29708 GCA_964527965.1 uncultured Marinoscillum sp.
AAACTATTTATTGTCTTAGTTCTACCTGTAATTGATTTTTTCCCATATGATTCAAATCGATAAAAATATGATGTCCCAGACTCTAAACCTTCCACATCAACTTTTACAGTGTAATCTCTATCAGCATCAGTTAAAAATGTTCCATTTTTAAAAACTTTTCTAAAATCAGAAAACTTAGAAAGTTCCCAATAAACAGAAATTTTATTTTCATGATTCTCTGGTGTCACTCTCGTCCATATTATAACTTTATCTTTTAGCGGGTCCCCAGATGCAACACCATGATAGAATGGGGCTAAAGTATCAATTTTTAAATTATCTACCTCCTCTACAAATGGCCTATTTGATTGTGAACAGTCTGTAATTAATATAAAGACTAATAATGTTTTTAAATAAAAAATAAGAGACTTAACCATAATAAAAATTTTAATATACAAAATTAGAGTATTAATGTTTTAGTCAATGACAATAACTAAATTATATTTGAGGGTATAATGAAAATTTCAGCTTCAATTTATTCAAATAAAAAGAGATCCCTTAAAGATTTAATAAAAGAGTTAGATTCAGTTAAAATTGATATGTTTCATATAGATTTTAATGATAAAAAAATTGAGATAGAAAAAGTTGAAAACGATATTATTGAAATAAGGAAAATTAGCAAAACTCCTATAGATCTTCATATAATATCAGAAAAACCCAGTAAATACAACAGTTTTATCATAAGAAATAAGATTGAATATGTTACATATCAGGAAGAAAACATAAAAGAAACCCTCTCCTTATGTGATAGCCCATCTACTACTTTTGGTCTTGCAGTTACCTCAGATACATCTATTGAAAAATTTGAAGATTATAAAAGTCATTGTGAATTTATACTACTCATGACAACAACTCCGGGAGAGAGTGGAGGAACTTTTAATAAAATTAATTTTAAGAAAATTAGAGACTTTAAAAAGAAATATCCATCAAAAAAAGTTCATATAGATGGAGGAGTAAATGATGAGATAGCACTTATTCTGAGAATACATGGAGTTAAATCTGTTGTTTCAGGATCATACCTAGTAAATGGAGATATTGCAAAATCACTCCTGGAATTAAAATCATCAGTTTCGGATTCAGATATGCCTGTAAGTGAATTTATGCTTATAAAAGAAGAATTACCTATCATAAAAGAAAACGAAAAAATAGAAAAAGCCTTAGAAAAAATTGAAGCATATGACTTGGGATTTGTTTATGTAGAAAATGAAAATAATAATTTTACAGGAGTTGTGAGTATGGCCGACATAAGGAAAAGTTTAATTAAAAGTTTAGATGATTTTAAAAACTTGAGAGTAAAAGATATAAAAAACTCAGAACCAATTATTATTAATAAAGATGATTCTATTAATAAAATGCTAAAGATTATTCAAAGCCATGATTTTCTTATATCTTTTGTTCCTGTTATAAGTAACAAAGAGTTAGTTGGCTCTGTTACATTTTTTAATTTAATTAGAAGCGAATCATGATAATTCATCTTAAAGAAAAAACAAATAAAAATGAGGCCCATAAGTTAGCAGAACAGGTCCAAGGCAAATTAATTTTTAATCAAAAAAACAAAATAATAGTTACCTCATCAAAGAAAAATGATTATCCAGAATCTTTTAAAAACTATATTGATGAAACTTTTAATCTAGAATCTGATATTCAACTGGCAAGCAGGGATTACAAAAAGAATACTAGAAGTGTTAAAATAAATAATATAGAGATTGGAGGTCAATCAGATAATACACTTATGATAACTGGTCCATGCTCTATCGAGAGTAAAGAACAAATTACTAAATGTGCTAATCTTTTAAAAAAATTAGGACTTACTACATTAAGAGCAGGATGTTTTAAACCTAGAACCTCTCCTTATTCATTCCAGGGTCTAGGCTTAGATGGTTTAAAGATGTTATCGGATATAAGAGATGAGTATGGTTTTAATATAATTTCTGAAGTTAAGGATGCATCCCATGTAGATGACGTTATAAAATATACTGATATAATTCAGATTGGAGCAAAAGCAATGTATGATCATGGGATTTTAAGAGAAACAGGGAAACAAAATAAACCAGTCCTTCTGAAAAGAGGTTTTGGATCAAATCTCCAAGAATTTGTACAAGCTGCTGAATTTATAATGTCTGAAGGAAATCAAAATGTAATTTTATGTGAGAGAGGCATAAGAACATTTGAGACAAAAACAAGGTTTACACTTGACTTATGTGGGGTTTCTTATCTGAAGGAATATACTAACTTACCAATAATATTAGATACAAGTCATGCAATGGGATATAGTTATGGGGTACCTGATCTCACTAGAGCATGTGTAGCAATGGGAATTGATGGATTATTAATAGAGAGCCACCCGAACCCTAAATTAGCTATGTCTGACGCCTCTCAACAATTAAATTTTGATGAATTTGAAAAAATGTATTCAAGTTTAATTCCTATATGTAAGTCTGTAAATAAAAATTTAATATGATTATACCTAAAATAAAAATGTTAATTCTAGATGTTGACGGAACGATGACTGATAATGGAGTCTATGTTGATGAAAATGGTATTGAGTCTAAAAGGTTTAATGCAAAAGACGGAGTAGGGATTTTAGAATTAATTAAAAAGGATATTAATGTAGGAATAATAAGTCACTCAGAGAGAGGAGATGGAATAAAATCAAGGGCTGAATATTTAGGAATAAAACATTGTTATGTTGGGAATGCACCTAAAGACAAAATATTAATTTCTTGGATAAAAGATGAGAATATTACATTAGAAGAAGTTGCTTTCATTGGGGATGATATAAACGATATGAGTATTATAAATATTGTAGGGTTTAGTGCTTGTCCAAGTGACTCATCTACACCTGTAAAAAATAAAGTCTCTCATATTCTTAATACAAAGGGTGGATATGGTTGTGTAAGGGAATTTAGTGACCTATATTTGAGCCAAAATTTATAAAATGAGTGTTCTAGTAAATAATAATTCGAAAGTTATAGTTCAAGGATTTACAGGTTCAGAGGGAACTTTTCATGCCTCTCAAATGTTAGAATACGGAACAAATGTAGTAGGAGGAGTTACTCCTGGAAAAGGAGGCACTTCACACCTTGAAAGACCTGTTTTTAATACTGTATATGAAGCAAAAAAAGAGACTGGGGCTAACGTTTCAATAATATTTGTTCCACCAGCATTCGCAGGAGATGCTATTTTAGAATCTATAGATTCTGAAATAGAAGTAATTGTAGCGATTACTGAAGGAATCCCTGTAAAAGATATGATTGCAGTAAAATCATATATTAAAGAGAAAAAAAGTACCCTAATTGGACCAAATTGTCCTGGAATAATAACTCCAGGTGAAGCAAAAGTAGGAATTATGCCAGGGTTTGTATTCAAGAAAGGTAATATCGGTATAATATCAAAATCAGGAACTCTTACTTATGAAGCTGCTGATCAAGTAGTTAAGGCGGGGTATGGTATATCAACAGCAATAGGAATTGGTGGAGACCCTATCGTAGGAACCTCTACATTAGATGCTATTAAATTATTTATGGAAGATGATGAGACAGATGGTATTGTTATGATAGGAGAAATTGGTGGAAATTATGAAGCAGAGGCATCTAAATGGATTAAAAAAAATGGTAATAAAAAACCTGTTGTAGGATTCATTGCTGGGCAAACTGCACCAAAAGGGAAAAGAATGGGTCACGCAGGTGCTATAATTGGAGGAAAAGATGATACAGCTGAAGCTAAGATGAAAATAATGAGAGAATGTGGACTGACTGTTGCCAAGTCCCCCGCAAATATCGGATCTAAATTAAAAGGTTTACTATAAGTGTATTACCTCGTCATAAGCTGCTGCCGTAGCTTCCATGATTGCTTCAGACATTGTAGGGTGAGGATGAACTGATTTAATTATTTCATGAGCAGTAGTCTCTAATTTTCTTGCGGCTACAACTTCTGCAATCATTTCAGTAACATTATATCCAACCATATGACATCCCAACCATTCTCCATATTTCTTATCAAAAATAACCTTAACAAAACCATCTGAATGACCAGAAGCATTAGCTTTTCCTGACGCAGAAAATGGAAATTTTCCTACAGTAATTTCGTAACCTAAATCTTTAGCCTGCTTCTCTGTAAAACCAACAGAAGCTACTTCAGGACTACAATAAGTACAAGATGGAATATTATCATAATTTAAAACGCCTGGATTCTTTCCTGCAATTTTTTCAACACAAATGATACCCTCAGCAGATGCTACATGAGCTAAGGCAGGGCCTTTAACTACGTCACCAATAGCATAGATACCATCTATATTAGTTTTATAATAATCATCAACATTAATTTTTCCCTTTTCAGTAATTATTCCTAATTCCTCAAGTCCTATATTTTCTATATTAGTCTCTACACCTACAGCTGAAAGTACAACTTCTGAATCCATTGTTTCTTCCTTATTATTTCTAAGAAAAGTAACCTTACATCCTTTCGAATTTGTTTTAACATCTTTTACCTCAGTATTTGTCATTATATCAATTCCTGCCTTTTTAAAAGATTTTTCAAGTTGTTTTGAGACATCGATGTCTTCTAAAGGTAAAATATTTGGTAGGTATTCGATAAGTGTAACTTTAGTCCCTATACTATTATAAAAATATGCAAACTCAGATCCTATTGCACCAGAACCAATGACAACTATCGATTTTGGTTGCTTTTTGAGAGTCATCGCCTTTCTATACTCTATTACTTTGTCTCCATCAATTTTAATATTTGGCAGTTCTCTTGACCTTCCTCCTGTAGCAATTATAATATTATCACTTTTATGATTATTCTTATCTCCATTTACATCAGTGACTTCAACAACATTCTTCTCTATTATCTTCCCAAAACCTGTTAGAATATCAATTTTATTTTTCTTCATAAGAAAATTAACTCCTTTACTCATTCCATCTGCAACTCCTCTGCTTCTTTTAATAATGGAATCAAAGTCTACACTAGAACCCTTGATGTTTATTCCATAGTCTGCTGAATGACTAACATAGTCAAATACTTGAGCACTTTTTAGTAATGCCTTAGTAGGTATACAACCCCAGTTCAGACAAATTCCACCTAAAGATTCCTTTTCTACAACAGCAACTTTCATTCCAAGCTGAGATGCTCTTATTGCTGCTACGTATCCTCCAGGACCAGACCCAACTACTATTAAATTGTATGACATATCATTATTTTTTTAACAAATTTATATTCTAAATTATTATAATAAAACTATTGATAATTATATCTTGAATATTATGACAAAGATTGTATAATTTTAATTACGTTAATATATAGAAATGAAAGAACTTAAAAATAAAACTGCAATAGTAACTGGAGGTTCTAAGGGTATTGGAAAAGGAATTGTAGAAAAATTAGCTGAATCTGGATGCAATGTTGCATTCACCTATTTAAGCAGTAAAGAATCAGCTGCAGAAATAGAAAAATTATCTGATAAGTATAATGTCAAAATTAAAAAATACCAATCTGATGCTTCAGATTTTGATCAAAGCAATAAGCTTATTGAAAATATTTTAGATGATTTTGATACTTACGACATACTAATAAACAATGCAGGAATAACTAAAGATAATCTGATATTAAGAATGGATGAAGACTCATGGAAAAAAGTAATAGACATAAATCTCAACTCATGCTTTAATTTAACTAAGTGTGCAATAAGAGAGTTTATGAAGAAAAAAGAAGGTGTTATTATTAACATAAGTTCTATAGTGGGAGTAAAAGGAAATGCTGGTCAGTCAAATTATTCAGCATCAAAAGCTGGAATAAATGGTTTTACTAAATCTATTGCTCTTGAGTTAGGGTCTAGAAATATTAGATGTAATGCAATAGCTCCTGGGTTTATTGAGACAGATATGACTAATAAAGGCGACGGAAAACTTCTAGAAAACTGGATTGAATCTATTCCTCTTAAAAGAGCAGGAAATGTTGAAGATATAGCAAATCTATGTGTTTATTTAGCATCTGATAAAGGAAGTTACATAACTGGACAAATAATAAAAGTAGACGGAGGACTAGTTACTTAGATTTTTGTTTATTCTTTTTTGGATCAAGCTTTTTGATTTTAATAAGATTATTTTTTTTATCAAAATCAGCCAAAACTAAATCTCCTTTTTTAACCTTTCCAGAAAGAATTTCTTCTGCAAGAACATCTTCAATGTGTTTCTGAATAGCTCTCTCCAATGGTCTAGCTCCATATTTAGGGTTATATCCTTTTTCAATAATAAAATCTTTAGCTTTATCTGTCAAGTCAATAGAATATCCAATCTCATCAGCTTTACTGTAAAGCTTTTTAAGATTAATATCAATTATTTTATATAGATGTTCTTTAGTTAAAGAATTAAAAATAATAATATCATCAAGCCTATTAATAAATTCAGGGTTAAAAGTTCTTTGAAGAGCTTTATCGATTGTAGAATTTAAATTTTCATTGATATTATCTGTTCTTGATTGTGTTTCAAAGCCTATTCCAGCTCCAAAATCTTGAACATCCCTAGCACCAACATTTGATGTCATAATTAATATTGTATTTCTGAAATCGACTTTATGCCCTAGTCCATCAGTTAAAAATCCCTCATCTAGAATTTGTAGCAAAAGATTAAAAACATCTGGGTGAGCTTTCTCTATTTCATCAAGTAAAATTACACTATATGGTTTCCTTCTTACCTTCTCACTCAACTGACCTCCTTCTTCATAACCTACATAACCAGGAGGAGCTCCAACAAGTCTAGATATAGAGAATTTTTCCATATATTCCGACATATCAACTCTAATAAGAGCGTCATCTTTATCAAATAAGTTATTAGCTAAAACTTTTGCTAATTCTGTTTTACCTACTCCAGTTGGTCCAAGAAAAATAAATGTACCAATTGGTTTTTTTGGATCTTTCAATCCAACTCTTGTTCTTTTAATAGCCCTTACCAATTTATCTATAGCATTATCTTGCCCCACAACTTTCTCTGATAATTTTTTTGGCATTCCTAATAACCTGCTACTTTCATTTTGTTCTACTCTCTCTAGCGGGATGCCTGTAACCATAGAAATTACTTCGGCTATATTCTTCTCATCAACTTTATGTCTTTTCTTCTTAGAATCTTCAACCCACTTCTTTTTCTGAATATCTAACTCTGTAAGTAATTTTTTTTCAGTATCTCTAAGTTGAGCAGCTTCCTCGTATTTTTGATTTTGAACAACTTGATTTTTTTGGCTTTTAATTTTTTCTATTTTTTCTTCTATCTCCACGATAACATCAGGCACATCAAGATTATGCATATGCACTCTAGAGCCAGCCTCATCCATTAGATCAATCGCCTTATCAGGTAAAAACCTATCACTAATGTATCTATCTGATAATTTAACACATGCCTCAATCGCTTCAGGAGAGTATATCACATTATGATGACTCTCATATTTGTCTTTTATATTTTCAAGAATATTTTGAGTTTCGTCTGGAGTAGTAGGATCTATTACAACCACCTGAAACCTTCTTGCTAAGGCACCATCTTTTTCTACATACTGTCTGTACTCATCTAATGTTGTAGCGCCAATGCACTGAAGCTCACCTCTAGCAAGAGCTGGTTTAAACATATTAGATGCATCCAAAGAACCAGATGCTCCTCCTGCACCTACAATAGTATGAAGTTCATCAATAAATAAAATAATATTATCTGATTTCTCAATCTCTGTCATTACCGCTTTCATCCTTTCCTCAAACTGACCTCTATACTTAGTACCTGCGACTAAAGATGCCAAGTCTAATGTAACAACTCTTTTATTATGAAGAATTCTTGAGACCTTCTTTTGAGTAATTCTTAGTGCTAAGGCCTCAGCTATTGCGGTTTTACCAACACCAGGCTCACCTATAAGAATAGGATTGTTTTTCTTTCTTCTAGTTAAAATTTGAGCAACTCTCTCTATCTCTTTTTCTCTTCCAATAACTGCATCAAGTTTATTTTGCTCAGCTAACTTTGTTAAATCTTTTCCAAAATTATCTAAGATTGGTGTCTTAGACTTCTCTTTTGTTTTTGGAGAATTGGATGTTGGGGAACCCTTTATATTGGATAACTCATCATCTTCCATTGGTTCTGAGGACGTAGTAGCCTCAGGATTACTCGTTTGATACTCAAGAAGTTCTTTAACGACATCATAAGTAACATCAAATTTATCCAATATCTGAGTTGCAATGTTATCCTCATCTCTTAAAATACTTAGCAGTAAGTGTTCAGTACCGATAAGTTTACTTTTAAAAATTTTTGCCTCTAAGTAAGTTATTTTCAAAACCTTTTCAGTTTGCCTAGTCAATGGAATATTAGTTACATTCTTAAGATTAGAAGTACTTGTATTTTTCGTATTATGTTCAACCGATGCACGAAGATCTTCTAGACTTATACCTAACTTTTTTAGTAAGCCTATAGCTATTCCCTCACCCTCTCTAATTACACCAAGCAGTAAGTGCTCAGTTCCTATATAATCATGACCAAGTCTTAGGGCTTCCTCTCTACTCAAGGAGATAACTTCTTTTACTCTATTTGAAAATTTTGCTTCCATATCAATTTTATAACGTAAGGATAACTCATTTTGATAAAAAAAACTATTAATTTTTTTTATTAAAATTTCTTATGAGAAACCCTGATTCTGGACCCCTAAGAAATAACAAGTCAATCACACTATAACCATAATCAAAATTCTTGCCAAGAAAAAAATCATCCCTAATCTTATTAATATCATTGGCTTCTTGATTTGAAAATTCAATCTTTTTTGATCTTAAATCAATGATTTCACTGTTATCATCTTCTATAATTTTAATTTTACTATCATAATTTAAAATTTTAAGTAAATGTGTCAATAAGTCATAATTTAGATCAATAAGGTAATTATGTCTTCTTTTAAGTAGATTAATTATTTCATCATTATAAAATAAAAAATAAGGGTATTTACCATATGATGATTGAATTGATTGAGTATGACTATTTATCCAATTCTTAGTATTGTCAATTTTAAGATCTTTTAACTTACAACCTATTTTATAGTTTTTTATTGGCACTTTAATATCAAAAGATTTAACATCATTTGATATTCTTGTCTGATTAAAAGCATACTGATTAATATAATTTGAGTTAGTATCAAATAGTATTTCATCATTAACTATATTATTAAAATAATTTACTGATGGCAAATATTGTGGTTCAACTAAAATCATATTATTAACTTTGTAAGTAAATATAATATGAGTAAGAAAAAAATATTAATTCCTCTAATAATTTTCTCTACAGTTCTGACTACTTGTAGTGTGTATATTTATCAGATGCTTTACTCACCTAATTTTTTAATTAATAGTAAAGAAAAATTTATCATTATCAACGAAAAAACTGAATTTAATGAACTAATAAAGTCATTAGAAAGAGATACTATCATAAATGACATTTTATCATTTAGTGTTTTAAGTAAAATCATGGAATATCAAGAAAATATTAAAGAAGGAGCATATAAAGTCAATACTAATATGTCTAATTATGATATGATAACAATGTTGAGATCAGGTAACCAGACTCCTATTAACATAACATTTTCATACGCTAGAAAAATGGATGATCTTGCTGAAAAAATAACAAAAAAATTAAAAATGTCTGATGATGATTTGATGAATTATTTATATGACAATATTGAAGACTATAATGATTTTAATAAGTTAGATATAATCAGCATCTTCTTACCTGACACATATGAAGTTTACTGGAATATTTCTCCAAAAAATTTGACTGAAAAAATCTATTCAGAATACAAGAAATTCTGGAATAAAGAAAGATTAATAAAACTTGATAAAATAAATTTGGAACAAAAAGAAGCTATAGTATTAGCTTCTATTGTAGCTTCGGAATCGAGAATGTTAGATGAAGCAGATAGAATAGCTGGAGTATATATGAATAGGCTTAATAGAAATATGCGACTACAGGCAGACCCAACTCTTGTATTTGCTGCTAATGACTATACCATAAGAAGAGTATTAAATAAACATAAAAGAATAAAATCTCCGTACAATACATATATTCATAAGGGTCTCCCTCCAGGTCCTATTAGATTAGCATCAAAAAATTATATTGATGCAGTTTTAAATTATGAAAAACACAATTACATATTCATGTGTGCTAAAGAAGACTTCTCTGGGTATCATGCCTTTGCAACAAACCTTACTGATCATAATAGAAATGCAAAGAAATTTCAGAAAGCCCTTAATTTAAGGAAAATTTATAGATAATGATTACTGGAGAAATAAAGTTAAGAGTGAGGTATTCTGACACTGATCAGATGGGGTATGTATATTATGGAAGATATGCGAGTTTTTATGAAATAGCTAGAGTTGAATTATTTAGAAGTTTAGGCTTTTCTTATAAAAAACTTGAAGAAGAAGGCATTGGGATGCCAGTTATCGATATGGAAACTAAATATATATTACCAATAAAATATGATGAACAAATTAAAATCAATACATCAATTGAAAACTTACCATCATCAAGAATAAGTTTTAAATATGAAGTTTATAATCAGAATAATGAATTAGCAAATACAGCAAATACAACACTGACTTTCATTAATTTGATTAATAAAAAGCCAGTTAGAATGCCAGCTGAGTTATTAGATATCATTAAAAGTAATTTCAAATGAAAGGTCTTTTCAAATACATATCCATTTTCATGAGAGTACTTTCAAAGAGAATATACTTAGTTGGAAAAACCATATCATATTATAGTGTATTTAAGATATTTAAAAACAAACTAGTTGAAGATGAAATATTTGAGAGATCACTAGCGGTAGCTTTCAGTTTCACTATCGCATCATTTCCCTTAATTATTTTTCTCTTCACCTTATTACCATATATTAATGCTTGGGTTCCTGAAATTGACTCAGAAAAAATATTAATTTTTCTTCAGAATATAATGCCTTCAGACATGTTTAGTATTACAAAAAATACTATACTTGATTTAGTTGAAACTAAGAGAGGAGGGCTTTTATCTATAGGTGTAATATCCTCCATATTTCTTTCATCTAATGGCTTCAATACTTTAATCAAAACATTTAACAGTTGTCATAGGGTTAGGGAAAATAGAAGCTTTTATGAGACTAGACTTATAGCAATGCTATTAACTTTTGTTTTTTTTATAGTAACAATCATAGCCATAGTTTTATCTACACTTGGCGATTTTATAATAAACATTATTTTAGAATATGATGTGTTTAAGGATGTGGAATACTACACAATAAATTCATATAAACTCCTTTCTCTATTCATATCATTCTATCTATTAATTACCTCTATATTTTATTTTGCTCCTGTAACTCACAATAAGTGGACATTCGTTTCTTCAGGATCAATTATTTCGGCAATTGGTTGTGTAGCTATATCATTAGCTTTTTCCTATTATATAAATAATTTTCCTACATACAATAAATTATATGGATCGATAGGAATACTGATTGCGTATATGGGATGGATTTATGTTATTTCCTCAATTATATTAATTGGATTTGAATGGAATACAAGCATAGATATTGCAATTAAAAAATTAAAATCAAAATTTAATTAGAGGGTATTTTTGGCAAATGTCCTAATTAATATATTTTTGTCGCCAAGATTATTACAGAGGAGTGGCAGAGTGGTCGAATGCGGCGGTCTTGAAAACCGTTGTACCGCAAGGTACCGGGGGTTCGAATCCCTCCTCCTCTGCTTTTATTCAACTGTACCTATAGTGAATTCTGATTTCTTTAGAGATGTATATCAAGTAGTAAAGCTTATTCCAAAAGGCCGAGTTACATCATATGGGGCAATAGCAAAATATCTAGGGACAGCAAAAAGTGCAAGAGTTGTAGGATGGGCTATGAATCATTCTCATTTTGATAAGTCTATTCCTGCCCACCGAGTTGTTAATAGAAATGGTCTTTTAACCGGTAAACACCACTTTGAAGATAATAATACAATGGAAAAACTTCTAAATAAAGAAGGGATTAAAGTTATAGATGGTAGGATCAAAAATTTTAAAATGTTATTTTGGGAGCCCATTAATGAACTTGAATTATAAAAATTGATTTATGAAAAAAGTGTTTATATTGATTTTGTTATTTTGCTTTGAACTAAACGGACAAAGTGAACTACCTAAACTTTTTATAAAGTGTGATAGATGTGACAACAGCTTTCTAAGAAATGAAATTAGTTATGTTGACCACGTCAGAGAACAAGGGTTATCAGATATTCAATTATTTATTTATAGAAATCGAAATGCAAATAATGGTAGTAGATATTCTTTAGATTTTATTGGAAAAAATATTTTTTCAGATAAGAAAATTTCATTGTCATTGGATACTAACCCCAAAATGACAAGAGACGAAGTTAGAGTATCTCTCAAAAAAAAGATTGAACTTGGACTTATATATTATTTAATTGAAACAGATCTAGCTGAAAGAATATCTATCTCTCTCGACACGGTCATAAACAATGGAAACTCAGATTACTCTAGTTCAGATAAGTGGAAAAATTGGGTCTTTCAGAGTGCTGGAGAATTAAATTTTGAGAATGAGACTAGCAGAAAAGAATCAAATGTAAGGATAGAGCTTGATGCAGATAAGGTTACAGATAAAATAAAATTGCAATTTGATATTGATTTTGAAAGATCAAATAATAAATATGAAAATCAAGATAATATATTCATAAGTAAAAGAAACAGAAAATCATTTGGAGCAAAAAGTGTATGGAGCATTAATGATAAATGGTCAGCTGGGTTTAACGCTGGAGCTAGTGGAGATACATATCAAAATATCGATTTTAGATATTATATTATGCCGGCTATTGAGTATAGCTTTTTCCCTTATGACGAATTTGTGAGAAGAGAAATGGTTATTAATTACAGAATTGGATATGGATATAGAAATTATATAGAAGAAACCATCTATAATAAGTTTGAGGAAAATGTTTATCTACATCAAATTGCATTTGAAACAAGGTTTAGACAGCCATGGGGAGAAATATATTCTAATTTAAGAGGAAAAACTTTTCTCCAAGACCCATCAAAAAATAGTTTTAGTTTAGATAGCTGGTTTTCAATAAGAGTCTTTGAAGGGTTATCAGTTAGGTTTGGAGGAGAAATAGAAATAATAAGAGACCAATTAAGTTTACCTAAAGGAAATGCCTCTATTGAAGATTTACTATTACAACAACAAGAAATTGCAACTGATTTTAGATCAGAATTTAGAATAGCAATAGGATACACATTTGGGTCAGCATTTAATAACTTCTTAAATAGTAGACTCTAATTCTTTTTTCTGATAAGAAAAAGACCTAAAAAAGTAATTAAACCATTAAGTAGAAGTATCTCAAATCCAAACTTATACCCAAATAATAATTGTTCTGAATATATATTAACTAGGTAACTAAGCGCAGGGGACAATATACATATTGGCAAAACATATCTATCTCTCACATTATATTTTGTAAAAATACCGAATGAAAAAAGTCCTAACAAGGGACCATAAGTATATCCAGCTGCCTTAAAAATTGAATTAATAACACTCTCATCATTAATTTCTTTAAAAATCAGAATGACTACAAATAATATAATAGAGAAACCAATATGAACAAAAAATCTAATTCTTTTCTTATTTGAACTATTATCTATATTTAAAAAATCAATACAGAAAGAAGTTGTTAATGATGTTAAGGCTGAGTCTGCACTTGAATATGCTGCTGCTATTATTCCCAATAAAAATATAACAGAAGTTATTTCGCCCAAATTATTCAAAGCTAGTAATGGATACAAATCGTCTGATCTCTGAGGTATAGGAATATTTAATGACTCAGAATAGATATATAGAAGAGCTCCAAGTGAAAGAAATAATAAATTAGCAATAACTAAAATCACACAAAACCAAAATATATTCTTTTGAGCATCTTCTAAATTTTTACACGTCAAGTTTTTTTGCATCATATCCTGATCCAAACCAGTCATTACTATAGCAATAAATGCTCCTGAGAAAAATTGCTTAAAAAAATCATTACTAGACTTCCAGTCAAAATAAAAAATATTTGAATATTGACTATTCTTGACCAATTCAATAGATTCAAAGAAAGAGAGATTCATCTCCTCTAGGATTATAAAAATAGTTATTATAACTGCAGAAAGCATAAAAAATGTTTGAAGAGCATCTGTCCAAACTATGGTTTTTATACCTCCTTTAAATGTATAAACCCATATTAATAAGATAGTAATAAGTACAGAAAAATAAAAAGGCATTCCCAGCTGATTAAACACTGCTATCTGTAGTACGCCAGCCACCAGAAATAATCTAAATGATGCTCCAATAGTTCTCGATAATAAGAAGAAGAATGCGCCAGACTTATAACTATAATATCCAAACCTTTGATCTAGGTAGGTATAAATTGAGACAAGATTGAGTTTATAATATAAAGGAAGTAAAACTTTTGCTATTACATAATAACCTAAAAGATATCCAAGAACAACTTGAAAATAACTAAAATTAGAATTTCCAACCTCTCCAGGTACAGAAATAAAAGTAACACCAGAAAGTGAAGTTCCTATCATTCCAAATGCTACCAGGTACCATGGAGAAGATCTATTAGCATTAAAAAAATCATTAAAACTTGATTTTTTTGTGGTTAGTCTTGATATGAAAAGTAGAACTAAAAAATATATTATAAAAATCAGAAGTATAATGTTAGTATTCATATTTATTTTTGAAAAAAAACAATTATGTTAGGGAATGTTTTTAATAAAGTTAACTCTAAATCAATTTTAAATTCTAAAGTAAGATATTTTTAAATGAAACTTCCAACTAAAATAATTGAAAACGCAGTAAATGAAATATCTAAACTTCCAGGCATTGGCAAAAAAACAGCTCTAAGGCTTTGTCTTTACCTATTAAAAAAAGATATAACCTTCTCAGAAAATATTTCAAAGGCAATAGTTGAACTCAAAAACAAAACAGAATACTGTGATGAATGTCATGTAATATGTGAAGGTGGGGAATGTATATGTAAATCTAATAACCCCTACACCAATAGGGAAATATTATGTGTTGTAGAAGACACTCCAGATGTTCTTGCAATCCAAAACACAAACCATTATAATGGCTTATTTCATGTTATTGGAGGGTTAATCTCACCAATAGACGGTATAGGACCTGAAAATTTAAATATTAATACTTTAGAAAAAAGAGTTTCTAAAGGTGAAATAAAAGAAATAATCTTTGCTTTGAGTCCCACATTAGATGGAGACACTACTTCATTTTATATTTCAAAAAAACTTTCAAAATATAATTTAAGAGTAACCACAATCTCAAGAGGAATTCCAATTGGAGGTGAAATTGAATATGCAGATGAAATAACACTTGGCAAGAGTATATCTTCAAGAATTAATTATAAAATAGAACAATGAATACAAAAGAATCTTTAAGACTTCAAAATGTAGAAGAGTCTTCAACCTTGGCTATGGCAGCATTAGCAAGAGAATATAAATCAAAAGGAATTGATGTAATTAGTCTTAGCTTGGGAGAACCAGACTTTAAAACACCATCCCATATTTGTGAAGGAGCAAAAGACGCTATTGATTCAGGTAATTATTTTTCTTATCCACCTGTACCAGGTTATTTAGACCTAAGGGAGGCTATATCACAAAAGTTTAAAAATGAAAATAATTTAAGTTATACTCCTAGTGAAGTAATTGTATCTAATGGTGTAAAACATTCTATAACCAATGTAATGTTTTCTATATTAAATAAAGGTGATGAAGTTATTGTATTTGCGCCGTTTTGGGTTAGCTATTCAGCTATTATCACATTAGCAGATGGAGTACCTAAGTATATTAATACAACAATAGAGAATGATTTTAAACCAACAACTTCTCAATTAGAAGAAGCTATCTCAAATAAAACTAAAGCCGTTATCTTTAGCTCACCATGTAATCCTACCGGAACAGTTTTCACAAGGGAAGAGCTAGAGGGGTATAGAGATGTACTAGAAAATCATCCTGAGATAATCGTTATATCAGATGAAATTTATGAACATATTAATTTTACGGATAGACATACAAGCATTGGCTCTCTAGAGGGTATGGATGATAGAACAATTACAATGAATGGTTTTTCTAAAGCTTTTGCTATGACAGGATGGAGGCTTGGTTATATTGGAGCTCCTAAAGCAATTGCCAAATCAATAAACAAAATGCAAGGTCAAACAACATCAGCAAACTGTTCTATTGCGCAAAGAGCTGGGTTAGTTGCACTTAAAAATGGTAATGAATGTGCTCTTAAAATGAAAGATGAATACCTAAAAAGGAGAGATTTAGTTTATGATTTTCTAATTAGAATAGATAAACTAAAAGTAAATAAACCAAAGGGTGCTTTCTATTTTTTCCCAGAGATAACTAGATATTTAGGAAATAAGTCAATGGATGGAAAAATAATTAACACCGCTAATGATTTAGCTCTATACCTTCTAGAAGATGCTAAAGTTTCCCTTGTGCCTGGAGAAGACTTTGGGGCACCAAATTGCATAAGATTATCTTATGCAGCTAGTGAAAATGAATTAATAGAGGCTTCACAAAGACTTGAACTATCTTTAAGCAAACTAAGTTAGATGAGAATTAATGAAATCTTTGACAAAGTCAAAGGGAAGAAAGTCATAATTGCTGGTGACTCAATGATTGACTCTTATACTTTTGGAAGGATAGATAGAGATTCCCCTGAAGCTCCTGTTCCAGTTGTAAACATTGAAAAAGAAAAATTAAAACTTGGGGGAGCAGCTAATGTAGCATTAAATATTAAAAGTCTTGGTTTAGAACCTATTCTTTGTACAGTAATTGGTGATGATAGTGATGGCCAAGACTTTATTAGATTATGTAGAGAAAATAATATAGATACAGATGGAATTATTTTAGATAGTTCAAGAAAAACAACTAATAAAAATAGAGTTATCGTTAGTGATAAGCATATTATAAGAATTGATAATGAGAACACAAATAACATAAGTAAAAAACTTAGAGATTATTTTATAGAAACTGTAAATAAATTATCAATTAAGTCTGAAATAATAATATTTCAAGATTATGACAAGGGGACTCTAGATAAAAGTTCTATATCTGAAATTATTAAACAAAATAAAAAATCATTTATATCTGTAGACCCAAAAAAAAGGAACTTTTTTAATTATGAAAACGTGAACCTATTTAAACCTAATTTAAATGAAGTTTTAAATGCATATGCATCTGAAGACTCATCTGAAATGAACTTAAAAAAAATATCTAAAAAATTATCAATTGAAAATAAAATAGAAAATATGATGATTACATTATCAGAAAGAGGATTGATGATTCATAATAACCAAGGGAATTTCAGACATAAAATTAAGAGAAAAAAAATCATAGATGTATCAGGGGCTGGGGATACAGTTATTTCTTTAGCAACACTATTATTCTATTTAAAATTACCAGAAAAATTTATAGGAGAGATGTGTAATCTTGCTGGAGGTATAACATGTATGAAATCTGGAGTAAATGCTATAGATCTTAAAGAGCTTATTAAAAATGCTGAAATAAATAATTTAGATATATATATTTGATCTTAATTTCATAGATATGAACATTATTTTATTTGGTCCGCCAGGCGCAGGCAAGGGAACTCAAAGTGATAAACTTATAGAAAAATATAATTTGAATCATTTATCTACTGGTGACCTGTTTAGAAACCATTTAGGAAATAATACTCCCTTAGGATTAGAAGCAAAAAAATTTATGGATGAAGGGAATTTGGTGCCTGATAGTGTAGTTATAAATATGGTTAAAGAAGAAATTGAATCTAAAAAAAGCAGTAAAGGCTTTATTTTTGATGGATTCCCTAGAACAGTTAATCAAGCTGAAGCATTAGATTCAATGTTAAATGAAAAAGAATTAAGGATTAATTTTTTAATTTCTCTTGAGGTTGATGATGAAGAGCTCATAAATCGAATCAAAAAAAGAGCTCTAATATCTGGGAGAATTGATGATCAGAGTGAGGATAAAATTAATAATAGAATAAAGGTCTATAACGAAGAAACATTACCTGTATTAAATCATTATAAAAAATTAAAAAAATACAATCCGGTAAACGGGGTAGGTTCAATTGATGAAATTTTTGATGATATATGCTCAAAAATTGAAAAATAATGAGCAATCCTAATTTTATTGATCATATTAAAATTTTCTGTAAGTCAGGAAAAGGAGGCAGTGGGTCTTCTCACTTTAGAAGGGAAAAATTTGTTCCAAAAGGAGGCCCTGATGGAGGAGATGGTGGAAAAGGTGGTGATATAATTCTAAAAGGAAATAGCCAATTATGGACTTTACTTCATCTGAGATATACTAAACATTTAAAAGCAGAAGGGGGAGAAGATGGTCAGGGATCAAAGAAACATGGGAAAGATGGTAAAGATATTATAGTAGAAGTTCCTCTTGGAACTATTGCAAGATATGAGGGGGAAAAAAACATAATAGAGATATTAGAACATGATGAAGAAAAAGTTTTACTTGAAGGCGGAATAGGTGGTTTAGGGAATTTTCACTTTAAATCATCAACTAATCAAGCTCCTCATTACAGCCAGCCAGGTAAAGATAGCACTGAGGATTGGATAACTCTAGAACTGAAAGTGCTGGCAGATGTTGGACTAGTTGGATTTCCAAATGCAGGAAAATCAACCCTTTTATCTTCGATTTCAAAAGCAAAACCTAAAATTGGAGATTATCCATTTACAACAATAACCCCTAATTTAGGAGTTATTCCTTACAGAGATAATATGTCTTTTATAATGGCTGACATTCCAGGAATTATAGAAGGAGCATCTGAAGGAAAAGGATTAGGAATAAGGTTTTTGAGGCATATAGAAAGAAATTCTATTTTATTATTTATGATACCTGTTGACTCAGAAATAAAAAAAGAGTTCAATCTTTTATTAAATGAATTAAAAAAGTATAATAAGGAACTCTTAAAAAAGAAATTCATAATTGCAATTACTAAATGTGATTTATTAGAAGAAAAAGAGTTAAATAAGTTAGAGAGTAATTTAAAATATGATACAATCAAAATATCTAGCATTTCAGGTTTTGGTCTTGAAAAACTTAAAGACTTTATTTGGAAAAAAATAAATATTAAGGAATAGTTAAAGTCAAAATGACAAAAAGTTATATTTGGCAAACTTTTTGCTAAGTATATTAATATGAACAAAAAAAAGACAAAGAAACCTGCTGAAACTAAAAAAGCAAAAAAAGGTAAAAATTTAGCTTCTGAGCTTCAGGAGACAAAAGATAAATACCTTAGGCTTTATTCTGAATTTGAGAATTACAGAAGAAGGACATCAAAAGAAAAAATTGAGATGATTGATTCTGCGAACAAAGAACTTCTCAAAGATATACTCCCTGTTATAGATGATTATGAAAGAGCAATAAAAGCAAATAAAGAAAGTGAGATAGAAGGTTTTAACCTAATATTTCAAAAACTAAAAAATACATTAGAAAAATATAATGTAAAAAAAATGGAAATAAAGAAAGGAGATGATTTTGATTCTGAATTACATGAAGCAATAACAAGTACTCCATCTGAAAAGAAACTAAAAGGAAAAATAATCGATGTAATTGAAGACGGATATAATATTGGTGAAAATATACTCCGTTTTGCTAAAGTTGTAACTGGTTCATAATGTCAAAAAGAGATTTTTACGATATTTTAGGTGTAAATAAATCCTCATCACAAGCAGAGATTAAAAAGGCTTATAGAAAAGTTGCAATAAAATATCATCCTGATAAAAACCCAGATAATAAAGCTGCTGAAGAAAAGTTCAAAGAAGCTGCAGAGGCATATGAAGTACTAAGCAATCCTGAAAAAAAGCAAAAATATGATAGATTTGGGCATGATGGGCTAAGAGGTGGACCTGGAGGGTTTTCGGGTGGTGGCATGAACGTAGAAGATATTTTTGAACAATTTGGAGATATTTTTGGAGGAGGCAGTCCTTTTGATAGTTTTTTTGGAGGCGGAAGAGGTCAACAAAGGAATAAAGGGACAAATCTTAGAATAAAATTAAAACTATCTATTCAAGAAATCGCATCTGGAATTGAAAAGAAAATTAAGGTAAAAAGATTAGTTACTGCGCCTGGAGTTACATTTAAAACATGTGGTGTTTGTAATGGAAGTGGTAAAGTAAGTAAGGTGGTAAATACTATGTTAGGACAGATGGTTTCTTCAACAGTTTGTCACCATTGTAATGGTACAGGTCAAATAATAGATAATAAACCTCCTGGTGTGGATAGTACTGGGTTACAATTTAAAGAAGAAATTATAAAAATAAATATTCCTTCTGGAGTTGGAGATGGAATGCAATTATCAATGACAGGAAAAGGGAATGAGTCAGCTGGAGGAGGCATTTCAGGTGATCTATTGATTCTTATTGAAGAGAAAGAAGACGATAACTTTAAAAGAGATGGAAATAATGTAGTTTATGATCTATATATCAATTTTACAGATGCTGCTCTCGGAAATGAGCTTGAAGTACCTACTCTTACAGGAAAGGTGAAAATTAAAATACCACCTGGTACTCAAGGAGGTAAAATTTTCAGGCTTAGAGGAAAAGGAATTAAAGATTTGAATAGCTCTATTGCTGGAGACCAACTTATTCATGTCAATATTTGGACTCCAAAAAAATTAACACAAGAGGAAGAAAAAATTCTTTCCCAACTAAAAAATTCTAAAAATTTCAAACCAAGTCCAGGCAAGTCTGATAAAGGTTTCTTTGAAAAAGTAAGAGATTTCATGAGTTAATTTTTAATTGCTGTAAGTTTATTTAATTAGCTTTATAGCTTGGAAAATATCAAATATCATAAAAAATTAAATTGGCTATTTATTATTACAATAGTCATTTTTATAGTTTCTCTTCTATATTTCTCTAAAAAAATTATTTCAGATATTAAAAAAAGGGAAACATCTACAATTGAACGATATGCTAAGTTCATTGAGTTAGTTACTAATAATGAATATGATCTTGTTACTTTATTTGCAGATGACATCTTAATTGAAAATCATTCTATTCCTGTTATAATAACTGATAAACAAAAGAATATTATAGAACATAAAAATATTTTAAAAGAAGGTTCTAAAATAATTAATGAAATAATTGAGAAAGAATTCTCTTCAATGCAAAATCAATACGAACCTATAAAAATTAATATCTATAATAAAAAAGGGGATATAGTTGATTTTCAATTTATTTACTACAAAAACTCCCAAGTTCTGGATATAATTATTTTTGCACCTTACTTTATTTCTGCTCTTACAGTTTTAATCCTATTATCAATCTACCTGATTTTTTATTACTCAAATAAATCAGAAAAAGATCAATTATGGACAGGTTTAGCTAAGGAAACTGCTCACCAGTTAGGCACTCCCCTTTCTTCTCTCATAGGATGGAATGAATATATAAGGAGTAGGGAAAAAATTGACAAAAAATATATAAGCAACGAAATAGAAAAAGATTTAATTAGATTAAAAATTATAACAGACAGATTCTCAGGTATAGGTTCTAAACCTACATTAAAGACTAAAAACTTGAAAAATATTATTACTAATAATATTGATTATCTAAAGAAGAGGATTTCTTCAGAGATAAAAACAAGTCTTAATTTAAAAGAAATTAATTATGAAATTAATGAACAACTTTTTGGGTGGGTTATAGAAAATTTATATAAAAATTCAGTAGATGCAATCGGTAAAAATGGTGATATAACTGTCAATCTTTTTGAAGAAAACAATAAAATAATTGTTGAGTTTTCAGATTCTGGTCTTGGAATAAAAAAGACTGAATTTAAGAAAATATTTAATCCTGGATACACTACAAAGACTAGAGGTTGGGGGTTAGGTCTTGCCTTAGCATACAGAATTATTTCAGATTATCATAAAGGGATAATTTATGTAAAAGAGTCAATTAAAAACATAAAAACAACAATAAGAATTGAGTTAAAGAAATAACATTAAAAAACTTCGTAATATCTTGTATTATGGCTTTGTAAAATTGTATTTATAATTTAATTTCGCACTACTATATTTTTTAACTAAACCACCATTTCTAAATCATGTCAAATTCAGGTAAAATAACAGCTGTAATTGGTCCAGTAGTAGACGTATCATTTGAAGAAAATAATCTGCCAAAAATTCTTAACGCTCTAGAAATATTAAAAGATGATGGTTCAACTTTAGTTTTAGAGGTTCAGCAACACCTTGGTGAAGATACGGTTAGGACTATATCGATGTCAGGAACTGAAGGCTTAAAAAGAGGTATGCCAGTTAAAGATTTAGGACAAGCTATTTCAATGCCTATAGGTGATGATATAAAAGGTAGACTATTTAATGTTGTTGGGGAAGCAATTGATGGAATAGAGGAGCCAAAAACTAATGACAGACTTCCTATTCATAGAGATGCTCCAAAATTTGAAGATTTATCAGTATCTGCCGAAGTTTTATTTACTGGAATTAAAGTTATCGATTTAATAGAGCCATACAATAAAGGAGGAAAGATTGGGTTATTTGGTGGAGCTGGTGTTGGAAAAACTGTATTAATACAAGAATTAATTAATAATATAGCAAAAGCATATTCAGGTCTATCAGTGTTTGCTGGTGTTGGAGAAAGAACTAGAGAAGGAAATGATTTACTCAGAGAAATGATAGAAGCAGGCATTGTTGATTATGGTAATGAATTTAAAGAGTCAATGGAAAAGGGATCTTGGGATCTATCTAAAGTAGACAGAAAAAAATTAAAAGATTCAAAAGCGGCCTTTGTATTTGGACAAATGAATGAGCCTCCTGGTGCAAGAGCTAGGGTAGCATTATCAGGTTTGACTTTAGCTGAATACTTTAGAGACGGAGATGGAAAGGGACAAGGAAGAGATATTTTATTTTTTATTGATAATATTTTTAGGTTTACTCAAGCAGGTTCTGAAGTATCGGCATTACTAGGTAGAATGCCATCAGCTGTAGGTTATCAGCCTACTCTAGCTACAGAAATGGGTGCTATGCAAGAAAGGATTACCTCAACTAAAAAAGGATCAATAACATCTGTTCAAGCTGTTTATGTTCCTGCTGATGATTTAACTGACCCCGCACCAGCAACAACATTTGCTCATTTAGATGCTCAGAGTGTACTGTCAAGAAAATTAGCTTCTATAGGGATATATCCTTCTATTGATCCTCTAGAATCAACTTCAAGAATTTTAACTGAAGAAATAGTTGGAGCTGAACACTATAATTGTGCTCAAAGGGTAAAGGAATTACTACAGAGATATAAAGAATTACAAGATATTATTGCAATATTAGGAATGGATGAATTATCCGAGGAAGATAAACAGGTAGTTCATAGAGCAAGAAGAGTACAAAGATTCTTATCTCAACCTTTCCATGTAGCTGAGCCATTTACTGGCGTAAAGGGTGAATTAGTTGACATTAAGGATACAATTAAAGGTTTCACAATGATTATGGATGGAGAGCTTGATCATCTACCTGAGGCTGCTTTTAACTTAAAAGGTACCATTGAACAGGCAATAGAAGCTGGAGAGAAGCTATTAGAAAAAGTAAAATAATTATATGCTCTTAGAAATCTTATCTGCTGAAGAAAAAATATTTAGTGGGGACGTCGACTCGGTTATCTTACCCGGAGTAGACGGCCAATTTCAAGTTTTAAATAATCATGCTCCAATAGTTAGCTCACTATCGAATGGAGAAATAGTATACTCTGAAAAATCAAAAACAAATTCTCTAAATATAAAGGGAGGAATTGTAGAGGTACTAGAAAATAAAGTAAGTGCACTTATTGAAAAATAACTGACATTCTGTCATATGTACTATCTGGCATAGTTTTTGTCCTATATTAATCAGAATATAAATTATAAAATTATGAGTAAAATTATTGGAATCGATTTAGGAACTACAAATTCATGTGTTTCTGTTATGGAAGGTAACGAACCAGTTGTTATACCTAATAGCGAAGGAAAAAGAACAACTCCATCAATTGTTGCATTTCTTGATGAAGGAAAAGGAGAAAGAAAAGTTGGGGATCCAGCCAAAAGACAAGCTATAACAAACCCTCAAAACACAGTTAACTCTGTTAAGAGATTTATGGGTAAAAAGTTTTCAGATATAAATGAAGAGAAAAGAAATTTATCATATGAGGTAGAGAAAGGGACTAATAATACAGTTAGAGTTAAAATTGGTTCTAGAAAATATACTCCTCAAGAAATATCAGCAATGATACTTCAAAAAATGAAATCAACAGCAGAAGATTATCTCGGCTCAGAAGTAAAAGAAGCTGTTATTACTGTTCCAGCATATTTTAATGATTCAGAGAGGCAAGCAACTAAGGAAGCAGGTACAATTGCAGGTCTTGATGTCAAAAGGATTATTAATGAACCTACTGCAGCAGCACTTGCATATGGTCTTGATAAGAAAGACAAAGACCTAAAGATTGCTGTTTACGACTTAGGTGGTGGAACTTTCGACATATCAATTCTTGAACTAGGTGATGGGGTATTCGAGGTAAAGTCAACTAATGGCGATGTTCATCTAGGTGGAGATGATTTTGATAGTATTTTAATTGACTGGTTAGCTGAAGAGTTTAAGAAAGATGAGGGTATAGACCTCAGAAAAGATCCGATGGCTCTACAAAGACTGAAAGAAGGAGCTGAAAAGGCTAAGATAGAGTTATCTAGTTCAACATCTACAGAAATTAATCTTCCATATATAATGCCTGTAGACGGTGTCCCAAAACACTTAGTAAAAACTTTATCAAGATCAAAATTTGAGCAATTATCTCAAAAACTTGTTGAAAGAACATTAGAACCATGCTCTAAAGCTCTTAAAGACGCAAAAATGAATGTTTCTGATATTGATGAAATTATATTAGTAGGTGGTTCAACAAGAATTCCAAAAATTCAGGAAGAAGTTGAAAAGTTTTTCAAAAAGAAACCTTCAAAAGGGGTAAATCCAGATGAAGTTGTTGCTATTGGAGCAGCAATTCAAGGAGGTGTTCTTACTGGGGAAGTAAAGGATGTTCTTTTACTTGATGTTACACCACTATCACTAGGAATTGAAACATTAAATGGAGTATTCACAAAATTAATTGAATCAAATACAACAATTCCTACTAAGAAATCTGAGACATTTTCAACTGCTGCTGATAATCAACCAGCTGTAGAAATTCATGTACTACAAGGTGAAAGACCAATGGCTAAGGATAATAAGACTATTGGTAGATTTCATTTAGACGGTATCCCTCCAGCGCCTAGAGGTGTTCCTCAAGTAGAGGTAACTTTTGATATAGATGCTAACGGAATTTTAAATGTTTCTGCTAAAGATAAAGGTACTGGTAAAGAACAAAATATCAGAATAGAAGCATCTTCTGGCCTTACTGAAGAAGAAATAAATAAGATGAAAGATGAAGCTAAGGCTAATGAAGAGACTGATAAGAAAGAAAGAGAGAAAGTTGATAAATTAAATACTGCTGATGGTTTAATTTTTCAAACTGAGAAACAACTTAAAGAATTTGGTGATAAACTATCTGAGCCAAACAAAAAATCAATCGAAGATTCCTTAGAAAAGTTAAAAGCTATTCATAAAGAACAAAAAATTGATGAGGTGGATGGCGCTGTTGAGGCACTAAATAAATCATGGGAAGCTGCAAGTCAAGAGATGTACAAAGCAACTCAAGAACAACAAGCAGCAAGTGGTAAGTCTCCTGAAGATAATCCTAAGGGAGATAAAAAGGGTGATAGCAAAGGAGATGATATATCAGATGTTGACTTTGAAGAAGTTAAGGACGAGAAAAAGTAATTTTAATAATTACAGTTTCCTGGAGTTCTAGGAAAAGGAATTACATCTCGTATATTTTTCATTCCAGTTATAAACTGGACTAATCTTTCAAGACCAAGTCCAAAACCAGAGTGAATAACCGTTCCGAATCTTCTTGTATCAAGATACCATGAAAGATCTTTCTTTGAAACATTCATTTCATCCATTCTCTTCGTTAACATATCAAGTCTTTCTTCTCTCTGAGATCCTCCTATTATTTCTCCAACAGTTGGAAATAATACATCCATAGCAGCCACAGTCTTATTATCATCATTACTCCTCATGTAAAAAGCCTTAATCTCTTTTGGATAATCTATTACTATAACAGGATTTTTAAAATGTTTTTCAACTAAATATCTCTCATGTTCAGATTGAAAATCAATACCCCACTCATCTACTTTAAATTTGAATTTACCTTTTTTATTTGGTTTTGAGTTTCTTAATATATTAAAAGCATCTGTATATGATACTCTATCGAAAGTCTTTTCAGTTATTTTAGAAAGTCTTTCGATTAAAGCATACTCATTTCTTTGGATCTGAGGAAGAGACTTTTCCTCATTTTTTTCTAAATTTTCTAAAAACAACAGGTCATCATTACATTTATCTAAAACGTAACGAATCACATACTTTAACATATCTTCAGCAAGATCCATGTTATCATTAATATCATAAAATGCCATCTCAGGTTCTATCATCCAGAACTCTGATAAGTGCTTTGATGTATTAGAATTTTCTGCCCTGAATGTAGGTCCAAAAGTATAAACCTCGGATAGAGCTAGTGCTCCTAATTCAGCATTTAATTGTCCTGAAACAGTAAGATTGACAGGTTTAGAAAAAAAATCATCCTTAAAATCAATATTTTTCTTATCTAAATCTAAAGAAGTAACCTTAAACATCTCACCTGCACCTTCGGCATCTGATGATGTAATAATTGGTGTATGAATATTATAAAAGCCTTTATCATTAAAAAATTTATGAATGGCAAATATAATTGAATGTCTAATCCTGAAAACTGAGCTGAATGTATTTGTTCTTGGTCTTAAATGAGCCACTTCTCTTAAAAATTCAAATGAATGTCTTTTGGGTTGTATTGGGTATTCTTCAGGATCTGATTTTCCAAGAATTTTTAATTCATTAGCTATCAATTCAAAATCTTGATTTGTACCTTCGCTTTTTACAAGCTTACCTGAAATTGACAAAGAGGTTCCTGAATTTATATCATCAACTATCTTTAGGTCAAAATCGTTCATATCCAACACGACTTGCAAACTATTAATAGTTGAACCATCATTGAGTGAGATAAAAGAAACATTTTTACTTTGTCTCTTTGTCCTTACCCACCCTGAAACACTAATTTCTGACTCAAAATGTTTTTCAGTAATTGAAATAATTTTTATTCTCTCTTTATCCATATTAAATAAGTGGTAAAAAAAGTATAATTTAATCTTATTTCAAAGAATAGACTAATTATAATAAATTTGTAAATCAAATAATTTATTATGCAAAGGTTAGAACTCAGACAAAATCAGTCTCAAAAACTTACACCACAACAAATTCAATTTATAAAGTTGTTGCAATTATCTAATTCTAATATTGATTCAGAGATTAAGAAAGAACTTGAAGAAAACCCTGCACTAGAAGAAAATGAGAATAATAGAAGTGAAGAACTAGAAATTTCTAATAGTGAAAATTATAACTACTCACAAAAAAGAAGTAATGACTTATCAGACTTTTCAAGAGAATCAAATATTTCTAGTATAGAATCCTTTAGAGAGAGTTTACTAAATCAAATAAATTACCTTAAACTAGATAAAAATGAGATTATAATAGCTAAACAAATTATAGGTACTTTAGATAATGATGGATACCTTAGAAGAGATCTAGAGTCTATTATTGATGACATTGCTTTTTCGGAAAATACAGAATATAGTTATGATGAGATTGAAAAAGTATTACTAAAAATACAATCATTAGAACCACATGGTATAGGAGCTCGAAATTTAGAAGAGTGCCTCATAATTCAGATTGATTCTATAAATGAATTGACAAATACCCAAACTTTAGCAAGAAAAATATTAGAAGAAAGTTTTATAGATTTCAAAAAAAAACAGTTTGATAAAATCTATAATAAATTTGATGAAAGTAAAGCTGAAATTAATAATGCATTTAATTTCATAAAAACACTAAACCCTAAACCTTCTGGTGGTTTGGAAGGTTTAGAGATCACTGAGTTTTTAATTCCAGATTTTATTATAAAGAAAAACAACGAAGAGTTTATTGTAGAACTAGCTTCAGGTAA
This sequence comes from uncultured Marinoscillum sp., assembly GCA_964527965.1. GTDB lineage: Bacteria > Bacteroidota > Bacteroidia > Cytophagales > MED-G16 > MED-G16. The sequence continues at coordinate 28,274 of CAZGPH010000016.1, forward strand.
TAGAAAAATAAATATTAATAATAAGTATATCTCAATATATGAAGACCTAAAAAGCAAAAAAAATAAAGATGAGGAGACTAAGAAATCATATGACTTTATAAAGAAAAAAATTGAGTCAGCTCAGTGGTTTGTGGATGCGTTAAATCAAAGGAATGATACACTTCTAAAAACAATGAATTCAATTCTAAAACTTCAGATAAAATTTTTCGAAGATGGAGATGAAAATGATTTAAAACCAATGATTTTAAAAGATATTGCAGAAATCATTAAGATGGATATCTCTACAGTTAGCAGAATAGTAAGTAGTAAAGTTGCACAAACAGACTTTGGTGTTTTACCATTAAAATATTTCTTTTCTGAATCAACTATAAAAAAGGGTGATGAAATAGTAAGCAGCAGAGTAGTAAAAAATTATTTAAAGAAAATAATTAATCAAGAAGATAAAAAATCTCCACTTTCTGATGATCAAATTGAGAAAATACTTCAAGATGAAGGTTATCAAGTCGCAAGAAGAACAGTTGCTAAATACAGAGAGCAGTTAAATATACCTGTTGCTAGGTTAAGAAGAGAATACTAAAACAATGAGAAAGATATACCAACTTTATTAATAGTTGGATTATTATTTTCATAGAGTGGGAGAGAGTTCGAATCAAATAAGTTTGATAAGTGTTTTTTATAATAGATATTAAAATTCCCTACTCCTATTTGAAATGAAACCCCATATTTAAAATCATTTAAACCAAAATCTTTTTTTGACTTGGTAGTATTTGCTATATTATTGATAGTCTGTTTAACCTTAGTAGATGAATTTAGGAGAAAACCAAACTCAGCACCAACACCAACAAAAAACCTTCTTTTATCAAGGCTTCCTGACCCAAAATAATATTTAAAATCTACGGGAACCATAAGATATGTTCCCTTCAATGAATTCTTATCAGGAGAAAAAGATAGGGTATCAACTATAATTTGATTAATACCATCAACATCTGTTATTTCAGATAATGTAACATCATTTGAAAATGAAAGTCTATCATTGGATATTCCAATTCCAGGGTTAATAGAAAAATCATCGCCTAAAAAAATAGGCTTTGAGTAAAAAACATCAAGTGATCTTGAAGGAAAAATATCTGACTGTAAAGAATGATTATTGTCTTCTAAAAATGTAAAGCCAAAATTTAATTTAAGATAACCTGGTAAATTAATATTATTTTTTTCCTCATCAGCATCTTGAGAAAATGCTGTAAATGGGAAATAAAAAATTAAAATTATAGCTATTAACCTCATCGTTTTTTAATTACTCGGCAAATATATGTTATAATATGATATTATGTAAAGTTTATAGAAATAGTACTTGTTATTAATTGTTAAATTTGTTGGATAATGGACTCGTAGCTTAACTGGATAGAGCACCTGGTTACGGCCCAGGAGGTTGGGG
>CAZGPH010000017.1:0-28830 GCA_964527965.1 uncultured Marinoscillum sp.
GTCTGATATCTTCTTTAAGGAGTTTATAAATTGATTTACCTATGGTCTGTGTTTCTGATAATTTATTATTACTTTCAGCTGGATTAGATGAGCTAAATGGTAAACTCATCCCAAGAGCTTCAATAGCAGAAGACATAGTATTTGCGGTGTACATACCACCACAAGCTCCAGGTCCTGGAATACTATTTTTAATTATGCCTTTGTATTCTTCTTCTGATATTTTACCTTTTATTTTTTGACCATATGCTTCAAAAGCTGAAACAATATTTAGACTTTGATCCTTGTATTTTCCTGATTTAATTGTTCCTCCATACACTAATATTGAAGGTCTATTTAATCTACCCATTGCCATCATTGCTCCTGGCATATTTTTATCACAACCAACCACTGATATTAGCCCATCATAAAATTGAGCATTTACTATTGTTTCTATTGAATCAGCAATAATTTCTCTAGAAATTAATGAATAGGTCATCCCTTTTGTACCATTTGTAATTCCATCACTAACTCCTATTGTATTAAATATTAATCCAATTAAATCTTCATTAGATATACTTTTCTTAATTTGAAGCGCTAGATCGTTAAGATGCATATTACAGGGATTCCCTTCAAAGCCAGTACTTGCGATTCCTATTTGAGCTTTTTTGAAATCATCGTCTTTTAAACCAATACCATATAACATGGCTTGAGCTGCTGGTAGTGACTCATCCTGAGTAATCTTACTGCTAAATTTATTTAATTTCATAATAAAAAAAACCATTCTTTCTAGAATGGAATTAAGAAATATTTATTTAATAACTATATTAGTTCAACATAAAAATAGTTATTAATGTTTTTATATTAAAAGGAATGATAACAAATGATGCAGTAATTTTTGGAATTTTAATTTCCATTCTTGGAATAGTTTTCTATACATCAAACCTAAAATCTAAGTTTTGGAAAAGCTTCTACACAGTCTTTCCAGTTATTCTTGTGTGCTACTTTTTCCCTTCTTTTTTTAATTCGACAGGTATTATTGATTCTAGCAATTCAAATTTATATTTTGTGGCATCTAGGTATCTTCTCCCTTGCTCTTTAGTTTTATTAACCCTCAGTGTTGATTTGAAAGAAATTTTAAAATTAGGTCCAAAAGCTATAATTATGTTTTTAACGGGTACGATTGGTATTTTATTAGGTGGCCCATTTGCATTGCTGATAATAATGAATTTTTTTCCTGATATAATAAATTTTGATTTTAATGAGTTAGGGAGAGGTATGACAACAGTAGCAGGCAGTTGGATTGGTGGTGGAGCTAATCAAGCTGCGATGATGGAGGTATTTAATGTGGAATCAAATTTATTTTCAAAAATGGTGGCTGTTGATATAATTTGTGCAAATGTCTTACTAGCATTTTTATTAATTGGTGTCAATAAAAGTAAAAGAATTGATCAAAAGCTAAATGCAAATAGTTCTGCAATTGAAGATATTAAAAAAAGAATTGAGAGTTATAACCAAAGCATAACTAGAATCCCAGAGCTAAGGGATTTAATATTTATTTTGTCAATTGGTTTTGGAGTTACTGGATTATCGCATCTACTATCGGATGTAATTTCTAATTTTATTTCAGTGAATTTTTCTTATCTGGAAAAGTATAGTTTGACTTCTAATTTTTTTTGGTTAGTTATTTTTTCAACAACAATTGGAGTTGCTTTATCTTTTACAAGATTAAGGAAACTTGAGGGAGCAGGATCATCTAAAATGGGGAGTATATTTATATATGTTTTAGTATTAACTATAGGACTAAAGATGGATTTACTTGCAATTTTTCAAAATCCAGGTTTATTTCTTCTTGGTTTTATTTGGATTGGTTTTCATGTTGCACTATTAATTATAGTTGCAAAATTGATTAAAGCTCCATTCTTTTTTGTAGCTGTTGGTAGTCAAGCAAATGTTGGAGGAGCTGCTTCTGCTCCAGTTGTGGCAGCTGCTTTTCATCCATCATTAGCTGCAGTTGGAGTTCTTCTAGCAGTTTTAGGATATGCTGTTGGAACATATGCAGCATATATATGCGGAATAATTATGCAAAGTATGGTTTAGTTGTAGTTTAGTTCTCCCCTTAAAAACATATTATATTCATCACAAGTTAAAAAACCTTTATTGTCACTAAATGGACAAGTTTTGTAAATTTTTGATACTTCTGTCTCTATAATAATTACTGAACTCCCTTCACATACAGGGCATATTTTTCTATCATTTTCACATTCTATATAATTATATGAAAATAATTGCACATAAACATTTTCTATATCCTTCTCTGATTCTAAAATATTTTTTGCGTTTGAAAGTTCTAAAAATCTAATTGATTCATCTGAATATTTTCCTGATTCTCCTTTCAACTCTAAATACTTATTTAGCCAATTTATAGACTGTTTATATTTTTTTATAAAAAAAGAATTTTTGCCAAATAAGAATGTTAACTCAGAAGAAACTTTATTATTATTAATAATATTTTTTTTTAGAATGGAATCAGCTTTATAATATTCTTTCTTTAAAATAAGATTTTCAATCTCTGTTACTTGTGTATAAGAGTTGTATGATGAAAATAAAAAAAAATAAAAAAATATTAATCTCAAATTATTTGTTTTTTTATCTAATTACTACTCCTTTTTTTTTGAAAACTTGAATTTTAAATTCCTTTCTTACATAAGTAGAGAGTTTATATTGATTTTCAGAAATATTATTTATATGATCACAAAAAACAGTTATTGAAAGAATATGTTTTAAAAAACTATAATTTTCAATCATTTTTGTAGTCTCCTTCTTAAAAAAATTAATCCATCTATTTTTATAAAACTCTTTATGTGAACTGCCATCCCATAAAAAACTTAGTTGAACTTCACCATAGTTATATCTATATATAGTAGAAATTTTTTTATAGAAAAAATTCAATTTATCATAATGATATATTTCATATTTTTTTAAACTTGAGCTTGTTGAATCAATTAAACCAAGAGGGTTTGAAACTAATTCATATTTAATTATTGATTTTTTTATGAGATTTTTTAAAAGGTAGTTTTTGGATTCGCTTTGGGCCTTTTTTAATATATAATTTTTATCCTGCTTAAATAGCTTAATCGACATATCCAAATTTATATAAAAATTGATTAAATTAGTACTGTTAAAACAATTTAGGATTTTAAATGATTTTAACTATTACAGGTTTAAAACTAAACTAACTATTTAATTTAGAACCTTTGATTTATAACTTTACACTAATTATGAAAAACAATTACAAAATTTTATTACAATTTTTTGTAGTTTCTCTAATCTCTTTCGCTTCATTTTCACAATCTCGAGTTTCTGGGGTAGTTGTTGATGGTTCATCTAATGAACCTCTTACTGGAGCTAATGTATCGATTAAAGGAACTACTGAAGGTACATTCACAGGTTTGGATGGATCTTTTTCTTTCTCTGCTTCTTCTGCTTCTAATTCTACAGTTTTAATAACCTATATTGGTTATGAAGATTTAGAATTACCAAATACAGGTGATTTAGGAAAGATTCAACTTAATTCTCTCAACATTTCTCTTGATGAAGTTAGAGTAACGGCAGATTATGGAATTGATAGAAAGACTCCTACTACGTTCACTAATGTTTCAACACGTTATGTTGATGAGTATGCTGGTACTCAAGAAGTCCCAGAATTATTAAAAATGATACCAGGTGTATATACTACAAAAGAAGGAGGAGGAGTTGGTGATTCAAGAGTATATATTAGAGGGTTTGCTCAAGAGAATATAACTGTTATGATTAATGGTGTTCCGGTAAATGATATGGAAAATGGTAGAGTATACTGGTCAAACTGGAATGGATTAGGTGATGTAACTTCTGCTATGCAAGTAGTTAGAGGGTTAGGTGCTTCTAAATTAGCTATTGGCTCAATTGGAGGTACAATAAATATAATCACAAAGTCAATTGATTCTAAGAAAGGTGGTTCTTACATGCAACAAGTTTCTGACTATGGACAGTTTAAAGAGACCGTCTCATATAATACGGGTAGAATGAATAATGATTGGGCAATATCACTTTTATTTTCAAGAACAGATGGAAAAGGATATGTTGATGGATCATATGTTAATGCAAATACTTACTTCATGTCAATTACTAAAGAATTTAATGAAAATAATTCCTTAGTTTTAACAGCAATAGGTGCACCACAGAAACATGGACAGAGAGATCAGTATTTAACTCCTGCTGAAGTTGATCAGTATGGTCATAAGTATAATAGAGATTGGGGTTATTTAAATGGTGAAGAGTTAAGTGGTAGAAATAATTATTATCATAAACCTCACATAGTACTTAATCATTATTATAATATGACTGAGAACACTTCTCTAAATACTTCAGTTTATGCGTCATATGGTAAAGGTGGTGGTTCAGGTCCTTTAGGTTCTTATGGTAGATATTATGGCAATCAAGATAGAACTTCAGAAGGTCTAATTAACTGGGATGCTGTTGTGGCAGATAATGTTGCAAACCAAGGAAACTCTGGTTCATACGGTCTTTCTGCTTCAAGGGGTTCATCTTTGATTTTAAGAAACTCTGTTAATAATCATAGATGGTATGGTATTCTTTCAAACCTTGAACATGAGTTTAATGATAACTTATCTTTGACTGTAGGTTTAGATGCAAGAACTTATACTGGAGAACATTTCAGAGAAGTTAGAAATTTATTAGGAGGTTCTCACTGGCTTGAATTATATAAGTATACTGTAGATTATAGTAGAAATTCTGATAAGTCATCATATGGAGATGGAGGAATTAGAGATCACTTAAAGTATGTTAATGAAAACTCAACCTCTTTATTTTTTAATAAAACTCCTGAAAACCAAAGAATAGCTTATGATAATGATGGAATTCATAGATATGCAGGTATTCACGGTCAACTTGAGTATAGTAACGATAAAGTTTCTGCCTTTGCTGGTGGTTCAGTTTCTAGAACACAGTATGTGAGAGTTGATAGAATGAATTATGCAGGAGTTGAAAATGGAGGTAAAGATCAAACTTCTCAAAAAGTTAATATAACTGGCCATAATGTAAAAGCAGGATTTAATTTTAATATATCGGATGCAAGTAACTTATACTTAAATGCTGGTTCATTCTCAAGAGCCCCTTTCTTTAACTTTGTATTTACTAACTACCAAAACGTAGTTGTTGATCCGTTGGAAAATGAGAAGGCAAGATCAATTGAGTTTGGGTATGGTTTTAAGTCTCAAAAATTTGCAGCCAAAATAAATGCTTATATGACTAAGTGGGTTGACAAGGGACTATTATCTCCAAGGGTAACTATTGGTGGTGTTGCTACAAGATCTGCTATTAGAAATCAAAATGCTTTACATAAAGGTGTTGAGTTAGAGTGGAATACTAGATTAGTACCAAAACTTGATATTGGTGGAATTCTTTCATTAGGTGAATTTAGATGGGCGAATGATGTTCAAGGAGAAATAAGAAGTGATGGAGATCTTGATATTATTAACATTGATATTTATTCTAATAATTTGTATGTTGGAAACCATCCTCAGTCTCAGATTGGTTTTACTGGTAGATATCAGTTAAATAATACTATCGATTTTGGTGGTCAATATCTTTATAATGCTAAACTTTATTCTGATTATGATATTACTGATAGAGACGATAAAAACCAAGCAAATAGACAACCATTCCAATTAGATAATTATGGAGTGCTTGACTTAAGGGTTGGTGCTAGGTTCAAACTTGGTAATATTGGTGCGTATGCTCAAGTACAAGGTTACAATATATTAGATAAGATATATTGGGCTAGAGGAATTGAAAGTACTGGCGCTGTTCCAAGTTTAAAAGAAGGATTTCCAAGTTATGGAAGAACTTTAAATTTTTCTTTAAAGTTAACTTTCTAGCTTAATTTTACTTAAAAAGAAGGTCATCATTTTTTGATGACCTTTTTTTTATAAATTATATTCTTTAACTTTTATAAATTACATTTGAGTTATGAAAAATATATTATTAAATATCACATTTTTTTTATCAATTTTATTTGCATGTAATAGTGTAGATCCTACTCCAGAGCCTGATGATCCTTTGGATATTCAAGCAAATTTATTGAATGGTACATGGGTTTTAAAAGATGCTTCTTCTGCAGTAAAGGATAATAATGTTATTTCTGAATTTAAAGACTTAACTCTTACAATATCTGGTGCTACCAAAAATGGCGGTAACTATGCAACTACAAACTCAATTGATTCTGGAGTATGGCCAAATTCTGGTTCATGGCAATTTCAGAATAATGATAAGAGCAAATTGTTAAGAAATGATAATGTGGTAATTAGTATTTCTGTAACTCAGACAACTCTGCGAACAAGCTTTACAGTTGTAGGTGGACTAAAGGAAGGTAACTGGATATTTGATTTCATAAAGCAATAGTTATAATTCTATAAGTTTTTTAATAATATTTTTGGACTCTTTCTACTTAATAATTATCTATATTTTAATTATTTCAGTTACTTTTTTAATTATATCATCACTATCATTTGTAGCAATTATAATTCCTTTTTTTTTATTATTTTCTCTAAATAGCTTCTTGTATATTTTTTTACCCTCATCATCTAAATTTGTAGTAGGCTCATCAAGTAATATAAATTTAGAATCAGAATCAAAAGCAATTAAAAGCTTGAGCTTTTGAAGAGAGCCTGAGGATAAATCTCCAATTTTGGTGTTTTTATAATCAATAAGGTTATAAGTATTTAACATTTTAATATAATCTGAATTTAACTTTCTAAATCTTGAATGAAACTTTAGAAATTCCTTTAATGATAACTCAGAAATTAACTCCTGATATGGAGCAGCAAAAAATAAATTTTTAGGTATGTTAATATTTTTCTTAATATTATAATTTATTGACCCTGATGTTGGAGATAATAAATTTCCAATTAATTTTAATAAAGTAGATTTACCTGCTCCATTATTACCAGTAATTGCATAAGATTTTTTTTTGAACTTGAAACTAAAATCATCGATTACTTTATTTGATCCAAAATTTTTTGATATTTTATTTAAAATTATTTCCATCAATAGACTAGTCAAATAACCCTTTTATAATTCCTCTATCACTATTTTTGATAAAGTCTAATACTATCTTTTTTTCATTTGAATCTTTTATGTCATTTTCTATTTTATTAATAGCTTGAGAAGTGTTTCTTCCTTCTAAGTATATTATTCTATAAATATTTTGAATTTGATTAATGCTTTCACTAGTGAAATTTCTTCTCTTAAGACCTATTGTATTTACTCCTTTAAAGCTTATTGGCTCTTTCCCCGCTTTACAAAATGGAGGTATATCTTTTCTAACTAAAGATCCACCAGCGACCATCGCATGAGCTCCAATATTTGAAAATTGATGTATTAATGTTCCTCCTCCAATAATAGCAAAATTATCAATTTTAACATGTCCACCAATTTGAACATTGTTGACAATAACACAATCATCATTAATTATACAATCATGAGCAATATGAGAATATGCCATTATTAAACAGTTCTTGCCTATTGATGTTTTTAATCTATCATTTGTTCCTCTACTAATTGTTACAAACTCTCTAATCGTAGTATTGTCACCAATTTCAACTGTAGTTTTTTCTCCCTCAAATTTTAGGTCTTGTGGTTCTGAACAAATTACTGCTCCAGGATAAACTTTTACATTATTTCCTAATTTTGATCCTGGATAAAGGGTTACATTATTTCCTATCCAACAATTATCACCGATTTCAACATCTCTACCTATATAACTGAAAGGATCTATTTTACAATTTTTTCCAATAATGGAATCCTTATGAATAAATATATTATTTTTAATCATACAATTTTTGTAAAGTTGCTGTCATATTTCCTTCTCCTACAATATTATTACCTACAAAAGCTTCTGCTTTCATTTTAGCTATACCTCTTTTTATAGGAGATTCAAACCTAAGTCTCATTACAAGTGTATCACCTGGTCTTACCATTTTTCTGAATCTAAAATTTTCAATACCAGCAAGATATGGAATATATTTATCAGGTTCATCAATTGAATTCATAACAAGAATCCCACCTACTTGAGCTAATGCTTCTACCTGAAGAACCCCTGGCATTATCGGGTTACTTGGAAAGTGCCCATTAAAAAAAGGTTCATTCACAGTTACATTTTTAATTCCTATAACTTCAGATTCATCCAAGTAAGTAATTTTATCTACAAATAAGAAGGGGTATCTATGTTTTAATATTTTTTTTACTTCATTTATATCATATACTGGTTCTTGTTTAGGATCATATTTTGGAGCATTTATATTTTTTTTATTAATAAATTTTTTCAACATTTTAGCAAACTCAATATTAGATTTATGACCTGGTCTTGCAGCAATAATATGCCCTTTTATAGGTCTACCCACTAATGCTAAATCTCCAATTATATCTAAAAGTTTATGTCTTGCAGGTTCATTATTATATCTTAAATTGACATTATTTAAAATTCCTTGTTTATCAACTCGAACTTTTTTCTTTCCTAGCAAAGTTGAAATTTCATCAAGTTTTTTGTTATCCACGACTTTATCAACTATTACAATTGCATTATTAAGGTCACCACCTTTTATTAAGTCTTTTTTAAATAATTCTTCAATTTCATGAAGAAAACAAAATGTTCTTGCTTTTGATATTTCCTTTTTAAAGTTTGATATCCTGTTAAGCGTATAATGTTGACTACCCAGAACTTCACTATTATAATCTACCATTGATGTAACCCTGTAATCATTATGAGGGTAAGCTGATATTTCAACATTATTTTTTTCATCAATGAAAGTTAATTTTTCAGGTATTTCTATATATTTTCTTGCAGCATCTTGAGTTTTAAATTCACATTTTTCTAAACATTTTATAAACTCTTTAGAACTTCCATCAAGAATAGGTATTTCCTCCCCATCGATTTGAATTAAAATGTTATCAATCTCTAAACCTACAATTGCAGCCAAAAGATGTTCAACTGTTGATATTTTTGCATTATTTTGAGATAAAGTAGTACCTCTTTCAACTGCAATTACATTATCAACGTCTGCATTTATAATTGGTTTATTTTCTAAATCTATTCTTTGAAACTTTATCCCATGATTAATTAGAGCTGGTATAAATTTTAAAGTTGCTTTTTTACCGGTATGAAGCCCTAGTCCTGAAAGTTTTCCACTAATATTTATAGTTCTTTGAAAATTTCTCATTTCGATTGCAAATTATATAATTTTTCTTCTAATTTTTTAATTTTTTCCTCTATTGAAGGTAATTTTTTAAATATTATATATGATTTAACATATTTTTCTTTTGGCATTGCTGGATATCCAATTAAAGTTTGATTGCTTTTCATATTTTTAGTCACTCCTGATTGAGCAGCATATTTAATATTATCACCCATTTTTAAATGACCAACAATACCTACTTGACCTCCTAGCATATTATTTTTTCCGAGTGTACTTGATCCAGCTACTCCTGATTGAGCTGCTATTACAGTATTTTCTCCAATAATAACATTATGCGCTATTTGAATAAGATTATCCATTTTAACTCCTTTCTCAATTATTGTTGATTTTAATGTAGCTCTATCAATTACAGTATTAGAACCAATACTTACGTTATCTTTTATTATAACATTTCCAATTTGAGGAATAGTTGAATATTCTCCTTTTTCATTTGGGGCAAATCCAAACCCGTCAGAACCTAAAACAGAATTAGCATGAATTATACACTTATTTCCAATTTTAGTAGAATCATAAATTTTCACACCAGGGTAGATTATTGTGTTTTCTCCTATTTCACTATTTTCTCCAATATAAGTATATGGGAAAATTTTAGTGCCTCTTCCAATTTTTACATTTTTAGCAATATAAGAAAATGCTCCAATGTATACATCTTTTTTGATATTAGAAGTAGAATCTATAAAGGATGGTATTTCAACACCTTCTTTTTTAGAGATATTTAATTTTTCAATTTCAGATAAAAGTAGACCAAATGTTGAATATGAATCTTTTACTTTAAGAAAGGTTAGATTTGAGTCAGATGGTAATTCGATTTGATTATCAACAATTATTGCAGAAGCATTGGTTTTATTAATAAATTTTAAATATTTAATGTTACTTAAAAACGTTATATCACCTTTTTTAGCACTCTCAATATCACTTATGCCTTTTATTACGATATTTTTATCTCCAATAATTTTTGCATCAATAATTTTTGCTAAATTTTTGATTTTAAAATGAATATTATTCACTGTAAACTAATTTATATTTGATTTAAATATATTGACATGCAAAGATATAAGATTTTATGGGTTGATGATGAAATTGACTTATTAAAGCCATATGTTCTCTATTTAGAAGAAAAAAAATATCAGGTTAAAACATTTAATAATCCCTTTTCTTTATTAGACTATATGACTGAAGATAATAGTTTTAGCTTAATTCTTATTGATGAAAATATGCCTGGAAAAACAGGATTAAATCTGATTTCTGATATAAAAAAAATATCAAATACTGTTCCAATTATAATGATAACAAAAAATGAGGAAGAAGATATTATGAATGAAGCTATAGGCTCTGAAATAAATGACTATTTAATTAAGCCATTAAACCCAAATCAATTATTAATATCTGTAAAAAAAGTTTTAGAGAACTCTTCAATTATAAAAAATAAATTAAAGTCAGATTATATTTCTTTTTTTAATGAAATTTCTGAAAGAATAAATTCTAACAAGTCTTATAAAGATTGGATAGATACTTATAAAAATATTATCGATTGGGAAATAAGTTTTGATAGAAACTCTGAGGATCAGTATAATGAAATGTTAATTACACAAAAAAAAGAAGCAAATATAGAATTCTCAAGATTTATAATTAAAAATTATTCAAAATGGTCTGAAAATAATTTTAAGAATGTATTGATGACAAATAATATTTTGAAAAAAAAAATATTTCCAAAAATTTCAAGTAATAAGATATGTTTAATTGTAATCGATAACTTTAGATATGACCAATGGAAAATTCTTGAGGATTATGTTTCTAAATATTTTTTTATTGAAGAGGATGATCCTTATTTTTCTATCCTACCTACTACTACTGAATATTCAAGAAATTCTATCTTTTCAGGTTTAACACCACTTCAAATGTCTATAAAAGATAACGATTTGTGGTCTGATAAATCAGAAGGGTTTAATAGAAATGAATATACATTTCTTGAAAGAAATTTAAAAAGAAACAATATTAATATTAGACATTCTTATAATAAAATAGTTTCTTATGATGATGGAGTAAAGTTTATAAAAAATATATCTGATTTAGATAATTATGAATTTAATTCTGTTGTTTTCAATTTCGTTGATATGTTATCTCACTCAAAAACAGAAAATAAGCTATTTAAAAACCTTGCATATGATGAAAAATCATTTAGATCTTTTACACTTTCTTGGTTTAAGAATTCTTCTCTAAATGAGTTATTAAAATATTTATCAATTAAAAAGGTTAAAGTTTTTTTAACTACAGATCATGGCACTATTAAGGTCAATAAACCTGTACTTGTAAAGGCAAATAAAGAAACAAATAATAATATAAGATTTAAGGTAGGAAAAAATATTAATTCAGATAATGATAAAATTTATTATTGTGAGAATGGTGAAAAAATTAACCTTCCAAGGCATAATATTTTTACTAAATATTTATTTGCTACTGATAATAATTATTTGTTATACTCTAAAAACTACAATTTTCATTCTAAAAATTTTAAAGATACTTTCCAACATGGTGGAATTTCTATGGAGGAGATGATTATTCCTTTTATTGAATTATCACCTAAAAACCCACAATGAAAATTTTTAAAAAAAAATTGATATCAGATTATAGAGAGATTATTGAATATATAATTTCAAAAAATATTAAGATTATCTTATTAGAAGGAAATTTGGGATCAGGTAAAACTACATTTGTAAAATCTTTCTGTAATTATTTACATGTTAAGGACAAAGTATTAAGTCCCACATTTAATATTATTAATGAATATGATATTGATGGAAACAATAAAATTTATCATTTTGATTTATATAGGCTAAAGTCAAAAGAAGAGTTGATTGAAATAGATTTTTTAGATTATATTGATTCAGATAATTATTGTTTAATAGAATGGCCTCTGATATGTAAAGATATAATTAAGGCTGATGTTTTAAATCTTAAAATGAAAACTTTTGATAATTTAAATAGAGATGTAATTATTTATTAATATCTCTTAATTTAATCTCTGTAAATTTATTTTTGGAATCAATAGGAAAATTACTTTTCATTATCCAATGGTAATATTCTGGATTAGTTTTAAATACCTTAGATACAGATTGATTTTTATATTTACCAAAATTAAATACTTTAATACTATCTGAATTTTTAATAATTCTTCCAGAAAGATCTACTATATTATTACTAATAATTGAACCTATTGAGTCCACATTTTTTGAAATTTTTCCTAAAGTATTTCCTTTATTGTCAATCACATCCATATTTTCATATAGTTCAACTTGTTTTTTTATTATTTCTAATGTGGCAATTGTATCTGCATGTGAATCATGAGCGTTTTCTAAATTTTTATTACAATAATATTTATATGCAGCAGTTAAGTTTCTTTTCTCCATAAGGTGATAAATTCTTAATGCATCAACTATTTTAACATTTTTAAGAGGTAGCTCAATATCACATCTTAAAAGTTCTTCAATTAAGATTGGCAAATCAAATTTTAAAATATTAAAACCACCCAAGTCACACCCTTTAATGAAATGAAAAATTTCTTTAGCATAGTTTTTGAATGTTTTACATTTTAAAATATCTTCCTCATAAATACCATGAATTTTGCTACTTTCGTTAGAAATTTTAACTGTTGGATTAACTCTATAATTTTTATCAATTTGAGAATTATCAGTATTTATTTTTATTAGTGTTATATCAATAATTCTATCTTGAATAATATCTAAACCAGTTGTCTCAATATCAAAAACTACTAATGGCTTATTTACTATCATTTTATTAATTCATTAAAATCAACATTATCAAAATTACCTGATGACATTATTAACTTATTTAGGTTTTTAAATTTTGTTTTTTTGATTGTATTTATGAGATCAATTTTATTTTTTACTAAGAGTATTTTTTTTTCATTAAAACATTCTTTTAAAAACTTCTCTTTTAAATTAACATCTTTTTTATCTTCAGATATATAGATGATAGAAAAACTTGATTCTAATAAACAATCCTTGTAATTTTTTAAAAAATTAATATCTAAACTACTTGAGCTATGTAATTCATATATCACTAAAAGTTTATTAGGATGCTGACTTTTAACCGCGCTTATAGTTGCTTTTAATTTTGATGGAGAGTGAGCAAAATCTTTAAAAATTTTAATTTTTCCATCATGTATTTTTTCTAGTCTTCTATCAGGCAACTCATATGTCTGAATAGACTTGTAGAAGTGTTTGTTTTTTATTCCTAATTTCTCACAAACAATTTTTGCCCCAGCCAAATTTTGCATATTATGTTTACCAAAAATTTTTAGCTTAATTAGTTTATTATTGTCGTCAATAATTACTGTTTCATTTTTATTTACTTTAAAATTTTCATGAGTAAATGATATAAGAGTTGTATTTTCATCTTTATATCCTTCAATAATTTTGCTTATTTCTTTATCACCATCAAAATAAATAATTTCACCACCTTTTGGAGTCATATTTACTAGTTTTTTAAACTCTTTTACATATTTTTTATAACTTTTATAAACATTATAATGATCCCATTCAATTCCATTTAAAAGTAAAAGATGATGATTATATTTTAAAAATTTTGGTACTTTATCGATTGGACTAGTTAAATATTCGTCTCCCTCAATTACAATTATTGGAGAATCTGATATTTTAATATTACTTTCAAATCCTTTAACTTTTGCACCTATTAGATAATCGAATTCAACTTTATTACATTTAAGTACATGCATTACTATTGATGTAACTGTTGTTTTCCCATGACTCCCTGCTATCACGACTCTATGTTTGTTTTCAGCTAATTTTCTAATATATTCAGGATAAGAGTTTATAGGAATTCCTTTTTTTTGAGCTTCAATTAATTCTATATTATTTTTTTTTGTATGCATTCCTGTTATAACTAAATCTATTTTATTATTTATATTATTCTTGAAGTAACCTATTTTTTTTGGTAGAATCCCATTTTTTTTAAGTCTAGATTTAGAAGGGTTATATATTATATCATCACTTCCTGAAATATTATTTCCACTTTTTTTTAAATTAATTGCTAGATCATGCATTATACTACCACCTATAGAAATAATATGAATATTTTTTTTTTCTAGTCCTTGCATAATTGTCAAAAATATGAATATTTAAAACTCAGAACAATTTAATTTCAATAACTTTATTTTGTTGATAACATATGGAAAAGTAAAGAGTTATTTGTCCGTTGAACATTTAATTTTTTTATAGGTTTGTCCAAATATTTTTTAGTGAAAGAAAATAAAAGTTTTATATCTAGAAGTACAAGAGGAAGCGTCTCTCTTGGAAAGGATTTTGATCTTGGAAAATTACCACCTCAAGCTCTAGATCTTGAAGAATCTGTACTAGGTGCTTTAATGTTAGAAAAAAATGCTCTGACTGATGTTATAGATATTTTAAAACCTGATAATTTTTATAAAGATGCTAACAAAGAAATATATCAGTCAATAATTGATTTATTTAATAATTCTGAGCCTATTGATCTCCTAACGGTAACTACACAATTAAAGAAAAATGGAAAGTTAGATTTTGTTGGTGGTGCATATTATGTTACTCAACTAACTACCAGAGTTAATTCTGCATCTAATATAGAATACCATGCAAGGATTATATTAGAACAATCTATTAAAAGACAATTAATTGAAGTTTCTGGAGAAATTCAAAAAGAAGCATATGAGGATACAACTGATGTATTTGACCTTCTAGATCATACTGAACAATCACTTTTTGATATTTCAGAGTCTCATATTAAGAAAAATTATTCACAAGTTAAAGGAATAATGAAAGAAGCTATAGATGAATTAGAATCTAAAAAATCCAGAAAAGATGGTATTACTGGTGTTCCATCTGGTTTTATTGATTTAGATAATATTACATCTGGTTGGCAACCATCGGACTTAGTGATAATTGCTGGGAGGCCTTCCATGGGTAAGACAGCTTTTGTTCTTTCAATGATGAGAAATGCATCAATTGATCATGAAAAACCGATAGCTATTTTTTCTTTAGAAATGTCTTCACTTCAGATAGTTAATAGATTAATTTCATCAGAAGCAGAGTTAGACAGTGACAAAATAAGGAAAGGTAACTTAAAAGATTATGAGTGGCAGCAGCTATTACATAAGACTGATCAACTAAATAATGCTAAAATATTTATTGATGACACCCCAGCTCTTAGTATTTTGGAATTAAGGGCGAAATCAAGGAGATTAAAGTCTCAGCATGATATTCAGTGTATAATTGTTGATTATCTTCAGCTAATGACTGGTGAATATGGGAAGTCATCAGGAAATAGAGAGCAAGAGATTGCATCAATTTCTAGGTCTTTAAAAGCAATTGCTAAAGAACTTAATGTTCCAGTTTTGGCATTATCTCAATTAAGTAGAGCTGTAGAGACTAGGGGAGGAGATAAGAGGCCCGTATTATCAGATCTTCGTGAGTCTGGTTCAATAGAGCAAGATGCAGATATGGTGTTATTTATATATAGAGCAGATAGATATGATATAACTGAAGATGAAGATGGTAATTTAACTGCAGGAGTTGCGGAAATATTATTAAGAAAAAACAGGAATGGACCAACCGGAAAAGTAAAACTTAAATTCATTGAAAGATTTGCGAAGTTTGCTGATATGTCCTCATTAGATGGTAATGAAACTAATAAATTTCAAAGCAAAGCTAATAGTGGTTTTGATCAAAATAAAAGTGACCCATTCTGATATATGAAAATTTTAGTTTGTATTTCTTGTGTTCCAGATACTACATCAAAAATTTCTTTTACTGATAAAAATAAATTTAATTCTGAAAATGTTCAGTTTATTATTGGCCCATATGAAGATTATGCACTAGCTAGGGCTGTTGAGTTGAAAGAAAAAAACTCTGAAATTGATATAAGCCTACTTAATGTTGGTCTTTCAGAAAATGATCCATTGTTAAGGAAAGGGTTAGCTATTGGTGCTGATAGGGCATATAGAATAAATTCAGAACCTATTGACTCAAATTTTGTAGCAAATAATATTGCTAGCTTCATCAAAAAAAATAATTTTGATTTGATTTTAATGGGTAAAGAATCAATTGACTACAATTCAGGATTAGTTCATTATTTATCTGGTTCTATACTTAATATTCAGACTTTTAACCCTGTTACATATTTAGATATTGAGAATGATAAAAGTGTGATAATTAAGAGAGAGACTGAATCAGGTATTGAGAAAATAAAAGCAAATCTTCCTTTAATATTAGGTTGCCAGGAACCTATTGCAGAATGGAAAATTCCAAATATGAGGGGTATAATGAATGCTAGATCAAAGGAGTTATCTATTATTGAACCTATTGAAGTTAAAGCATCTTTAAAGCTAGATAAGTTTACACTTCCTCCAGAAAAAGAGGAGATAAAATATATTGATAAGGATAATTTAGAGTTACTGATTGATGAATTAAAACTTAAAAATTTATAATGTCAGCTTTAGTTTTTATAGAATTTAATAAGAATTTAATAAGTGAGTCATCTTCTCAAGCTGCAACTATAGCAAATGAATTGAAAAATGAGGTTTATGGAATTACTTCAAATGATGATGAAACTTATATTTCATCATTAGGCAGTAAAGGTTTTGATAAAATATTTGTGATAGATGATTTCAATAACTATTCTGCTATTGAAGAAGTAATTAATAATAATGGTATTAAAACTATTTTCTCTCCAAGTTCAAATACTTTTAAAGAATTATCTTCAAAAATTTCAACTAAGTTAAATTTTCCTATTGCTTCTAATGTATTAAGAATAGAGAAGAATGGTAAAATTTCATCTTCTATTTTTACTGGAAAAGCAGAGTCTCACATGGTTAATGATAATGATTCATGTATTTACTTGTTGAATAAAAATATTGTTGAGTCACAAGATTTTGATAAAAAAGTTGATATAATAAAAGTTGATTTTAAGACTACTGAAAATAAAAGTTTTGAGATATTAGAACAAAAATTTATTGAGGAAGATATCTCTCTAAATGATGCTGATGTAGTTATCTCTGCTGGTAGGGGACTAAAAGGTCCAGAAAATTGGCAAATGATAGAAGATCTCGCAAAAAAATTAAATGCGGCCACTGCATGTAGTAAACCAGTTTCTGATGCTGGCTGGAGACCTCATCATGAGCACGTGGGACAAACTGGTTTAAAAATATCCCCTAAAATTTATTTTGCAATTGGAATTTCAGGGGCTATTCAACATTTAGCAGGTGTTAATTCATCAAAAACCATTATAGTAATAAATAATGATCCTGAAGCACCTTTTTTTAAAGCCGCTGATTATGGTATAGTTGGTGATGCTTTTGATGTAGTACCTAAAATCTTAAATTCTCTAGGTTAGAATGAAAAAAGTTAAGTTAGATATTTTGGGTTTA
The DNA here is from genome assembly GCA_964527965.1 of uncultured Marinoscillum sp. Classification (GTDB taxonomy): domain Bacteria; phylum Bacteroidota; class Bacteroidia; order Cytophagales; family MED-G16; genus MED-G16. The sequence continues at coordinate 17,728 of CAZGPH010000017.1, forward strand.
TCATCTAGTGTCGATTCACAAACTGGATCTTTTGCTTTAGTATTAAAAGAAAATAAAGGCGATAGAAGATTACCTATAATAATTGGAATGTTTGAAGCTCAGTCAATTGCAATGGAAATAGAAAAAATAGTTCCAAATAGACCAATGACTCATGATCTTTTTAAATCTTTTCTGAAAAAAATAAACTTTGTGGTTAATGAAGTTCTTATCACTGATATTAAAGACGGAGTATTTTTCTCTAAAATAATTATATCAGATTCTACTAAAAAACACAGTATCGATGCAAGACCTTCTGATGCTATTGCAATTGCTATAAGATATAAAGCAAATATATACGTTGATGAAAGGGTATTAGATGAGGCTGGAATAATTTTTGATGAGGCTGAGGTAGATAAAAAAGTTAATGATGAAGGAAAAGTAAAAACCCTTAAAGATTTTTCTATTAAAGAACTTAATAAAAAATTAACTAATTCAATTGCTGAAGAGAACTATGAATTTGCAGCAAGAGTTAGGGATGAAATTAAAAGAAGAAACTAATGGATTTAATTAGGTTTGTAATTGGCTTTATTTTTATTATTTCTATTGCCTACCTATTATCATCTGATAAAAAAAGTATTAATTGGAGACTAGTTCTTTCAGGAATTGTTTTGCAGTTAATTTTTGCAATTTTAATTACTAATGTACCTTTTGTCGAATCTATATTTAGTGGTATTAGTAAGTTTTTTGTTTTATTAATTGGTTTTTCTAAAGAGGGTACTCTATTTCTATTTCCAGACGCATCTTTTAATGGATTTGCTTTTTCAGCATTACCTGTTGTGATATTGTTTTCAGCAATAAGTGCATTTTTATATTATATGGGATTTCTCCAAATTATTGTCAAATCTATTGCATGGATAATGTCTAAGACAATGAAACTCTCAGGAGCTGAATCATTATCTGCTGCTGGAAATATTTTTTTAGGTCAGACTGAGGCTCCTTTATTAGTTAAACCATACATTAAAAATATGACAAAATCAGAATTAATGTGTTTGATGACTGGTGGGATGGCAACTATAGCTGGTGGTGTTTTTGCCGCATATGTTGCTTTATTAGGTGGATCAGATTCTGATGAATCTTTAAAATTTGCTACAATTTTATTAACTGCATCAATAATGAATGCACCAGCTGGAATTGTGATTTCTAAGATATTTCAACCTGAAAATAAGAATAATAGTATCAATAATAATTTAGATTTATCAAATGAAGATTTAGGGTCAAATGCGATACATGCCCTGGCAAAAGGTGCTTCAGATGGGTTAAAATTAGCTTTAAATATTGCAGCTATGTTACTAGCTTTTCTTGCTGTAGTTTATATGCTTAATTATTTTTTGGAATTTTTTGGAGATATAACATCAATTAATGATTGGATTAAAGCATCTTCTAATGGGCAGTTTAATAAATTATCCATGGAATTTCTTTTAGGCCAAGTATTTAGATTATTTGCTTTCATGATAGGTATTAATTGGGATGAAACTGTTTTAGTAGGTAGTCTCTTGGGTCAAAAATTTGTTCTCAATGAATTTATAGCATATGTTAATTTAGCAGAGATGAAATCAGCAGGTCTTTTATCTGAAAAATCAATATTGATTTCAACTTATGCTCTATGTGGATTTGCTAACTTTAGTTCTATAGCTATTCAGATAGGAGGTATTGGTTCCATGGCTCCTTCAAGACAGGAAGATATATCAAAATTAGGTTTAAGAGCATTATTAGCAGCGACACTAGCTACTCTTTTAACTGGAAATATTGCAGGATATATTATTGCCTAAATTTTTCTATAAAGTCTAATTGACCTCTTGTAGAATTATCAATGTCAGACCTATCTTTATTTTTAATTTTTTCATAAACTTCATCAGATAACACCTTGCCTAATTCTACTCCCCACTGATCAAAGCTATTTATATTCCATATACAACCTTGGACAAAAATTTTATGTTCATATATAGCAATCAATCTACCTAGATTATAAGGAGTAAGTTTATCAAATAGCAATGTATTAGATGGTTTATTTCCTTTAAACACTTTAGAATTTTTAAGAATTTCATAATTAGTGTACTTACTCTCATCTCCAAGTTCTTCTTTTACCTCCAGGATATTTTTTCCTTTCATTAATGCCATAGTCTGACCAACCATATTAGATAGTAATATTTCATGTAATTCTCCTTTATCATTATTAGAGTTTATAAAGCCAATAAAATCACAAGGAATTTTTTTTGTTCCTTGATGAATAAGTTGAAAAAAAGAATGCTGCCCATTTGTTCCTACATCACCCCATAATATAGGCCCAGTATTATAATTTACTTCTGATGAATCTTTTGATATATTTTTACCATTACTTTCCATATCTGCTTGCTGTAAGTACATAGGTAAATATTTTAGGTAATCGTCATAAGGGAAAATGGCATGTGTTTCACAATTATGAAAATTATTATATAATATACCTAAACATGCTAGTACAACAGGAATATTTTTATTGAAAGGCTGCTCTTTGAAATGATTGTCAATTTCATTTGCTCCATTTAATAACATCTCGAAATTTTCAAATCCAATTTTTAATATAATTGGTAAACCTACTGATGACCATAAAGAGTACCTTCCACCAACCCAGTCCCAGATTGGAAAAATATTATTTTCTTCTATGCCAAATTCTTTTGCTCTTTTTGTGTTAGCAGTCACTCCAAAAAAATGCTTTTTGAGACTTTCACTACTTTTCGATTGATTATAAAACCAATTTTTGCATACATTCGCATTCTTTAGTGTCTCAATTGTACCAAAAGATTTTGATGAAATAATAAAAATTGATTCTTCGGGATCGATATCAAGTAATACTTCAGAAAGATTGCTGGGGTCGACATTAGATATAAAATAATTATTTACACTTCTATTAGAGTAATATTTTAATGCTTCGCATATCATTTTTGGTCCTAAATCAGATCCCCCAATACCTATGTTAATAACATTTTTAATTATTTTTCCTGAATAACCTTTTAATTCCCCATTTTGGAATTTTTTTGAAAATGATTTTAACTTATCAAGACCTTTTTTTACATCATTTTCATATAATTCTTTAGTTTTTGAAGTATAACTGCCTCTTAAGAGAAAGTGTAATACAGATCTATTTTCTGAGGTGTTAATTTTTTCACCATTAAATAAATCATGTATTTTGCCTTTGAGATCAATGTCGACTAATAGCTGAGAAAATAATTTCATCATTTTGTTATCTATATGATTTTTTGAAAAGTCTAGAAGTAGATCTTTTTCTTGAATAGAAAATTTATTGAACCTATCCTTATCTTCCCTGAAGATCTCATTTAAGGATTTTTCTGAAATCTTATTAGAATGATTACCTATTTCTTTCCAAGAAGATAAATTATTTAAACTACTCATAGTTATTTTTAATATTTAAAATCTCTTCATTAATAAGATTAGATAATTTGTTTTTATTTTCTTCACTATTATCATCAGATAAACTAAAATAAAACTTAATTTTTGGTTCAGTTCCAGATGGTCTCAAAGTTATAGAATAATTTTTTTCTGAAATTAATTGAATAACATTTGATTTAACATTAATTATTGGATTTTTTACTTTCTTATTATAGTCAATTACTTCTTTAACCTTGTCACCAAATATTGTTAGAGGTGGAGCACTTCTATATTTTTCCATAATATCATTTATTTTATTACTACCTTTAATTCCCTCCATTTTGATAGTATATAGCTTCTCAATAAATAGTCCATAAGTATCATAAATTTCTTCAAGAATGATATCTAAGGATTTACCATTGTCTTTAGCCCAGCTAGCAATCTCACATATATAAGCACATGAAATAATTGCATCTTTGTCTCTAACAAAGTCATCGACTAGATAACCATAACTTTCCTCTCCTCCTGCTATAAACTTTTCACTTTTTTTATTTTTGATTAACTCAGCTATATACTTAAAACCTGTAAGTGTAGAATAAGATTTAACTCCAAAATCATTTGCTATCTCATCAATTAATCTAGTTGTAACAATTGTTTTAGCAACATAAGGAGGTTTACTTAATTTATTTAGTTCTAGATTTATTAAAGAATAATATACAATTAATGAGGCAAGTTGATTACCATTTAATATTTTAATTTTTTCATTGTCGTATAATGCTACTCCAACTCTATCTGAATCTGGATCTGTAGCAAGAAGTATGTCTGCTTTTTCTTTTTTTAATTTTTTTATTCCCAAATATAGAGCATCTAAATCCTCAGGATTGGGAGAGTTAACTGTTGAAAATTCAGGATCAGGTGATTCTTGACTTTTTACACTTCTGATATTTTTGAAACCAAAAGCTTTTAATGCATTAGGAATCTGAGTAATTCCTGTACCATGAAGAGAAGAAAAAATAATTTTTAATTTCGATCTTGAATTATCATAAACTGATAAACTTTGAATTTTATCTATATATTTTTTGTCAATTTTAGTATCAATTTCTTCAATAAGTTCACTATTGAAATTAAAATTTATTTGATTAAAATCAGTTATTTTTTCAACTTCCGAGATAATATTCTTATCATGAGGAGCAGTAATTTGACCTCCATCATTCCAATAAACTTTATAACCATTATACTCTTTAGGATTATGCGAAGCTGTGATTACTATTCCACAAGAACAGTTTAACTCTCTAACAGCAAATGATAACTCTGGAGTTGGTCTTAAATCTGAAAAAATATAAGATTTAATATTGTTTGCTGAAAATATTTTTGCAGTTTGATCGCCAAATTCTTTACTAAATCTTCTGCTATCATATGCTATCACTGCAGATTTATTTCCATCAATAACTTTATTTAAGTAATTACATAATCCTTGAGTAGCTAAAGATATTGTGTAAGAATTTATTCTGTTACTCCCTATACCTATCAGCCCTCTCATACCTCCTGTACCGAATTCAAGCTTTTTGTGGAAGCTCTCTATTAGATTATTTTCATTTCCTTCTAAAAGTAAATTGTTAACCTCTTCTTCTTCATTTTTCTTGAGTCCATAGCTAAGCCATTTTTTAGTCTCAATCCTTGATATCTTTATTAGTTCATTTACTCTTGATTGCATATTTCAATTAATATCCAAGTTTACTTCTCACTCTGCTTAGAACTTTTTCAGCAATAGTCCTAGCTTTTTTTTCTCCTTTCACTAATATATCATATAGATGATCTGGATTTTTAATTAATTCTGAATATAATTTTCTTTCTTCTCTATATAAATCTAATATTAGGTTTAATAAATGGGTTTTAGCATGACCATATCCATATCCACCTTCAAAATAGTTTTTTTCCATTTTCTTGACTTCATCCCCACGAGCTATTAATTTAAAAATATTGAATATATTACATGATTCTGGATTCTTTTTATCTTCAATACCTTTACTATCAGTCACAATTGACATAATTTGTTTTTTTAAAGATTTCTCATCAGCAAAAATATCAATTGTATTTTCATATGTTTTACTCATTTTTCTTCCATCTATACCAGGTATGGTCTGTACATTTTTATCAATTTTACTTTCAGGAATTATAAATGTATCACCATAATTATGATTAAAAGATTTAGCAATATCTCTTGTGATTTCAAGATGCTGTTTCTGGTCTTTTCCAACTGGTACAATTTCAGAGTCATATAATAATATATCTGCAGCCATCAATACCGGATATGTGAATAATCCTGAATTAATATCTGATAAATTATCTGATTTATCTTTAAAGGAATGAGAGTTTGATAACATTGGGTAGGGTGTAAAGCAATTTAAATACCATGCTAACTCACATACTTGTGTTATTTTAGATTGTCTATAAAAATAATTTTTTTCATAATCGAAACCCATTGCTATCCATGAAGCAGCAATAGCTAATGTATTATCATTTCTTACTTTAGAGTCTTTAATATTAATTAAAGAGTGAAGATCAGCTATAAAGAATAATGAATCATTCTTAGAATTTTTTGATAATTCGATCGATGGTTTAATAGCACCAAGAATATTTCCCAGATGAGGCTTTCCTGAACTTTGTATGCCTGTTAATATTCTTGTCATGTTTCAAAATTAATTCAATTGTTTAATTGATTGCATATAATTAATTATATATTTTTGAATTATGAAGAAAATTAGTTTCTTAACCATAATTTTTACTGGTTTCATATTTTTAGCAAATTCACAAGATCTTAAATTTAATGAGAGAGAATTTGATTTTGGTGAAATCAAGGAGATGGACGGAAAAGTTTCTCACAAGTTTCTTTTCACTAATAATTCTAAAAAGTCAATTCAAATTCTAACTGTAAAACCTTCATGTGGATGTACTACACCCGATTGGTCTAAAAAAGAGGTTAAACCTGGAAAAGAAGGATTTATTGTCGCAGAATATAATCCCAAAGGAAGGCCAGGTGTCTTTAGAAAATCATTGTCAGTAGTAACATCTGATAACAAAAGGTCAGTTATCTTTATAAAAGGAAAAGTAAGCCGTTAATTTTACTTTTCAATTAGTTTTTTTATCTTCTGATTAAATAAATATTAACCAATATGAGAATTTTCCTTTTATTATTAACACTTCTATGCTCATTTTATTCATATTCTCAGGAAGGATTTCCCATAAATGGAGTTGAAGATATTAGAGATAATCATTATGCATTTATAAATGCAAAAATTCATTTAGATTATAAAACCTCAATTGATAATGGAACTTTAATTATTAAGAATGGATTAGTAGAAGATGTTGGAACTAACATTGATATACCTAATGGGGTTAGAGTTTTTGATTTAGATGGCAAGCATATATATCCATCATTTATTGATTTATATTCTGATTACGCTATTGTAAAAAGTGAAAAAAGAAGATCTTCCTCTAACTGGATGTCAAGCTATACTAATCCTCAGATATTATCTAATAAAAATGGTCCTTTTTCATGGAATGAATCAATAAAGCCAGAAGTTAATAGTGTAGAAAATATAAAGTTTGATGAAAAAAGATCAAAAGAATTAAGAAATATTGGTTTTGGAGCTGTTCTATCGCATAATATGGATGGTATAATGAGAGGGACAGGAGCTATTATTTCTTTAAATTCTGATGCAGAACAAAATATTGTAATTAAAGACAAAGCTTCAACTCACTACTCATTCTCAAAGGGTTCAACACAACAAAATTATCCTAACTCTTTGATGGGAGCAGTAGCTTTACTCAAGCAATCTTTCTTAGATGCTGATTGGTATTTTCAAAATAAAGGGAAAATAAATGAAGTTAATCTTTCCTTGGAAGCTATTAATAATAACAAATCACTTCCTAAAATTATTGAGGTTAGAGATAAAATAAGAGTTCTTTTAGCTCAAAAAGTTGGTAGAGAAATGAATCATGATTTTATAATTAAGGGAACGGGTGATGAGTATCAGAGGATTAATGAAATAAAAAAGAATAAATCAAAACTTATTGTTCCAATTAATTTTCCGAAAGCTTATAATGTTGATGATCCTTTTAAAAATAATAATCTTAGTCTTTCTCAGCTAAAGCATTGGGAGATAGCTCCATCAAATTTTTTCTTTTTAGAGAGTCAGGGTATTGACTTTTCTATCACTACAAATGGACTGAGTAATTTAAGAGATTTTAGAAAAAATCTCTTAAAATCATTAAATCGTGGGGTAAGTAAGGAGGCATTACTGAAAAGTTTAACTTATAATCCTTCTGAATTTTTAAATGTTCATGATAAGATAGGATCTATCAAAAAGTCATTCTATGCAAATTTTTTTATTACTGATAGAGATTTTTTTGATGAAGAATCAAAAATATTAAGTAATTGGGTAAAAGGAAGTTGGAATAGAGTTACTACTTATAATAACAAAAACTATTCCGGAATCTATGAACTTAATTTAGATGATAAATTTAATTTTTCTCTTGAAATTACAGGTGATAATAATGATCATAAAGCTTTAATTATTCTAGAGGATAAGGATTCTACTAAAATTAAATCAAAATTAAATATTGATGGTTTAAATATTAATTTGTCATTTACTGTACCAAAAAAAAATGAGTTTTCTGGTGAATATAAATTATCAGGATATTGGTCTGAAGGTAGGTTTATGGGAAAAGGAACTAGTAATAATTTAGATTGGATAGAGTGGAATGCAAGTCTAGTTAGTTCAAATAAAGATAAAAATTCCAGAAAAAAGCTATCTAAAAATAATAAAGAGGTAACAGGAGATATAATTTTTCCTTTTGTAGAATATGGTTCAAAATTAAAAATAATTAAAGAAAATATAGTAATAAGAAATGCTACTGTATGGACTATGGAGTCTAACGGAAATATTGAAAATTGTGATGTAGTTATTGAAGATGGTAAAATAATAGCTGTTGGACAAAATCTTAATATGGATGAAAATAACTATAGAATTATAAATGGAGATGGAATGCACCTAACACCTGGAATTGTTGATGAGCATTCACATATTGCCTTGACTGGAGTAAATGAGGGATCTCAGAGTGTAACATCTGAAGTAAGGATGAAAGATGTTGTGAACTCTGAGGATGTAAATATATATAGACAATTAGCTGGAGGAGTTACTACTGCACAGTTGCTTCATGGTTCAGCAAATCCAATTGGAGGTCAATCTGCTATCATTAAATTAAGATGGGGATCAATACCTGAGGAAATGCTTGTTAAGGGTGCTGACGAATACATAAAATTTGCTCTAGGTGAAAATGTTAAAAGGTCAAGAGCTCCTTCTAGTACTAGATTTCCTGATTCTAGAATGGGAGTTGAGCAAGTTTTTGTTGATGCTTTCAACCGAGCAAAAATTTACTCTGATAATTGGTCTAATTATAATAGTTTATCAAAAAAAGAAAAAATTAATTCAATTATACCTAGAAGAGATTTAGAATTAGACGCACTTCTAGAAATTTTAAATGGAGAAATGTTTATTACATGTCATTCATATGTACAATCAGAGATCAATATGTTAATGAAGGTAGCAGAACAATTTAATTTTAATGTAGCTACTTTCACTCATATATTAGAAGGTTATAAAGTAGCGGACAAGATGAGAGATCATGGAGTAGGTGCTTCCACATTTTCTGACTGGTGGGCATATAAGAATGAAGTTAAAGAGGCTATTCCATATAATGCCGCTTTGATGAGTATGGCTGGAGTAGTTACTGCAATAAACTCTGATAGTAGAGAGATGGCACGAAGATTGAATCAAGAAGCTGGTAAATCGGTCAAATATGGTGGAATGGATGAAATTGAAGCTTTAAAATTAGTCACTCTTAACCCTGCAAAATTACTTCATCTGGACGAAAGAATTGGAAGTATAAAAGTAGGTAAAGACGCAGACTTAGTTTTATGGACTGATCATCCTCTTTCTATATATTCTAAACCTTCAAAAACTATTGTAGATGGAAAAGTATATTTTGATATAGATCAGGATATTAAATTAAGAGAATCTATTAAGGAGGAGAGAGCAAGGATAATTTCTAAAATGAAAGGATCTGATAATCCAGGATCTAATAGAAGGTTTCCCATGAGAAGAGTTGATGTAGAATTACATTGTGACGATGTTTTTGATTATGAGTTTCTTAGTGACATACTAAATTAATGATATGAAAAAGTTTATAATCTTATTTCTTGTTTTATTAAATGCTAAATTATTTGCTCAAGTTCCTGAGCCTGTAAATGATCAAACTAAATCTGTATTGATTTATAATGCCTTTATACATATTGGTGACGGGAATATTATAGAAAAAGGATTTGTTTCTTTTGATAATGGTAAGATAAAAGATGTTAGTTCAGAGGATTTAGATCTTAAAAGTGATACCTACCAAAATTATCTTAAGATAAATGCAAATGGAAGTCATCTTTATCCTGGTCTTATTTTACCGAATTCTAAAATTGGTTTGGAAGATATTTCTGCAGTAAGAGCAACTGTTGATCATACTGAAGTAGGTGAGCTTAACTCAAATATTAGATCATTAATTGCTTTTAATACTGACTCTGAAATAATATCAACATTTAGATATAATGGTATTCTTTTATCTCAGGTAGTTCCAGATGGAAGCTTTGTTACTGGTAATTCTTCGATTATGATGATGGAAGGGTGGAATTGGGAAGATGCAGCATATAAAATTGATGATGGCATGCATGTTAAATGGCCTCGAAAAACATATCCGCCAAGTAGATGGTCAGGTCAAACTAACTTTAGAGAAAATCCCAACTACAAATCTTCTGTGGATATGATAAATAAATTTCTAATTGATTCCAGATCATATTTTAATTTAAATGGTGATGAAAATAAAGAAGTTAATCTTAAGATGGAGGCTATGATAGATGTTTTTAATGGTAAAAAGAAAATATATCTTCATGTAGGTTCAAGGGAACAAATAATTGAATCTGTCCAATTGTTTAAAAAGCATGGGATAAAAGATTTAGTATTAGTTGGTGCAAATGATGCTCTTTATGCTATTGATTTTATAAAAGAAAATAATCTTCCTGTTCTACTTAATAATTTACATAGAGTTCCTTCTAGAAACCACGAAGATGTTGATTTACCTTATAAATTACCATACTTATTACAAAAAGAAGGTATAGTAGTTGGATTAACTGCTTCAGGGTCACTTCATTCTCAAAGAAATTTACCTTTTTTAGCTGGAACTGCTGCTGGTTATGGTTTAAGTAAAGAGGATGCTTTAAAATTAATTACATCTAATAATGCTAAAATCTTAGGGATTGATGATATAACAGGAACTATTAAGGCAGGTAAAGATGCAAATATTATAATATCAAAAGGTGATATTTTAGACATGAAATCTAGTGTGATTGAATATGCATTTATTACGGGAAGAATGATAAATCTTGATGGGAAACAACAAATTCTTTACGATAGATTCAAGAGAAAATACTCTAAGTAATCATAATATTTTATAGGTTTCCTTCTACACAGGTAGTGTAGAGACCACCTCTAACATTATACTTGCTGGTTATTCTAATTTTCTTTGTTTTAAGAACTTCTTTTAAATCATTATAAATTCTTTTTGTAACCTCTTCCTGATAAATACCTACATTTTTAA
>CAZGPH010000018.1:0-27872 GCA_964527965.1 uncultured Marinoscillum sp.
TCTTATCATACTCATCATCACCTGTTCTTTTAAATGTTCCTGCAATAGGATAAATCGTAGCTTTATCATTTTTTATCACAATTTGAGCTTCTGGAGAACTACCAAAAATTTTAAAACTCCCATAATCAAAATAAAAGAGATATGGAGATGGATTTATAGATCTAAGAGCTCTATACACTTGAAATTCATCACCTTGAAAGTCCTGATAAAATCTTTTAGATAATACTATTTGGAAGACATCTCCTAGCTTACAATAATTAATACCTTTATCAACTAATTCTTTAAAATCTGCATCTGAAAAATTTGATCTCTCTACATTATTTGTTTTGAAAGAGAATGGATTTACTGGCTTTCCAGATACTATATTTTTAATTTTTTCTATTTCTGAAATATCATCATCACCGTAGAGATGTTCAAAAATTGTTAGTTCATTATTAAAATGATTGAAAACAATAACATATTTAAAAGCATCATACAATATCTCAGGGATATTAATCTCCTTTGGATTTGAGATTGAGATATTATCAAAATATTTGACAGAGTCATAAGAAGTATAACCAAACAAACCATTAGATGGAAAATCAAATTCATTCTTATCAACTTTAAATTGATTAATGAAATTATTCAAATGGTATGACACCCCTTTATCATTTTCTATTTTTTTCTTTACTTCATTGTTATCAAAAATCGTAGTTACAATATCATTATGAATTGAAATTTGAGCCTTTGAGTCGAAACATATAAATGACAAACTATTTTCTGAGCCCTTATAATCAGAGCTTTCCAAAAGAAAAACTTTAGAGTATAAATCTCTGAGCTTAAGGTACACTCCTACTGGAGTATGTATATCTGAAATTATCTTTAAATATTTTGTTTTTACTTTCATAATAAAAAAACCCAAGCTTCAAGCTTGGGTTTTCATTTATAAAATACTTCTAGCTATCTGCTTTACATATAATTATAAGTAGACCACCAAGTATTTAATTTTAACATGAGACTAAAATATAACCTAGAAATTAAATTACAAAGTCATGTAATAATTTTTTTAATTCTTTTGTTCATCACATAGAACCAAAGAGGAGGGAATAAAGATAAAATCATCATGCCAGGATATCCTGTAGGCATTTCAGGAGAGTTTTCATGGTTCTTAAGAATTTGATATTTTCTCGAGGCGTTAAAATGATGATCAGAGTGTCTAGATAATTCAAATAACATAATTCTACCAATAGGATGATTTGAGTTCCAGGAGTGGAAAGGTTGTACCCTCTCATACTTACCATTAATATTAATTTTTCTCTGTAAACCATAATGCTCAATATAATTTACCGTCTCCAGAAGAAGAAATCCCATTACAGCAGTGAATAGAAAATAAATTGTTATTTGAGTACCAAAAACAAAATAGATAGATGAGACGAATAAAACCTGTATAATTTGAAACCTTAACATCTCATTTTCTAGAGAAAATTTAAATTTATTTAGCCTTTTAAGCCTTAAAAACTCAATATTCCATGCAGAAATATAACCGGTGAATACAGACCTTATCCAAAAAGAAAAAATATTTTCACCATATCTGGCTGAAGATGGGTCTTCCTTAGTAGATACCCTCTTGTGATGACCTCTATTATGTTCTATGAAAAAGTGCATGTAAAGGGATGATAACAGTAAAGTTTTAGAAAGAAATTGCTCAAATTTATTATTTCTATGCCCTAACTCATGAGCAACATTTATCCCAAAACCGCCACATATAAGTCCCATTGATAAAATCCTTCCTAATCTATCTGAAAAAGTTAAAGTCTCTCTCATTGAGATTAGAAATTCCCATAATAAAAAAAATATAACAGGAACTAATAAATAAAGCACCATATCATAAGATTTATCCTCTTTTGCCATTTCCTCTTCTGCACTAGATAAATTTGAGGAATTTGGCCTAAAAAAAAGTTCTAAAATAGGAATTAATAAAAATGCTTCAATCATTGGAGCATATGTTATAATACCAGTACCGTTAAATGAAAAGTATGCTAATAAAGGTACAGTTAAGGCTAGAAAGTATTTTAAAAATTTATAATTCATTTCTTAAAAAATTGAATAAATATACAAAAGATATTGAAATGGTATTAAAATTAGATATATCTGGAATAGTAGAACTTTTTGAGTCAACATCAATTAAATTATCAAAATTGTAATTATAAGAAACTAATAATTGAAAAGAATTTTTATCAAAATCAAAAGATAAACCTGTATTAACAATGATTCCATATCCAAATGTATTATCTCTTTCTTCATCAAAACCGAAGTCTAAACCAGAAAATGTATTATTAGTTCCTGAATTATTTTCTATCAAAAAATCAGCAAAAGGTCCAATAGAAAAGAGGAGTTTGGAGTTACCCTTTCCAAAATAAGTGGTCATCATTATAGGAACATTAACATATGTAAACTCATTATTAATTATGTGATTATTATCATCTATTTGAGACCATCCTTTTGTTTTTTTTGAAACCTCAAGTCTTACTCCAGTATTTTTCAAATTTTTAATCTCTGCTACAAAAGAATAATCGAAAGTTTTTAAGGAATTCGTTTTTATATTTTGAGGAAAAAAATTATTGTAAAAATTGATATTTGAAGAATTATAAGATGATTTAAAACCTAATGAAAAATTATTCTGAGAAAATAACTTATTTAAAAAGGTCATGTTAATTACAAATAATATAAATATTACTTTTTTCATTAAAATTAAAATTTAAACGAATATAACGTTATTAAAAAAAAGAAATCAATTAGTAATTTATTAATTTTGTGTCGGCAAGCTAGTACGACCAGCTCCTGCTGAATCCCCCAGGTCTGGAAAGAAGCAAGGGTAAGTGGTTGTAGCGGTGCGAATCTAGTTTGCCTTTTTTAATATGTACATAATTAAGATAAAAGGTAAAGCTAAAATTCCAGATTATATTCAGCTAAGAAATGATGACATGATACTTGTCGACTATTTTAGAGCTGATCGACCTTTAGATAAACTAAAAAATTATGGAATAAAATCTAATGATGATAAAATCATTAATTACGTAAATAATTTAGAGTTTGGAAAATTACAAAAATTATTACTCTCATGAATGATAAAAATATCCTTAAAATAGAAAATGCTACAATATTCCATCATTATAAAACAATTTTAAATGATGTAAACCTAAACCTAGCTAAAGGTGAGTTTATCTATGTAATTGGAAAGACAGGTAGTGGAAAAAGTTCTCTATTAAGAACTATATATCGAGATATCCCATTAAAAATGGGTAAAATTTATTTTGATAATGAAAATATATCATATGTAAAAAAAGATAAACTTCCTTATTTAAGAAGAAATATTGGTATTGTATTTCAAGACTTTCAGTTATTTCAAGATAGAAATGCATATGAAAATATTAAGTTTATAATGGAATCAACAGGATGGGATAATAATAAAAAGATTGATGATAAAATCAAATCACTTCTAGAAATTGTGGGTTTAGAAAATAGAGAAGAAAATTATCCATATGAGTTATCTGGAGGAGAACAACAGAGACTTGTTATAGCAAGAGCTATAGTTAATAATCCTAAATTAATAATAGCTGATGAACCAACAGGTAATCTTGATCCAGAAGTTGCAGAAAATATACTTAAATTATTAATTGATATTAATAAGGGAGGTACAAGCATAATTATGACAACTCATAATTATAACCTAATGGAAAAATACCCATTTAAAACATACTCATGTGAAAATGGTAGTTTTTACAAAAACAATTTATAAAGTTTTTAATTTACTTATTGCGTTTTGAAATTCTGGAGCAATTTCTATTGCAGTATTAAAAGCTTGTTTTGCTAATAAATTATTTTCTTGTTCAATATAAATCAGACCTTTTAAATAATTTAACTGAGCACGAATAGCAATTTCTTGCCTTGTGTTTTCATCTTTACTTACACTTACAGTCATTTCTTCAGTTTGGTTATTAGAGATTAATATATCTAGATTAGTTAAACTCTCATTAAAGTTTCGAAGTTCAAATTGAAGAAAAGAAATTGTATATAAAACATCTATTCTATCGGTCTTAAGGTATAGCGATTCATACTCATTTAGTGCCTCTTGTTTTAAACCTAAATTTTGAAGTGAAACACATGAAACTTCTAACGCAAAATTATTATTAGGTTGAATTCCTAAGATTTCTCTTGAAATCATATATGAAGGTGCCCACTGAGAAATAGCAAGATATTCTCTCATCAGTGAATCTTTTAATAAAACATTGTCAGGTTGTAGAGCTACCATATTATAAAGTGCAGATATTGCCACATTAGGATCATTATATGATTTTGCCTTCTCATATATTGATTTTTGAACTTCAAAATTATTATTTTGAGAATACATGCTAAAAGAAAATGTAAATGAGATAATAAATAAAAAAAATTTTGTTTTCATAGTATTATTTAATTCGTTCTAAACCTTTTGAAGCTCCTAACTTAAATAAAAGTTTTAAAGCCTCTTCTTTATTATTTTTAATTTTACCGTCTAAAATTTGATTTTTTATTTCATTTTTTAACTCTCCAATTATTCTAGATGGTTTAACTGCAAAAATATCAATAATTTCTTCTCCTGAAATAGGAGGTTGAAAATTTTTTATTTTATCGTTTTTTTCTACGATATCTATCTTAGACTCAACAATATCAAAATTATTCAAATATCTTTTAGCTTTATCTGAATTTTTTGTTGTAATATCCGCCCTACATAACAACATTAAATCATCAATATCATCACCTGCATCAAAAACTAACCTTCTAATAGCTGAGTCAGTTATATGATCTTTAACTAATGCAATTGGCCTTAAATGAAGTTTAACTAAATTTTGAACATATTTCATTTTATTATTAAGAGGTAACTTTAACCTTTTAAAAATTTTAGGGACAAGCCTTGAACCTAAATCTTCATGACCATGAAAAGTCCAACCTATTTTTTCTTTATATCTTTTAGTATGAGGTTTAGCTATATCATGAAGTATAGCTGACCACCTTAACCATAAATTATCTGAAACTTTTGCAGTGTTATCTAAGACCTCTAACGTATGATAGAAATTATCCTTATGAGAATGATTATTAATTTTTTCAACACCATGTAGATTATACATTTCAATAAAAAAATGTTTTAATAAACCAGATGTAAACAAAAGCTTAAAGCCATATGATGGATTTTTAGACAAAATAATTTTATTTAACTCATCAGTTACCCTCTCCTGACTAATTATCTTAATTCTTTCTGCGTTATCAATAATAGATTTAAAAGTATTTTGTTCAATATCAAAATTTAGTTGAGACGCAAACCTAATTGCTCTCATCATTCTTAAGGGATCATCTTCAAATGTTTTATGTGGATCATCACATGTTTTTATAAGTTTATTTTTTAAATCTTTTAAACCATTAAACATATCAATAAAGTCACCATAATCTCTATTGATTGATACAGCAAATGCATTTATTGTAAAATCTCTTCTTTTCATATCATCTTCAAATAACCCAGGAACTACTTTAGGATTTCTTGAATTCTTAGAATAAGATTCTTTTCTTGCACCAACAAATTCATAATTGAATGAATTAAAAGAAATTGAAGCAGTACCAAATGTTTTAAAAACCTTAACATCTGAGAATCCCTTTTCTTCAGAAATTGATTTAATTAACTTATATGGTTCACCTATTGTCATAATATCAATGTCCTTACATGACCTATTTAAAATTAAGTCCCTCACGTAACCTCCTACTAAAAATGACTTAATACCTAATTTAGAACTATATCTTCTAATTAATTTTAAGTTTTTATCAGTTTCTATATGTTTTTTAAAATTCATAACTGATACAAATTTAAATTATAAGTTTATTGAATTGAATAAAAATGAATTTTATAAAAGATTATAATTCATTTAACTTAAATTTGACTCCCGTTACAGTTAATATTTAAAATATGAACAAAAAATACATTTTCGTAACGGGTGGTGTCACTTCCTCTCTTGGAAAAGGTATAATTTCTGCTTCTCTTGGATTACTTCTTAAAGCTGTTGGCTATAAAGTTACTATTCAAAAATTTGATCCTTATCTGAATATAGATCCAGGTACAATGAGTCCATATGAGCACGGAGAATGCTATGTTACAGAAGACGGAGCTGAGACAGATCTAGACTTGGGTCACTATGAAAGGTTTTTAGGTATTTCAACTTCTCAGGATAATAATGTTACAACTGGAAGGATTTATAATAATGTTATTTCAAAAGAGAGAAAAGGTGAGTTTTTAGGAAAAACAGTACAGGTAATCCCTCATATTACAGATGAAATAAAAAATAGTTTCTATAAAATTGGAAAAAATAACTCTTTTGAGATTATAATAACTGAGATAGGTGGTTGTATTGGGGATATAGAGTCACTACCCTTTTTTGAGGCAGTAAGACAAGCTAAATTTGATCTTAATAGAGATGATTTTTTAAATATTCATCTTACACTCATACCTTACTTATCAACATCAGGTGAACTAAAAACAAAACCAACACAACATTCAGTTAAAAAGTTATTAGAAGCAGGTATACAGCCAGATATTTTGGTATGTAGAAGTGAACATAAACTAGGAAAAGAAATAAAAAATAAATTAGCATTATTTTGTAATGTCTCTAAAAATTCAGTTATTGAATCTATAGATGCTCAGTCTATTTATGATGTACCTGTTCTAATGAGAGAGGAAAGACTACATGAGATAGTTCTTGATTATTTAAATCTATCTAAGAGAAAACCATTAAGACTAAGTAGATGGAAAAACTTCTTAAAAAACCTACACTCTTCAACAAATAAATTAAATATTGCTATAGTAGGTAAATATGTAAGCCTTCACGATGCATATAAATCAATATCCGAGTCATTAATTCATGCAGGTGCTAATTTGAATTCAAAAGTTGAATTAAAATGGATTCAATCTGAGGAAATAAATAATAAAAACGTAAAAAACCTATTAAAAAACATAGACGGTGTCATAGTAGCACCAGGATTTGGAGAAAGAGGCATAGAAGGTAAAATATCTTCAATTAAATATGTAAGAGAAAATAACATTCCATTTTTAGGTATATGTTTAGGAATGCAATGCGCATGTATAGAATTCTCTAGGAATGTATTAGGAAATAAAGATGCCAACTCTACTGAGTTTGATAAAAAAACTTCATTTCCTATTATTGATTTAATGGAAAAACAAAAAAATATAAAAAATAAAGGTGGAACCATGAGATTAGGATCATACAATTGTGATCTACAAAAAGGATCACTCGTTCAAAAGTCATATGGTAAATTAAAAATTAATGAAAGGCATAGACATAGATATGAATTCAATAATATTTTTAAAGAATCTTTTATCAAAAATGGTATGAAAACATCCGGAATAAATGATAATCTAGATTTAGTTGAGGTTATTGAGTTAGATAATCACCCATGGTTTATTGGGACCCAGTATCATCCAGAATATAGTAGCAGAGTATTAAAACCTCATCCGCTATTTGTTAGCTTTGTAAAAAAAATTAAATCAATAAAGAATGGATAATAATAGATTTATTGGATTTACTCTTATAATGCTTCTTATTTTAACTTATTATACCTTTTTCCCTCCTGGACAAATACAAGAATATGAAAATGTTCCTCAAACAAATGATAAAGAGGAGTTAGTTAATAATCTTGAAAGTGAAATTAAAGAAGTAGAAGAAATATTGAACCAAGAGTTCTCAAGTAAAGAAAAAGAACAAATTATTAGTATTGAAAATAATATCTTAAAAGTAGATTTTAATACCAAAGGGGCAAAAATTACTAATGTTATATTAAATGATTATTATGACTCAGAAAATAAAAATGTAGAACTATTTAATGATTCAGGAAATATTAATTTTAAAATTGATGGATCTGATGACTTAAATTTAGATAATATTATTTTTTTTAATTCAATATCTAAGTCAGATGAAAAAAACACTATTACTTTTAACGCTATATCTGAAAATGGTAAAAAAATAACTGTACAATACATATTAAAAAATGACAGTTACCTTATAGAATCTAAAATTTTATTAAATGATTATTTTTTAGGGAATGAAAGTGTTTTACTAACATGGGTTAATACTTTAAAACATCAAGAAAGCAATAGTACGAACGAAAAGAATCAGACAAGGATTAATTTTTTTAATGTAGATGGTGACTTCGATTATACTTCTGCTACTTCTACAGATAATGAAGAGATAAAAGTAGAAGAAAAACTTAAATGGATTTCAAATAAACAACAATTCTTTAGTTCTGCTATATTATCTAATAATACTTTTAACAACTCTAAACTTAAGTCTGAATATATAGAAGATGAAAATATTAATAAAAAGTTTACAATAAAAACTGAAATACCTATAGAAAACAATTCTATTACTTATCAATATTATTTTGGACCTAATAAATATTCTATTCTTAAAAATATTGAGAATGAATTTCATAATAATCTATACCTTGGCTGGATAGGCGTAGGTGGGTTTAATAGATATGTAATAGTGCCTATTTTTAATTTACTTGAAAACATTACATCAAACTATGGATTAATCATTTTATTCATGGTTTTTCTAATAAGAATTGTAGTTACCCCACTTACTTTTAAATCTCATCTATCAATGGCAAAGATGAAAGTTTTAAATCCTGAAATTCAATCTATAAGAAATAAACATGAAGGTGATATGCAAAAGTCTCAGAGTGAGATAATGGAACTTTATCAAAAAACTGGTGTTAGCCCTTTAGGAGGTTGTTTACCAATTTTATTTCAACTTCCTATCTTAGTTTCTGTCTTTTACTTTCTTCCTAATGCAATAGAACTAAGAGGTAAGTCATTCCTTTGGGCAACAGACTTATCTAATTATGATTCTATTTTAAGTTTACCATTTAACATTCCGTTTTATGGTGATCACGTAAGCTTATTTACAATATTGATGACCGTATCCACAATCCTTATTAATAAAGCTAATTCTCAGATGCAGACTATGGAAGGTCCAATGAAAACTATCCAATATATTTTACCAATAATGTTTCTCTTTATATTTAATAACTTTTCATCTGGATTAACATATTATTATTTTCTATCAAATGTAGCTTCATACGCTCAAATATTTATTTTTAAAAGATTTGTAGATGAAGAAAAAATCAAAAAAGAGATAGAGTTTAATAGGAAGAAAAGTGTTAATTCAAAAAAATCAAGTTTTCAGTTAAGAATAGAAGAGGCGATGAAAGCTAGACAAAATACAAATAAGAAAAAAAATAAATAAATTGGTACTTCCAATTTAATTTAACCATATGGGTAAAGTAATTTCAATTGCAAATCAGAAAGGAGGTGTAGGTAAGACAACAACATCTATTAACCTTGCAGCAAGTCTTGCTGCACTTGAATACAAGACACTATTAATTGATGCTGATCCACAAGCTAATGCCACATCAGGATTAGGTATAGATCAAAAAAGCATAAAAAAAACAGTATACGAATCTATGGTAAATGAAAAAATTGATCAAGAAAGTATCATCAAAACAGATGTTAATTTTCTTGAAATTCTTCCTTCAGATATAGATTTAGTTGGGGCAGAAGTTGAAATGGTAGATATAGAAAATAGAGATTTCAGGATGAAAAAGTGTATTGATAAAATTAAAGATGAATACGATTTTATTATAATAGATTGTTCTCCTTCCCTAGGAATTGTTACAGTAAATTCTCTTGTAGCCTCAGATTCTATTATTATTCCTGTTCAATGTGAATATTTTGCTTTAGAGGGTCTAGGAAAATTATTAGAGACAATCAAATTAATTCAAAATGATCTTAATAAGAACCTTTCTATTGAAGGTATTTTAATGAGTATGTATGATGTGAGATTAAGACTTAGTAATCAGGTTGTAGAAGAAGTTCAAATGCATTTTAAATCTCTTGTCTTCAATACTATCATTCCAAGAAATGTCAAGTTAAGTGAAGCCCCTTCTTTTGGAATACCTGTAATTTCATATGATGCAAATTGCAAAGGATCATTAAGCTACTTAAATTTAGCAAAAGAATTAGTTGATAAAAATAACTCAGTAAAAGTTGCATGGTGAATAAAAGAAATACTTTAGGAAGAGGTCTTGGGTCATTATTAAATACAAAAAACGACTCAAATAATGATAAATTATTTGATGAAATAGATATAAAACTTATAGATATTAACTCTGATCAACCTAGAAAAACTTTTGATGAGAATAAACTAAAAGAGCTGTCTGACTCAATAAAACAACATGGTATTATCCAACCAATAACCGTAAGGAAACTAGGAAATAAAAAATATCAGCTGATATCTGGAGAGAGGAGATTTAGAGCTTCTAAATTAATAGGAAATAAAACAATTCCTGCATTTATAAAAGTTGCTGATGATGATAATATACTAGAGTTAGCTTTAATTGAAAATATTCAAAGAGAAGATTTAAACTCAATTGAAATTGCTGTTTCTTACAAAAAACTAATTGATGAATTAAATATTAATCAAGAAAATTTAGGCTCTAGAGTAGGAAAAGATAGATCAACAATTAATAACTATCTAAGATTATTAAAATTACCTCCTACCATCCAAAAAGGTTTGATAGATAATAAAATTCAAATGGGTCATGCAAGATCATTGATTACTCTTGAAAAGAGTGAAATCCAATTAAAAATATATCAACTAATTCTTCTGAATAAATTATCTGTTAGAAAAACTGAAGATTTAGTGAGGAATTTCAATAAAGAAAAAATATCTCTTAAAAATAATGAAGTAATAAAAAATAATGAGATAATTAAAATAGAATCTAAACTTTCATCGTTCTTTGGAACTAAGGTAAGAACTCAAGGTGATGAAAAGAAAGGAAGAATTGTTATTCCTTATAAAAACACTAACGACTTAAATAGAATCTTAGAACTATTAGAAATTATTTAATGAAAAAAATAATAATTCTTTTACTCTTTTTTAGTTTTTCATCTTATTCACAAGAAAAAAAAATTAAGACATTTAATCCTAAAAAAGCTTCAAGATTATCTGCGGTTCTTCCAGGATTAGGTCAAATTTATAATAAACAATATTGGAAAGTACCAGTCATTTATGGAGGATATGCTGTAATAGGTCATTACATTAAATTCAATAACAGTATGTATAATGATTTTAAAAATGCTCTTACTCTTGAAACAGATAATGATGAACTTACGCTAAACCCATTCCCTAATTTTAGCAGAAACTCATTAGAAAGAAATATGGATTTTTGGAGAAGGAATAGAGATATGTTAATAATTTTTACAGGAGCATACTATCTATTAAATATTGTAGATGCCCATATTTTTGCTCATTTGAATGAATTTGATACGGACAATGACCTTAGCTTAAGTATAAAACCCTCCCTAGAAAAAATTAATAATACAAATTTATTTGGCATATCAATTTATCTAAATTTTTGAATTAACATTTATTTACAAATAAAGTAAATCATTACTATCAATTATATATAAATTAGCGGATATGAAAAAGGGACCTATAAGAGAATGGTTTGATGCATTACTTTTTGCTGTTATTGCTGCAAGCTTAATAAGGTGGGCAACTTTTGAAGCCTTTACAATTCCAACTCCTTCAATGGAAAAGACTCTACTTGTGGGCGATTTTTTATTTGTAAATAAGCTCAATTATGGTCCTAGAACTCCTCTGACGCCTCTTCAAGTTCCATTAACGCATCAAAAAATATGGGGTACAGATATTCCTTCATATCTAGACTGGATTAAATTACCAAGCTTTAGACTACCTGGTTTTGGAGAAATTGAAAGAAATGACGTTGTCGTATTTAATTATCCTAATGAATTAGATAAGCCTATAGATTTAAAAACATATTATGTAAAAAGGTGTGTTGGTCTTCCAGGAGACACATTGTCAATCGATAATGGTAGTTTAATTATAAATTCTGAAAACTTAAGTGTCCCTGAAGGATTACAGAAGAGATATTTTTTACAAACTGATAAAACTATTAATGAAAGAGTTTTTAAAAGATATGACATTTGGGAATTTACAAAGGTAACAGGTGGTTATTACATTAACACTATAGAAGAAAATGCTATAGCAATTGGAAATGAGTCATTCGTGAGAGATATCACGCTCTATAAGATGGATAAATCTCTTACTAGTGAAAGAATATTCCCAGATAGAGAAAATTTCCCATGGAATACTGACTTTTATGGACCCATACTTGTCCCATATGAAGGATTAGAAATAGATATAAATAAAGAGACAATTTCAAAATTTGGATCTACTATTTTAAATTATGAGAATATAGAAAATGTGAAAGTTGAAGAAGAAAATTTACTTATAGATAATGAAATTGTAAGTAAATACATATTTAAACAAGATTACTATTTTATGATGGGAGATAATAGACATAATTCTGAAGATTCAAGGTTTTGGGGATTTGTACCTTATGACCACATACTTGGTGAGGCATCTTTTATATGGTTCTCATATAACTACCAGGAAGATAATTTATTTAAAGCCATAAGGTGGGATAGATTTTTAAATGTTATTAATTAATTTACCAATTTATTATTTCAATCCCATTTTCTTCTAAATAATCATTTACTTTCTTAAAATGATTTTGACCAAAAAAACCTTTATATGCTGAGAATGGAGATGGATGTGGAGACATTAAAATTAAGTGAGAATCTTGCCTCTTAATCATTTCTTTTTTGGATTTTGCAAAATCTCCCCATAAAATAAAGACAATATTATCCTTCTTTTGTGAAATAAGATTAATAACTGAGTCAGTAAATTTCTGCCAACCTAGTTTCCTATGAGAAGCTGGTTTATTATCTCTAACAGTTAGTATTGAATTTAATAATAAAACACCTTGCTTTGCCCAGGTAGATAAATCTCCATCTTTAAAATTAAAATCAGGATAATTATATTTTAACTCTTTAAAAATATTTTTAAGAGAAGGTGGTAATTTTATATTTTTATTAACAGAAAAAGATAAGCCATTGGCTTGGTTCTTACCATGATAAGGATCTTGACCTATTATTACAACTTTAACATCATCAAAAGGACACAATTCAAATGCATTAAAAATATTTTTAGCTTTTGGATAAATTTCGTTGTATTTATATTCCTCTCTTACTTTCTTAGTTAAATTAATAAAATATTCTTTTTTAAAAATATGATCCAATTCCTTAAGCCAAGATTTTTCGATTTTTACCTTCAATCGTAATTATTTAGTTTTGCATACAATTTAAAATTCTAATGAAAGAAAAAAAAATTATTCGAATACTTACAATCACAATTATTTTAGTGATCGGGGGGCTAATATTTTTTATTTATAAGAACAATGAATCTGAAAAAATAAGAATTCAGCAGGAAATTGAACTAGATAACGTGTATCTAGAATTAGACTCTGTTTCAATAGCATTGGGTGAAAAAATTCTTACTATTTCACAGCTAGGTGGTGATATTGACTCCTTAATAATTTTAAAAGAAGGTATAGAAGAAGAAAAAAAAGCTTTTAGAACTAGAGCTTATGCTCAAATCAATAGATTGCAAGGAAAAGTAGACGGTTATAAAGAATTATTATTAGCTCAAGATGAAGAAATAGAACGTTTAAAAAGAGTTAATGAACAGCTATTTGAAGAAAATAAAGAACAAAAAATTGAAATTAATAATCTAAACTCTACTATTTCTAATATAAACCAATCCAATAAGAAGTTAGAAGAGAAAATAAAAGAAGCATCACAGTTAGAATTAAAAAATATTGAAGTACTTGGGATATTTAGAAATGGATCAAAAAAGTTGAATTCTTTTAAAAACAGATCTTTAAGTAAGTTAAATATTAATTTCACATTAGAAGAAAATGATTTGGCACTAATTGAGGTAATAGGAATTTACATTTCTATTGAAAAGCCTAATAATGAGGTATTATATGATATTTCTAAGGGATCAGGATCATTCACTTTCGAAAAAAGAGAAATGTTTTATACCTTAAAAGAAGAAGTATTAATTGACAGAAACGAGAAAAATATTAATGTAGAATATATTAAGAATGAGGAGTTAAAAAGGGGAAATTATAAGGTGCATTTATACACTAAAAATTATAAAATTGGGAGTGGTGAATTTTTAGTAAAATAATTATTATTTTAAATTCAAAAGGTTAGCTTTGCACATCATTTAAGGAAATTATATGAATAAAAATTACGAAACAGTATTCATAATAAATCCCGTTCTATCTGAAAAACAGGTGGAGGATACTGTTAAAAAATATAAAAAAATCCTTGACAAAAACAAAGTCAAGATGGTTTGTGATGAGAGTCTCGGGTTCAAAGAGCTCACATATCCAATTAATAATAAAAATTCAGGTTTTTTTCACTTGTTTCAATACGAAACAGAAAAATTAGATTTAGTAAAAAGTCTAGAGACTGAATTAAAGAGAGATAGATCTATATTAAGATATCTTACAGTATCTCTATGTAAAGATGCGTTAGAATATAATGCAAGAAGAGCAAAAGGAGAATTTAAAAAGAAAAAGAAATGAGAAGCCAATTCAATTCAGCATTACAAAATGAGTCAATAGACAGATCAAGCAAACAGAAAAAGTTTTGTAGGTTTAAAAAGAGTGGGATAAAATATATTGATTACAAAGACCCATCTTTTCTAAAACAATTTATAAATGATCAGGGTAAGATTTTACCTAGAAGAATTACAGGAACTAGTTCCAAGTATCAAAAGAAAGTATCTCAAGCTATTAAAAGAGCTAGACATTTAGCACTTCTTCCTTATACAACTGACAATAATTAAGATATGGAAATTATTTTATTAAAAGATGTACCTGGCCTAGGATTTAAAGATGAAATTCTTAATGTCAAAAATGGTTACGGAAGAAATTATTTAATACCTAACGGATTTGGAGTACTTGCTAATAAGTCTAACACTAAAGTTTTAGAAGAAAATTTAAAACAGACTATTAAAAAACAAGAAGAGATTCTGAAAGAAGCTGAAAAGCTAGCAAAAAAAATTGGTGATTTAGTTTTAGAAATTAAAATAAAGACAGGTTCTGAAGATAAGATTTTTGGGTCAGTTACCACAGCGCAGATAGCAAAGATGTTAAAAGAGAAAGGAATTGAAATTCATAAAAAGAATATATCAATTCTTTCTAAAGTCAATGCTATTGGTGAGTACGATGTTAACTTAAAAATTCATAAAGACTTATTTCATCCTATTAAAATTAATGTTACTGGTAATATTCCTGCTAAAAAGAAAGTAAAGAAAAAAACATCTGAAAAAGAAGATGTTAAAAAATCAGATAATAAAGAATCTACAGCAGATAATATAGCCGAAGAATCTAAAGATGATACTAAAAGTAAAACATCTAAAAAAACAAAAAAAGAATCTGAAGAGCCAAAAAAAGATTCTAAAAAGTAGTTTTCTATTACTTTATATTTTTTCTTTTATTAAATTGAATCTTTCCTTAAAGTATGAAAGATTTTTCATTTTTAGATGTAATAATTAACCTACCACTTGACTCCTTATACACGTATAAGACTAATCTCAAAACAAAAATTGGTAGCGTAGTTAAAGTCCCATTTGGAAATAATAATGAGATAATAGATGCGGTCGTTATATCAAATCCATATATTACAAAAAAAAATTATTTCATTAAGAAAATAGTATCAGTAAAAAGTTACGAAGGTCTGTTTTCAATTAACCAAATTCAATTACTTTTATGGGCAAGTGAATATTATCTGGTAAGTCTACCTAAAATTTTAAATTCTTTGTTTTCAAAAAAAATTTTTAATCTTAAAAATTTAGAAAAAAAAAATAAAATCATAAACTCTAAAATAGTAAACAATACCAATAACATTAATCTTCTTATTAGATATAATAAAGATCTAAACAAACATATAACTGATAATGTTGAAGTTAATAAAGACTCAATAGCACAACACCTTATTTTAACACCTAATAGCTATCAATGTCAAGAAGTATATAATAAATTATCAAAAAAAATAAAAAAGATAACTTATATCTATGACTCAAAAACAACTCCTAAAGATAAATTAGAAATATGGAGGAGAGTAATTAATAATAAAAATATAGTTATAATAGGAATTAAGTCCGCAGTATTCCTACCATTCTCTAAACTTAAAAAAATAATTGTTATAAATGAGCACGATTTCTTGTACAAAGAAACAGATAGGGTTATAAGATACAATGCAAGAGACTGTGCTATAATGTTATCTAAAATCAATAAATGTGAAATTGACCTCATATCAGATTCACCATCTATTGAGTCCATGTATAATTGTAAAAAAGGAAAATTTATACTTCATGATAAAATGAAAAAACTTAATTTAAAGAGTGAATTAAGTAAAATTTCAATAGTAAATAAGACAAACAAAAAAGTTAAAGGACTTCTAACAGAAGAGGTAATTAATCAAATTAAAGAATCTTTAACTAAAGATGAAAAAATAATAATTTACACACCATACTCTAAAGATATTGAGCCGATAAACTCATTTGTTAATTCTTATTTTAAGAATATAAGATTAATATCAAGTGCAAACTCCTCATCAATGTCAAGAAATCAACTAATAAAATTTTATCTAGATATTAATAAAAACAACATCATAATTGGAAATCATTCTGTAATTGATAGTTTAGAAACATTTAATTATAATCTTCTTATTCTTATAAATCCAGACAAAATATTTTCAAATACAAACTATAAATCAAACGAAATTTATTTTCAGATTTTATTTAAACTATTTAAAAAAGTAAAAAATGAAAAAAACAAAAAGTTATTAATCCAATTATCAAATTCCGATTATGGAAGCTTAAATGATAATATAAGACTTAACTACGATGAAATAATTAAAAAAGAAATGGTTGAAAGAAAAGTTTTTGACTATCCTCCTTTTAAAAGATTAATATGTTTAGAATTAAATGGCAAAAACATTTCTGAATTAGAATCAAAAGGAAAAAAGCTAAATGAAGAAGTAACAAAAAAATTTAAATTTTGTGTTGTTTCGGATATAGGTTTAGTTAAAAACAAGAGAAAAATAATTTATAAAATATTTCTAAAACTAGATAGAATTAAAAATTTAAAAAGAAATAAAAAAACTATTTATGAAGAAGTTAGAAAAATTAAATCCAGAAAATCATTTCATAAATATTTATTAACTATAGATATTGACCCTTAAAGCTTCCAATTCTTTTCAAGATATGAAAAACCTCTTTTAGAGCTTAAATCAAATTTACAAGGGACAATAGACACATAATTATTTTTAATAGCCCACTCGTCATTATCCTTGCCTTTATCATGATTAACAAAGTTACCCACCATCCAGTAGTACTCTCTACCATAAGGATCGTGTCTCTTGTCAAAAGTTTCTTCCCATATTGCATTTGCTTGTCTACAAATTTTAATGCCTTTTATTTCCTCTGATGAAACGGCTGGAATATTTACATTAAGAGCAATTGAATCAGGTATTCCACTTACCAAAGCATTATTTACAATTTTCTCTATATACTCCTTTGTATGTTTAAGGTAGGCATTTGGATCAAAATCACATAATGAAAATCCTATAGATGGAGTATTCTCAATAGCTCCCTCTATAGCTGCTGACATGGTACCTGAATATAATACACTTATTGAAGAATTACTTCCATGATTAATACCACTAGTTATTAAGTCAATATTTCTGTTTTTTAAAATATGATGTTTAGCAATTTTAACACAGTCTGCAGGTGTCCCGCTACACTTATATGACTCAATATCTCCAAATAGATCAGACTTAACCAATCTTAGTTTATCACCAACGGTGATAGCATGACCCATACCCGATTGAGGGCTATCGGGAGCAACAACAACAACCTCACCAAATTCTGACATAACACTAACAAGAAATCTTATGCCCTTCGAATCTATTCCATCGTCATTAGTCACTAAAATTAAAGGCTTTTTCATATTAAATAATATTATAATAATTCACTACTCTAGCAATATCACTCATTTTTTTTAGACTAATTTTATTTTTAGAAATATATTCTTTCATAACAGTATATTTATCCTCCATAAGAGCTAAAATATCCTTTTTTCTTCCTTTAAACCTATGTATTTTACCATCATCAGTTAGAAAAAAATAATCATATTTAACCTTATTCACATATCCATAATTATTACTAAAAGATGGCATAATCCCATATGAATAATAAGATGGAAAATAAGATTGATTTGTTTCTGCAACTATTCTCTCTCTAAGTAAAAGACTTATCTTCCCTTCTATCATCATCTCAAAAAGAACTGGAACACTGTATTCATACCCTACTTCATACATTAAAGAATAAAATTGTCTGTAGTCTCTAATTGTATTATCATAAATTTCAAAGAAAAATAAGTTATTTACATTAAAGGCTTTTAATGTCTCTCCGTTATCCAACTGGATTGATTGTGACTCAAAATCATATTTAAGATCACCTTCTATTGTATCACCTTCATTAGTCACTAATATTCCCTTGTGCCATATATCACTAGGAAATTGTTGAGCTAAACCATAATTTGAAAGAAGAAGTAACAAAAAATAAAGTTTTCTCATCTAATTATTTTCTTAAAATATCATGACCCATTTTATCCCTTTTAGTTTCTAAGTATTTCTTATTAAACGTATTAGGTTCTATTTCTATTTTAGTATTTCTTGAAATTTCTATACCATATCCTAAAAGACCAGCTCTTTTTACAGGATTATTAGATAATAAATTAATTTTTTTAATTTTTAAATCTTTCAATATCTGAGCACCTACACCATAATCTCTGTGATCCATCTTAAATCCGAGTTTTTCATTAGCTTCTACTGTATCATATCCTTCTTCTTGAAGCTTATATGCCTTAAGCTTATTTAGTAGACCAATCCCCCTTCCTTCTTGATTCATATACAATACCAAACCTTTACCTTTTTCATTTATCATTTTGAGAGCATTTTGAAGTTGAGAACCACAGTCACATCTCAATGAACCTAAAATATCTCCAGTAACACATGAGGAATGGACTCTTACTAAAACTTCTTCCTCATCTGACCAATCTCCTTTTTTGAGTGCAATATGTACGTCTTTAGTATCTTTCTGCTCGTAAGAAATTAAATTAAATTCTCCGTATTTTGTAGGTAAATGGATTTCATCGTTTCTTTCAATTAATGATTCTGAATTAAGTCTATATTTAATTAAATCTTTAATTGATATTATTATTAAATTATGCTTTTCTGCTACTTTATATAAATTATTAAGTCTTGCCATACTTCCATCTTCATTTAGAATTTCACAAATGACTCCAGATGGATATAAACCTGCAATTTTTGGTAAATCTACAGAGGCTTCTGTGTGGCCAGCTCTCCTTAATACTCCACCTTCCATTGCCCTTAGAGGAAAAATATGACCTGGTCTAGAGAAATCATCTGGCTTAATATTATTATTTACTAACGCATTTATTGTTTTAGACCTGTCTGATGCAGAAATTCCAGTAGTTACACCATCTCCATTAAGATCAACTGAGACTGTAAAAGATGTGCCATGTAGGTCTGTATTTTTACCTACCATTAATTCAAGATCTAATTCTTTGCACCTATCTGACTCTAATGAACAACAGATAAGACCCCTCCCCTCTTTTGACATAAAATTAATAACTTCAGGAGTTACCTTTGATGAAGCACAGACAAAATCACCCTCATTTTCTCTCGACTCATCATCAACTACTATAATTATTTCACCATTTTTAATAGCTTTTGTAGCTTCTGAAATAGTATTTAATTTATTTTTCATACTGTTGTAACATTTCCTAATTGTTTTGCAATTTCAATTTCTGCTGACTTTAATTTACTGTGTAACTCTATAGTCTCTTTATCTATATTAACCATATCAGACTTACTTAAATTTTGCATATTATCTTTAATCATTTTCCTAATGAGTCTAAATTTTAGTCTAAGTATGTTGGTATACGTAGTTTTTTTTAAAGAGTCTATCTCATCAGTGACATGAATATTAAATTTATCCTTCCATTGTTTACTAATTTCATACTTATTTGCTGATAAATCGATAATATCTTCTTTTATGTCTTTATACTTACCATCTAAAAAATGATTTATATCTATTACTTTATTCTTTTTAAACTCATTTTTGAATACCTCAATAATTTTTAAATAATTTTTATTTTCAAATTCTATATCCTCAATCTCGTTTAAAAAATAATCAATAAAAGACTTTCTGTCTAGACCTATTACCTCAAAATCTGATGTCCCATAATTTACAAGCATTCTTACACATTCTCTTTCATAAAAATTAATAGCTGAACTAATCTCATCTTTTTTTGGAGATTCCTTTTTATCAATGTCAATATAAGTTTTTGGTCGACTAAATTTATTTTCTGAATTAATCAATAACTTATTCATTTCTGATATTAATGCTTGCTCAGTGATTTCTAGAGAGTTACTAGCCTCCTTAATAAAAACTGATCTTTTTATAGAATTAGGAATTTTTGATATAGATTTTACAATATCAAAAATCATCTCAGACTTTTTGACAGGGTCATCTTTATAGGTTGAATTAAGTAAATCAACTTTAAATGTTATAAGGTTAGTTTCATTAGAATCTAAATAATCTAAAAACTTATTCTTTCCTACAGCTTTTGAATAACTATCTGGGTCTTCTCCTTCAGGGAAAGATACAATCTTTACATTCATGTCATTTTCTAGTATAAGATCCATCCCTCTTAATGACGCATCTATTCCTGCCTTATCACCATCAAATAAAATAGTAATATTTTTTGTGTACCTAGAAATAAGTTTAATCTGGTTAATAGTAAGAGATGTTCCTGATGAGGAGACTACATTCTCAACACCAATCTGAAATAAAGAGATAACATCAGTATAACCTTCAACCAAAATACAATTATCTAACTTTCTAATATTATTCTTAGATTGATACAAACCATATAACACATTACTTTTAACATAGAGAGGTGTTTCTGGAGAATTTACATATTTGGGTTGATTTTTTTGATCACTTATAATTCTTGCCCCAAATGCTATGACTTTCCCACTGATATTATGGATAGGAAAAATTAATCTATTTCTAAATCTGTCATACTTTTTATCATTATTTTCAAGTATAAGACCTGCCTTTAAAATTTGATCTGTATTAAATTGATTTTTAATCAAATATTGAAGTAGAGAATCCCACTTATCTAGGGAATAACCTATCTCAAATTTTTCTATCATATCTACTGATACTTTCCTGTGTTCTAAATAAGATAAGGCAATACTCTTTCCTTCTTGAGAGTTAAGGCTATCTTTATAAAAATCTTTAGACTTATTTAATATTATTAATAAACTTTCTTTCTCGTTATTAACATTATAATCCTGCTCTGACTCATCAACTTCTACACCATATTTCTCTCCTAAAAACTTAATTGCTTCTACATAAGTCATACTCTCAACTTCTCTTAAGAATTCAATTGAGTCTCCACCTTTTCCTGTGCTAAAACATTTAAAAATTTGTTTTGAAGGTGAAACAAAGAAAGAAGGTGTCTTCTCATCGGTAAAAGGACTTAGGGCCTTATAGTTTGATCCTGATTTTTTTAATGAAACAAAATCACCAACAACTTCAACAATGTCTGATCTATCTTTTATTTCTTGGATAACACTTTCTTCTATCATAGATTACAAATATGATGAATTTATTATTTTTTTAATTTTTTAATTAAATATAAATTGCTAAAAATTTAAATATGATAAAAAAGGAAGATGTATTAAGTAAGTTATCAAATGTCTTAGATCCAGATATTAAAAAAGATTTAGTGACTCTAAATATGATAAAAAACCTAAAAATAGATAATAATGAAATTTCATTTGATATTGAACTAACAACACCAGCTTGTCCCCTTAAAGAAAAAATTAAAAAAGATTGTCTTGATCAACTTCAAAAACTAGGAAAGGAAATAATATTTAAAATTAATTTCACATCAAACGTTATCCCATTTGATAAAAAATCAATGGTAAAAAACATAAAAAACATAATAGCAATTACATCTGGTAAAGGAGGTGTAGGAAAGTCTACAATATCTTCAAATGTAGCTGTTGGTCTATCAAAAATGGGTGCTAAAGTTGGTTTGATTGATGCAGATATTTTTGGACCATCGATCCCTACAATGTTCAATTGTGAAAATGAGCAACCAACATTCAAGAAAGAAAATGACAAGAATATGATAGTACCTATAGAACAATACGGTATTAAGCTAGTATCTATGGGACTTTTAGTACCTAAAGATAAAGCGGTAATTTGGAGAGGTCCTATGGCAAGTTCAGCAATGAGACAACTTATCCTTGATGTAGAATGGGGAGAATTAGATTATTTGATTGTTGATTTACCACCAGGAACTAGTGATATCCACATTACTCTTTCTCAAAACTTCCCAGTTACCGGTAGTGTAATTGTGACTACTCCTCAGAAAGTTTCTACAATAGATGCTGAAAAAGCATTTTACATGTTTAAACAAGAAAAGACAAAAGTCGATATATTAGGTATTATTCAGAACATGTCACATTTTGAGTCAGAAGAAGGGAAAAAACATTTTATTTTTGGAGAAAATGGTGGTCTGGACCTATCTAAAAAACTTAATGTTGAATTATTGGGAGATATACCAATAGAAAAATCTATATCAGAAAGTTCAGATAACGGATATCCTATAGTACTTAAAGAAGAAAGAGTTTCAGATATTTTTGAAGAGATTTGTCATAATATTGCAAGAAAAATTGCTATAAATAACTTTAAATAATATTATTTTTACATCATGTCAGAAAAAAGTTTAATTGAAAGAGTTGAATCAGCAATAGATGAGATTAGACCTTACTTGATAGCTGATGGAGGAGATATAAAGGTAGTTTCAATAGATAATAAAAATATTGTAAACTTAGAATTACTTGGATCATGTCAGGCCTGCCCAATGTCTCCTATGACTTTAAAAGGTGGCGTAGAAGAAGCAATAATGAAGCAAGTACCTGAGATAAGTGGCATCAATGCCATTAATGGTTCTAACTAATTTCTTTAGATGAAAAAGAATATTGCTGTCTTAATGGGAGGTTACTCCTCTGAATATAACATTTCATTAAAAAGTGGTGAAGTGGTATACAACACTCTTATTAAAGAAGATGATATCAACCTGTTTAAAGTAATTATTTCTGAAAAAGAATGGAAATGCATTGATTCTAAAAACTTATTATTAGAAATCAAAAAAGATTCATTTCAATTCATAAGAAATAATGAATTAATTAGTGTAGACCTAGTCTTTAATACAGTCCACGGCATTCCTGGTGAAAATGGAGAAATTCAAAGATATTTTGAAAATTTAAATATCAAACAAACATCTTCAGAATCTTCAGAATCAAAATTAACATTTGATAAAGACAGATGTAAAAATGAAGTAAAAAAGATAGGTCATCAAATTCCTAATTCAATTCTTATTATGAAAGAGGAAGTTATTAGTTCAGATAAAATTTTAAAAAAATTACCCCTACCTCTATTTATTAAACCAAATTCCGGGGGATCAAGTTTTGGTATTTCTAGAGTAATTGAAAAAAAAGATATAATAAAAGCATTAGAAATATGTTTTAAAGAAGATGATAAAGCTTTAATTGAAGAAGAAATCAAAGGAAGAGAAATATCAGTAGGAGTAATAAATCTCAAGGGTACAATAACCTCACTCCCTCCTACTGAGATTATCTCACATAATGATTTTTTTGATTATGATGCAAAATATAATGGAGAGTCTGATGAAATCACTCCTGCTGAACTTGAACTTGAACTTGAAAATAGAGTGAGAGAAATTTCTTTGGATATATATAAAAAACTTAACTTGAAAGGGTTTTCAAGGTGTGACTTTATACTTAGAGACAATCGATTTTACTTTTTAGAGGTAAATACTAACCCAGGACTTACAGAAGAGAGCATTTTACCTCAAATGGCAAAAGCTGAAGGAATTTCTTTGAGAGATTTATTTAGAAGTGTAATAGATTAAAATGAAAGAATTAAAATTTATTTTAAAAAACTTAGGGATAATGGGAGTGGTAGTAGGCTCTATAGTATTCTTCATGTTTTATATATACTTTC
The DNA here is from genome assembly GCA_964527965.1 of uncultured Marinoscillum sp. Taxonomy (GTDB): domain Bacteria; phylum Bacteroidota; class Bacteroidia; order Cytophagales; family MED-G16; genus MED-G16. The sequence continues at coordinate 24,216 of CAZGPH010000018.1, forward strand.
CATTTAAAACTAATCATGGAGATACAATCACTGTTCCAAATTTAGTTGGAATGAGCCTTGAGGAAATTGATGACTTTTTATCTGATAGAGATTTAAGATTTGAAATTTTAGAAGATTCATCATATAATTCTAAATATCCCCCATTTACAATACTTCAACAAAATCCTTCCGAAAATGAAAAAGTTAAGGAGAATAGAAAAATTTATCTTACACTTAACTCTTCAATACCTCCAAAAATTAGGATGCCTAATATAATTAATGGATCTGTTAAAAATGCTCAGTTGATATTAAATAGTTATGACCTAAAACTTGGAGAAATTAAATACGTTCCTGATATGGCAAGAAATGCCGTACTAAAAATATACTTTGAAGGTGATTCAATTTCAGAAAATGATCTTATTGATAAAGGTTCAGTAATTGATTTAGAAGTAGGTAATGGTCTTGGAAATCAAATATTTGATGCTCCTGACCTAGTAAATCTTGATCTAGAAGAAGCTAGATTCACTATCATAGGTTCTGGCCTAAGACTAGGTAATATAATATATGAAGACAGCGGATACTTTTATAATAAAAATTTAGATGAAGAAGGAAATGAAATTTTAGAAAAGTTTTGGGTAGAACCTGGTAAAGTATTTAGACAGTCTCCAGAAAACTCCACTAAAGTAAGAATAGGAAGAAAAGTTAATTTATGGATTGTCTCAGATGCTAAAAATGAAACAAATCAATAAATTATTATTCTCTTTTTCATTAACATTAGTTTGCACTTTTTCTTTTGGACAAAGACTTGAATCAATTAAATTATTTTCTTCACATACTCAAGGTTATTCTAATCATACACTAGATACTATCTCAATTCCTTTTTGGGATGATTTTTCAAGAAGTGATTCTATTAAAAATAACTTATGGAGTTTATATGAAAATATATCAATTAAAGACTACTATAATATTAAAGCACCTAGTCTCAACGTAATTGAGTTTGATGGTTTAAATAAAGATGGTATTCCTTATAACAACGAAGATGGATACGGAGTCTCTGACATTCTTGAGTCTGACAAGATTAACCTAATCTCTTACAACTTAAGTGATAGTCTTTACCTTAGTTTCTACTGGAACTATAATATTAACGGAGAGTTACCTGATAATGAAGACTCTTTAAAGATCGATTTTTTAAATCAAAATAATAACTGGGAAACCGTTTGGATAAAAAATGGTGGAAGCGAAAATCATAATGAAATGTTTTCATTTGAGTCAATAGCTATATCTTCTGAATATCTTCATCAAAATTTTATGTTTAAATTTTACAATAAAGGAAACACAGAAGGGCCATTTGACAGCTGGTTAGTTGACTATATATACTTAGATAAAAACAGGACAAAACACGATTCATTATCTCTTGATAGGGCACTATCATATAAAGGATTTAAGGTATTAAATAACTATATTTCAATACCCTTTAATCATTTATCATATGCAGATCCTTTTGCTGACTCGGTAAGTTTTACAATTAATAATCTTGATGACCAAATTCAACCTATAAACTATTCATTTGGAGCATATATAAAAGAATTTGATTTAAATTTTACTTACTCTCAAAATAAAGAACTTAGCCCAATACTTGTTGGAAATGAAAGTAGAAATATAATTAATAACCCTATAAAGTTATCTGACTTTAACTTAGGAAAAGACTCAATAAATGTAGATTTTTCATTTTATATTGAATCCGGTGACTCTACCTATGTTAGTAAAAATTTAACATCAAATGACACTACAAATTTTCAAATTAAATTTTCAAACTTTTATTCTTATGATGATGGAAAAGCAGAGTATGCCGCAGGTCTTAACCAAAAAAACTCAGAGCTAGTATTAGAATACTTTACTTACACTTCAGACACGCTAACCCATATCCAAATTCTATTTCCAGAAACTATGGAAAATAGTTATAGTCAGAACATAGAACTTGTTATTTATAAAAATATTAGTGATGAATCAACAAAATTAAGGTCTCAAAATGTGAGCATCGATTATGATAATTTTAATTTCAATACTTATGAATTAGAGAACCATTTAATAGTTGAAGACACCTTCTATATTGGGTTTAAACAGTTTGAGAGTAATTTTTTAGCAGTAGGTCTAGATAAAAACAATAACACCTCTGATAAAATATTCTACAAGATAGATAACCAGTGGGAGCAGAATGATATAATAAAAGGAAGTTTAATGATAAGACCATTATTTAATAATTCAGACTTAATTATTTCTGGAATAAATGAAAAGAACCTACCAGAAGAAATTATAGTTTTCCCAAACCCAAGTAACGGTATATTTTTTCTTTCTAAAAAGGTTGAAAAGTTAAAGGTTTTAAATTCTAAAGGAAGTATAATATTCAGTGATAAAAATACTGATGTAATAAATCTTACAAAATATTCTCGGGGAATATATTATCTTTTTATAATTGATAATAATAATCAAACAACTAAAAAATTAATTGTTTATTAATCCTTTAAGGGATTCTTCAAGTGATTTACAATCAGTTACATGGTAAGAGTTCATACCTAATTTTTCACATTCAGTTAAATTTTCTTTCATGTCATCAAAAAACACTATTTCATCTGGTTTGAATCCCGAAGAGTAAATAACCTTCTGATATATGATTTTATCAGGCTTTCTACATCGCATCTCATATGAATAAAATACTCTATCAAAAATATCCGTGAAATTTTTCTTATATATTTTTTTGACTAACGAATCAAAATAAACTCTATGAATATTATTAGTATTACTTAAAATCATAATTGAATATTTTTTCTTAAGAATTAATATTAAATCAAGTAATGACTTATTTATTTGAACAATTACTAAATTCCAGATGTTGTCGATCTCATCATCAGATAAATTTATTTTTCCAATTTTTCTAATACCATCTCTAAATTCAGAATCATTTACAAAACCTTGTTCATAATCAAAAAACAAATTAGTAAGATCAGAGGAAACCTTTTCGTGTCTGTAATCCAAACCCTTAAAGTTATGACCACGTCTATTTGATATTTCTTTAAATTTATTCTCAGTTATTGAAGGGTCGATATCTACTATAACACCTCCAAGATCAAATAATAACATTTTATAATTACCGTCTATCATCAAATATATTTTTTAAATACTTTTCAGTTAATATTAATCATTAACTAAAACTAATTATTTTTGTCAACTTTTAAATTTTTAGACTAAAAGTCTTCTAATTTGAAGGGGCCCATAGCTCAGTTGGTTAGAGCGCCCGGCTCATAACCGGTAGGTCCCAGGTTCAAGCCCTGGTGGGCCCACAAAGAAAGAAACCCTAACTCATTGGTATCAATTTGTTAGGGTTCTTTTTTATATTGTATGTTATAAATTATCTACCTCTCAATTACCACCTTCACTTTGTTTATATCATTCTCTGTAAATATTTCTACTATATAAACACCTTCCGCTAGATGAGATACATCAACATCTAACCCTCCTCTATACTCTTTAATACTTTTAGGTTTTATTATTCTTCCATTAAAATCAATAAAATATAAATCCTTAACTTCTGATCCTTCTCTTAAAGTTATCTTTAAGTTATTACTAGTAGGGTTAGGGAAAACATTATCTATAAATGAAGATGATTCTATAAATAAAGGA
>CAZGPH010000019.1:0-24596 GCA_964527965.1 uncultured Marinoscillum sp.
TTTAAGTTAAATTTTTAAACTAAACTATAAAGCGTAATATGAGAAAGCTTTTACTATTAGTCCTGGTATTTTTATCAGGTTTGAGCTACGCAGTAGCTCAGAATGCTGTAACTGGATCAGTTACAGATGAAAATGGTGAGGGTATCCCAGGTGCCAATATTATTATTAAAGGTACTACTAGTGGAACGATAACTGATATGGATGGAGGGTTTACTATTAATGCCTCTTCTTCTGATGTTCTTGTTTTTACATATGTTGGATACTCGACTGTTGAAATTCCTGTAGGCTCTCAAAGTAGCATAAATGTTTCACTAAGTGAAGATATTGCTGCTCTTGACGAGATTGTAGTTACCGGTTACGGTACACAGGAAAGGAAGGAGATAACCAGTGCGGTTACCAGTCTTAATGAAGAAGACTTCAATAAAGGATTAGTTAGTAATCCGATGGGTCTTTTAGAAGGTAAGGTTGCTGGATTATCTATAACTAAGCCGGGAAGTGATCCCAATGGAGGATTCACACTAAGGCTTAGAGGTATTTCAACTGTGGGTGCTAACGCATCTCCTCTTGTTGTTATTGATGGTGTTATTGGAGGAAACCTAGATTTGGTTGATCCTGCTGATATAGAGTCAATTGATGTTATCAAAGACGGTGCTGCGGCAGCGATATATGGTACAAGAGGTTCAAGTGGTGTTATCTTAGTAACTACTAAGAGAGGTACTGCTGGAACAACTAGAGTTGATTATAATGTATCTACTTCTGTAGATCAGATAGCTAGGTCTATGAAAGTCATGACTGCGGCAGAGTATAGAGCTCTTCCAGGTGCAGTAGACTTTGGTGCTGAAACAGACTGGTTGGATCTTGTAACTAGAGATGGAGTATCTCAAGTTCATAATCTTGCAGTTTCAGGTGGTACCGCTAATACTACATATAGAATGGCTGTTAACTACAGAGATCAACAAGGTATTTTAAAAGGTACTGGTTTTAATAATTTAAATACAAACTTAAACCTTTCGCAAAAGGCGATGGACGGTAAGGCTGTATTTGATGTTAATATCTCTTACTCTAATAAAGATGCAAGTTATGGATTTGGTAATGAAGGATTTAGATATGCTTACATGTCTAACCCTACAATGCCTCTATATGATCCTAACTCTATTTATGGAGGTTATCATGAGAGAACTATTTTCGATTATTATAATCCTGTATCTATTGTAGAGCAAAACATAAACGAAGGAAATGATAATTTATTCCTTGGTTCACTTAAAGGTACTTTTGATTTAAGTGCTATTGCAGAGGGATTAAATGCTTCTGTAGCTTATACAAGACAAATCACTGATACAGAAAGAGGACAGTACTATAACAAGACTTCTAGGTTTAGAGGTTCTGATAGGAATGGTCTTGCTGTTACTGACAATGCACAATTTACTTTCGATTTATTTGAGGGTACACTTGGGTATGATGGTCAGTCTGGTGATTTAGGTGTTAATGCTCTAGTAGGATATTCCTACCAAGAATTTTTTAATGAAGGTTATCACGCTGAAGGTGGAGATTTCTTAACTGATGCGTTCAAATACCACAACTTAGGTGCTGCTGCTGACTTTAATAATGGTCTGGGAAGCGTCTGGAGTTATGCTAACTCAAATAAATTAATTGCTGGTTTAGCCAGAGTTAATTTAAACTATGATGATACTTACTTCTTAAACGCAAGTTTGAGATATGAGGGTTCTTCAAGGTTTGGAGCTAATAACAAGTGGGCTGCATTCTACGGAGTAGGTGCTGGTGTAAGTTTACATAATCTTATAGATGTATCTACAATTGATAACTTAAAATTAAGAGTAAGTTATGGTCAGACAGGTAATGAGCCAGGAAGTTCTTATCTCTCTTTACAGAGATTTAGTCCTGCTGGAAACTTCTACTATAACGGTGCTTATACTTCAAGTTACGGTCCTTCAAGTAATGCAAACCCTGATTTAGCATGGGAGATTGCTACTCATATGAACGTAGGAGTTGACTTTGCTGTTCTTAATTCAAAACTATTTGGTTCTATCGAGTATTTTACAAGAGAGACTAAAGATCAGTTATTGAGTGTTAATGTACCTGTACCACCAAATCTTGTTGGTCAGACATTACTTAACATTGGAACAACAAAGAATACGGGTATAGAAGTTAATGTTAACTATAATGCTATAGATAACGGTAATATAAACTGGACAACTGGTGTTGTATTTGGTACTAACACAAGTGAGCTTGTTAGCTGGACTAAAGAGGACCTTTCATTTGGTGGAGGTGTCCTTTACAGAGCTTCAATGGGTTCTCCTGGACAAAGTGATGTGTCACTTGTCAGAGTTGTTGAGGGTGAAACTTTAGGTCAGATATGGGGACCAAGATTTGAAGGGATTGCTTCAAATGGTACTTTCCAATTTGCTGACTTAGACGGTGACGGATCTTACTGTGACTGTGATGATGATAGAGAGGTTATTGGAAATGGACTTCCTGACTTCACTCTTGGTTGGACTAATGCTATTACAATTGGAGATTTAGATATCTCTATGTTCTGGAATGGTGAGTTCGGTCATGATATGTTTAACTCATACAGAGGATTCTATGAAAATGCTGGACCTACAGTTGTAGGTAACTGGAATGTTGTAAACACTAGTTACTTTAACTCAGATCTTAAAGCTGCTGCGGCTAATAGCTCGCACGTAGAAGATGCAACATATTTTGAATTAAACAACATCACTGTTGGATATAATTTAAAAGATGTTACCAAGTTTATGAGAAACTTAAGAGTTTATGTTTCTGCTCAGAGACCAATTATGTTCACTAATTACGAGGGTGTTGACCCTGTTTCTAGATGGACAGATTACGGAGATCCTTTATCTCAAGGAATTGAGAGAAGAGAGACTTACAGTCGAGCAAGAACATTCACACTTGGTGTTAATATAACTTTATAATTATATATATTATGAAAAATTTATTTATAAAAATGAAAAAGTTAATGTTGTTAGTTGCGGGAATGATTTTTATTGTACCTGCATGTACAAACCTTGATGAGGAATTATATAGTGATCTTGCTGCGGAGAACTTCTTCACTACTGATGAAGAAAATATTGCTGCACTTGGTCAGGCTTATTCTTCTATGACTCACTGGGGTAATCACTTCAATATATGGACTGCTAATGAGCTTTCTTCTGATGAGCTTGTTATACCTACAAGAGGTGGTGACTGGTATGATGGTGGAATTTTATTACAATTACACCAGCATGATTTTACACCTGATAATGGTATTATAGGTAATGCATGGGGTGTTTCCTATGGTGCTATCAATACTGTTAACAGACTTATATATCAGTTTAGTTCTATAGAAGGTGCTGATGCTTACGAAGCTGAGCTTAGAGCAATCAGAGCATTCTATTACTTCCATCTTCTTGATATGTTTGGAAATGTCCCTTTATCAACTGACTTTACTGATACTGAGACTAAGGCAAACTCTACAAGATCAGAAGTTTTTGCTTTTGTTAAAACAGAGTTAGATGCTGTTATTCCTCTTCTAAGTGAGAAGAAAGACGCAACTACTTATGGTAGAATGAATAAGTGGGCTGCTTTAGCTTTAAGAATGAAATTACATCTTAATGCTGAGGCCTGGACAGGAACTGCTTCTTGGGCTGGTGCTAAAGCTGATGCTGACGCTATAATTAATTCTGGACTTTATTCTTTAGAAGCTACATATTCTGATAACTTCAAGGAAGAAAACTCTGGTTCGTCTGAGAACATATTTGTTGTGCCTTATGATGAAGTATTTGCTGGTGGTTTTAACTGGGTGGCTATGACATTACATTACGCTAGTCAGAACACTTTTAACTTGACTTTCCAACCATGGAATGGGTATGCTACAGTTGAAGAATTTTATAATTCTTATGTAGATCCTGCTCATAATCCTGGTCCACAAGGAACAGTCGTTAAAGGGAAAACCGCTGGAACTGGTACATTAGATAGTAGATTATCAAACTTCTTAGTAGGTGATCAGGGAACTGATGATTCTGCTGGTGGAGAAGCTGGTGATGATGATGGTACTGGTCTTTATTTTACGCCATATATCAATATGATTTATCCTGATGCTTGTCGTCAGTGTGGTGCTAGAATAAACAAGTATGGTCACGTACAAGGTGGTAGAGAGAACATGAATCATGATTTTGTCCTATTAAGGTATGCTGATGTTTTACTTAGTAAAGCTGAGGCTCATCTATGGTCAGGTGATGCTTCTGGTGCTCTAGGAATTGTTAACCAGATTAGAGTTAGAGCTGGTGTTACTCCTTTTAATAGTCTAGATGCAGACAAAATGCTTGCTGAAAGAGGCAGGGAGATGTATGTAGAGAATGACAGGAGAAGAGCTCTTATCAGGTTTGGTAAGTTTAACGACGCATGGTGGGAAAAGAATGCCTCTGATGCTAAGTATAAGCTATTTCCAATTCCAAAGGATCAAATTAACGCAAACTCAAAGTTAGTTCAGAATCCTGGCTACTAATAGCTAATAGTTATATTTAGTTAAAAAGTATAACTTAAGATTAAAGCAAGCGATTTTATCGCTTGCTTTTTTTTTACCTTTGTCTTTATAGATCATGGATAAAATTAAAATTTCAGTATTTTTTTTTATTATTCTTTTTTCTTGTTCAGAGAGAGAAGACTATTCTTTATTTGAATTAAAAAAAAGTTCCTATACTAAAGTAAATTTTGAAAATACACTTAATTACACTGAGGAACTTAATCCATATACTTACAGAAATTTTTATAACGGAGGAGGCGTTGGAGTAGGTGACTTTAATAACGATTCATTACCTGATATTTTCTTTACTGGCAATCTTGTATCAAATAAACTTTATTTAAATAAAGGAGATTTAATTTTCGATGATATAACTGATAACGCCGGATTAAATTCTTCAGGTATATGGAGTACAGGAGTTAGTATTGTAGATATTAATCACGATGGTTATCTAGATATATATGTTTGTAAATCAGGACCTCCAGGTGGAGATAGAAGAAATAATGAATTATTTATAAATAATGGAGATCTAACTTTTACTGAGAGCTCAAAAGATTATGGCCTAGATAATGAGGGTTTATCAACTCATGCAGCTTTTTTTGATTACGATAACGATGGAGATTTAGATTGTTATTTATTAAACAATACCATTAAGTCTATTGGAGTTGGTCTCGATATGGTTAAGGGCTTGAGAGATATGAATAGTGATCAAGGGAATAAGTTATTAAGAAATGATGACGGTTTCTTTACTGATGTATCATCTAATGCTGGTATCTATACTAGTGATATCGGTTTTGGTTTAGGTGTCACAATTGGAGATATTAATCTAGATGGATGGTCTGATTTATTTATTTCTAATGATTTCTTCGAAAAAGATTATCTATACATAAATAATAAGGATGGTTCATTCAAAGAATCTCTAGAAGAGTATGTAAATGAGACATCTATGGGGTCCATGGGAGCAGATATGGCAGATATAAATAATGATGGATACTCTGAAATTTTTGTTACGGAGATGTTACCTGATAGACATGATAGGAGAGTATCTAAAGCAGTTTTTGATAATTGGGATAAATATCAATTCTCTATAGATCAGGGTTATTTTCATCAATTTAATAGAAATGTTTTGCAGCTAAATAACCAGGATGGATCTTTTTCTGAAATTTCAAGAATAACAGGTTTAGATGCTACAGATTGGAGTTGGGGAGCTTTAATATTTGACATGGATAATGATGGAAACAAAGATATTTTTGTTGCTAATGGTATTTATAAAGATTTATTAGATCAAGACTATGTAAATTTTTTAGCTAATCCATCTATCATTTCAAATATGATTCAATCTGAGAAAGAACCAGTAAAAAAACTTATTGATATGATTCCAAGTGAGCCATTATCAAACTTTGCATTTCAGAATTTAGGTTCCTTAAAATTTAGAGATAAAACTAAAAATTTTGGTCTTGATAATTTAACATATTCAAATGGTTCGGCATACTCTGATCTAGATAATGATGGTGACCTAGACTTGATAGTAAATAATGTAAATATGTTATCAAATATTTATGAGAATAAGTCGACTAATAACTGGGTATCTTTCTCTTTCGATTCAAATTCCAAAAATAAATATGGACTAGGAAATAAAGTTTTTGTTTATGCAAATGATAAAATGCAATATCAAGAATTATCTCCTATGAGAGGATTCCAGTCTTCGGTAGACTATAGATTGTATTTCGGTTTAGGTAATATTTCTGTAATTGATTCTGTTAAAATTATATGGAACGATAAAGAATTTTCTATTCTAAAAAACATAAAACCTAACTCTCATCATACTTTTAATGAGGATAAAATTGATAAGAATTTTATTATTCATAAAAAATCTACTTATAAAACATATTTAAAAACTTCTGATAATCAAATTAACTATTCTCATAATGAAAATAATTTTGTTGATTTTGATAGGGAAAGACTTTTGTTTAAAATGTCCTCTAATGAAGGGCCATGTACTTGTGTAGGAGATTTTAATGATGATGGTAGAGAAGATTTATTTATAGGCTCAGCTAAAGGTCAAGCCTCTAGTATATTTTTCCAAGAACTTAATGGATCATTCAAAAGTTATAATTCTGCTTTTGAAGAAGATATTCTTTCTGAGGATATTAATTGCTTAGTTGATGACTTTAATGGAGATGGAAAATTAGACTTAATTGTAGCAAGTGGAGGCAGTGAATATTCTAACTTTTCTCCAGAGTTAAGAGATAGGATGTACATTAACCTAGGAAATAAAAACTTTAAAAAACTTACTGAATCATTATCTTCAATTTCCTCATTTGAGAGTACCTCAACTATTTCGAGTTATGATTTTGATAGAGATGGAGACAAAGATTTATTTCTTGGAACGAGGATAAACCCAGGCGCTTATGGGACTAAGACAAGAAGCTATCTGCTCGAAAATAATGGAGAGGGAGTTTTTAAAGATATATCAGAAAAATATTTGGGTGACTCAAGGTTTATGGAGATGATAACTGATAGTGAGTTTGTAGATATTGATAATGATAATATCAAAGAATTAGTAGTAGTAGGAGAGTGGATGCCTGTTAAAATATTTAAATTTTTAGAAAATAAATTAATAGATATTACAGACTCATTAGGATTATCAAAAACTAATGGACTATACAATAACGTACATTTTGAAGATTTAGATGGTGATGGGTATACTGATTTAGTATTAGGAAATTATGGATTAAATTCAATGTTTAGGGCTAGTATAGAACAACCCCTAAGCTTATACGTAAATGATTTTGATAATAATGGAAGGATAGAACAAATTCTGGCTATGCATTATGATGAAAAATTATATCCGATAGTACAATTAAAAGATTTATGGATGCAGATTCCTTCGTTAAAGAAGAAATATTTGAAATTTGAAAATTATAAAAATGTAACCATGGAAAAGCTATTTGATCCATCCATTATCAAAGACTCAGAAGTAAAGAAGGTTTATAATCTATCATCAGTATCTTTATATAATAAAGGAGGTAAAGAGTTTGAGATTAAAGAATTACCTTTTATGGCTCAGCTATCACCTACATATTCAATTATATCTGATGATATAAATAATGATGGTTTTATGGATTTAATACTTGGAGGTAATTTATCAAGAGTTAAACCTGAATTTGGTCCAAATAGTTCAAGTTATTCTACTTTATTATTAGGTACTAAAGATAATAGGTTCAAATATGTTAACTCAAAACTTTCAGGACTATCTATTTCTGGTGAGATAAGAGATTTAGATAAAATTAAAATAAATAACAAAGACAGTTATATTTTTGCAATAAATAATTCAAAATTAAAAATTTTAGAAGGTGAATAAATTTGTAGTTTTTATATATTTAGGTGTATTTATAATAGCGTGTCAGACAAATCCCTATCTAAGTTTAGAAAAGAAGGAGTTATCATCAGGAGTAAGATATGATTCCCTTTTTTTAGGTGTTAAGTTTGGAATGACCTCAAAAGAATTCTACGCACATTGTTGGGATTTAAATAGAGAAAAATTAGTATCTCAGGGGCCATCTAATAACTCTGTCAGATATATGATTCCAACAGAGTCTATTGGCCAAAATATTGAGATGTTATTTTATCCAGTATTTAATAAGGATACTGTATATGAGGTAAATACTACATTTTCATATACCGCATGGGCACCTTGGAATAAAGAAACTTCTGCAGAATATTTGATGGAAGAAATTGAAAACCTTCTATCAGAATGGTATCAAACAGAATTTTATGAGATTCAAGGTCCAAAAAATAGGAGTAAATTACTTGCCACTGTAAATGGTAATAGAAGAATTGCACTAACTAAGGTTAGTGAAAGAGAAGTTAGAGCTAGATTCACGGATATTTTAATAGAAAAAAAAATAAAAGATGAATAAGTTTTTTTTTTATTTTCATTCAATAATTATACTTATATCATGTTCTGAAAAAGAAATAAAATTATTCGAAGAGATATCTCCTAAAGAATCTGGAATAGATTTTGAAAACAATCTTTTTTTTAAACAAGACTTTAACATTTTTACTTACAGAAATTATTATAATGGAGGAGGGGTAGGATTGGGTGATATAAATAATGATGGTCTTTTGGATATTTATTTCACATCAAACCTTAATCAAAATAAGCTTTATTTAAATAAAGGAAACTTTCAGTTTGAAGATATCACAGAAACTGCTAAAGTTGGAGGTACTAAATCTTGGAGTACTGGTGTAAGTATTGTTGATATTAACTCAGATGGTTTCTTAGATATATACGTTTCCAACTCTGGAGATATTAGAGGTGATAATAAACAAAATGAGCTTTTTATTAATAATGGAGATTTAACTTTTACAGAAAAGGCAAAAGATTTTGGGTTAGATGATAGAGGTTATTCTACTCATGCTGCATTTTTTGATTATGATAAAGATGGAGATCTGGATTGTTACCTATTAAATAATTCATATAAGGGTGGTTTTAGGATTACAAGTATTGGAAAAGATCAGAGGCCAGTCCGTGATGAAGTAGGTGGGGACAAATTATTTTTAAATGATAACGGAAAATTTATTGATGTAAGTGAGAAAGCTGGGATTTACGGAAGTGTTATAGGATTTGGATTAGGGGTCACAGTTGGAGATGCAAATGATGATGGTTGGATGGATATATATGTTTCTAATGATTTTTTTGAAAGAGATTATTTATACCTCAATAATAAAGACGGAACTTTTTCTGAAAGTCTTGAAGATATGATTAAAAGTATAAGTGCAGCATCAATGGGAGCAGATATGGCTGATATAAATAATGATGGATTTTCAGAAATCTTTGTCACAGACATGTTGCCGGAGCCTGATGAAAGAATCAAAACTGTTACAACTTTTGATAGTTGGGATAGACATCAATTTATTAAGTCAAGTGGTTACTGGAATCAGTTCACAAGGAATACTCTTCAACTAAATAATGGAAACTCTACATTTAGTGAAATAGGTAGATTAGCTGGAGTAGAGGCAACTGATTGGAGTTGGGGGGCACTAATGTTTGATTTTCAGAATGATGGAAATAAGGATATTTTTGTTGCAAATGGAATTTATCAGGATTTAACTGACCAAGATTTTTTACAATACGTTACCCAGGATGAAGTAATTAATCAGATTGCTTCACCTGGAAGTGTAGACTTTCAGAAGTTGATTGATTTGATACCAAGTGTTCCTATCTCTAATTATGCTTTTGAGAATAGAGGTGACCTTGACTTCAAAAATGAAACCGAGCTACTTGGTCTAAGTAAACCAAGCTTCTCTAATGGCTCAGCTTATGGAGATCTTGATAATGATGGTGATTATGATCTTATAGTAAATAATGTGAACATGAAAGCATTTGTTTACAGAAATAATACAGAGATTTTATATCCTCAAAATAGTTATGTGAAAATAAAGTTAGTAGGGGATAAAAATAATATTAATGCAATTGGTTCATCAGTAACTCTTTATTCTGGAAAATCTAAATTTTATTTAGAGCAAATGCCAATCCGTGGTTTTCAGTCTACAGTTGATAATAATTTAATTTTTGGTGTTGGTGACAATGATAATATTGATTCTTTATTAATTAGGTGGCATAATGGATCATACTCTAAAAAATATAATATCTTAAAAGATACTCTTGTCTCTATTAATATTAATGATGAAAGCTTACTTTCTTCAATAAATTTGGGAAAAAATAGAAAAGTTTTTACTGATCAAACTAATCAATATATTAACCATACCCATAAAGAAAATAATTTCGTAGATTTTGATCGTGACAGATTACTTTTTCATATGAGTTCTTCAGAAGGTTCGTGTATATGTGAGGGTGATATAAATAATGATGGATTTAATGATCTCTATATAGGTGGTGCAAAAGGATCTCCAGGTGTTATGTTTATATATAATAACTCAAAATTTATTAAGTATAACATGCCGATATTAGCTCAAGATAAAGAATCAGAAGATACAGATTGTGTATTCTTTGATGCAGATTCTGATGGTTTTCTAGATTTATATGTTACCAGTGGAGGTAGTGAGTTTTCTGTATATTCTACAGAACTTAGAGATAGACTATATTTTAATAAAAAGAATTACTTCATTAAATCAGAACAAATTCTTCCAGCTGGATTATTTGAAAGTTCTTCTGTTGTTAAAAATATTGATATAGATAAAGATGGAGACCAAGACTTATTTGTAGGAACAAGACTTGTACCTCAGAAATATGGTCTTCCTTCAAATGGATATATTCTTAAAAATGATGGGAAAGGTAATTTTATTGATGAAACAAATTCTGTTGCACCTGATCTTAATAAAATAGGAATGATAACAGATGCAAGTTTTATTGATTATGAAAATGATGGAGATAATGATTTGTTAGTAGTTGGTCACTGGATGCCTATTAGGTTATTAGAAAACAATAATGGGGTTTTTAAAATTAAAAAACTTGAAGAGTTAGATAAAACTAATGGATGGTGGAATACAATAGAAGTTCAAGATATAAATAATGATGGACTTGAAGATTTTATAGTTGGGAATCATGGTAATAACTCGAGATTTAGAGCTAGTTTATCTAAACCAATTTCAATGTATGTAAATGATTTTGATGATAACAACAGTATAGAACAGGTTATTTTTCAATATAATGGTGATAGCTCTTACACAGTATCACTAAGACATGATTTAGTTATGCAGATGCCAACTCTCAAAAAGAAATACCTTAAATATAACAGCTATAAAAATCAAACTGTAAATGATATTTTTCCATTCTCAAAAATTAAATCTAGTCAAACTAATTATGTTTATAATCTCAAGACTTCATTGTTCATTAATAATAATGGCAATTTTAACTCTGTAGAACTTCCAATACAATCACAGTTCTCAACAGTCCATGCAATAGAAATCGAGGATATTAATAAAGATGGTATTAAAGATATAATTTTAGGAGGTAATTTATATGATGTTAAACCTGAAGTAGGAAGATATGATGCGAATTATGGTCAATTGTTTTTAGGGGGGAAAGATTTAAAATTTAATCCAATATCTTCATTAAAGTCAGGTTTGTTATTCAAGGGACAGGTAAGGGGTTTTTCAAAAATCAATAGTATTGATGATAAAAACTTATTATTAGTTTTGAATAATAATGATACTCTTCAAACTTACTCTTATTAAATGAATATTCGATTTTTATCATTACTAATATTATTTGCTTTATTTTATTCCTGTGATAAGAACGAAAAATTGTTCTATAGATTTTCTCCTAATGAGTCTAGTATCTATTTTAAAAATCAGCTTGTTGAGAATGAAAAGTTTAACCTTATTGAATATTTATATTTTTATAATGGAGGAGGAGTAGCTACAGGTGATATTAATAATGATGGTTTATTAGATGTTTATTTTGTTTCAAATCAGGGAGAAAACAAGTTATACTTAAATAAAGGAAATTTCAAATTTGAAGATATTTCTAAAATTGCTGGAGTAGAGTCCTTAGGTGAGTGGAAGACAGGTGTTAGTATGGTAGATTTAAATGGAGACGGATACCTTGATATCTATCAGACTAGATTAGGTGGATATAAAAATATTATAGGTAAGAATGAGTTATTTATTAATAACGGTGATCTAACCTTTACTGAGAGTGCAAAAGAATACGGTCTTGATTTTGAAGGTTTTTCTACCCATTCAGCTTTTTTTGATTATGATTCTGACGGAGATTTGGATGTTTATTTACTTAATCATTCTGTGCACACTGAAAGAAGTTACGGTAGTTCAAAACTTAGATATGAAAGAAATGAAAAGTCTGGGGATAAACTTTATAGAAATGAGATAAGTGATGGTAAAAATATTTTCACAGATGTTTCAGAAGAATCTGGGATATTAGGAAGTAATATAGGATATGGCTTAGGAATCTCGATAAGTGATATTAATCGTGATGGATGTGATGATATATATATATCAAATGATTTTAGAGAAAATGATTATCTATATATTAATAATTGTGATGGAACATTTAAAGAGAATTTAGAAAAAAATATAAATTATACATCGAGATTTTCTATGGGAAATGATATATCAGATATCAATAATGATTTATATCCTGATATTTTTGTTCTCGATATGCTTCCAGAAGATGAAAAAGTATTGAAAAGTTCTTCTGGAGATGATTCATATGAAATTTATAAATTAAAACTTGGTTTTGGATTTAATAAACAATTTGCTAGAAATACTTTACAACTAAATAATGGTAATAATTCATTTTCTGAAGTTTCTCAATTATTAGGTATTCACGCTACTGACTGGAGCTGGTCAACATTAATGGAGGATTTTGATATTGATGGTAATATCGATCTCTACATATCAAATGGAATTGTTAAAAGACCAAATGATATGGATTATATAAATTTCTTATCTAACGAGAAAATTAATAGTGGTCTTGTTCAAAATCCTGATTTAAATAATAAAGATCTTTTGAATGAGATGCCTGACGGAAAAGTTTCAAACTATGCATTCAAAAACTTATCAGATTTAGAATTTAAGAATGTTTCAAAAGACTGGGGACTTGACTATGAAGGATATTCCAACGGAGCTACATATGATGATTTTGATAAAGATGGAGATCAAGATTTAGTAGTAAATAATATAAATGATTACTCATTTATTTATAAAAATAATTCTAGAGAAAAAAATCTTGGTAATTATTTGAATATAGAATTTCATGGAAAAAACTTTAACCTTAATGGTATTGGAGCCAAGGTTACTTTATGGTCAGACCAAAAAATAATTTATAAGGAAAACTTTTTGAATAGGGGTTTTATGTCAAGTAAATCTTCTGGCTTAAATTTTGGTTTGGGTAAATCTTCTATGATAGATTCTTTAGAGGTAGTGTGGTCTTCAAAAAAATCACAAAAATTATATTCAATTGATGTTAATAAAACTATTGAACTGTTCGAAGAGAATGCAAATGAAATTTTTAAAAATAATAATGATAATCCTATTATATTTCATGATTTATCAAATGAAGATTTGATCGAATACAAGCATAATGAAAATGTTTTTAATGACTTCAATAGAGAGTCTCTAATTCCTTATATGATATCTAAAGAAGGCCCTGCTATTGCTGTAGCTGATATAAACAATGACGAGTTTCAAGATATATATATAGGATCTCCTTCTTTTCAAGAGTCAAAATTATTCTTTGGAAATAAATCTGGAAAATATAAATTAAGTCAACAAATAAGTATAGAGAAAGATTATCTTTCTGAAGATGTAGATGCCCTATTTTTTGATGCAGATAATGATGGAGATTTAGATTTATATGTTATTAGTGCTGGGAATGAGTTTTCAGTTAACTCAAATAGTGTAAAGGATAGGATGTATTTTAATAATGCTGGAGTTTATGAAAAAAATAAAGAGTTAGTTGAGATTAACCAACATAATTCTGTTGTTAAAAATTATGATTACGATAATGATGGTGACCAAGACCTTTTTATAGGTGGAAGAGTTATCCCTAGTGAATATGGGATCTCTCCTAAAAGTTATTTATTAAAAAATGATGGTACAGGGAATTTCAAAATAGATAGAATTTTTAAAGATTTAGGAATGATTACAGATGCTAAATGGAGCGATATGAATGGTGATGGAATTAAAGACTTAATTACTTGTGGAGATTGGAATAGCATTAATGTTTTTATTAATAAAAATGGAGAACTCGTTATGGATTCTTTATTTATTGGAAGGTCATTAAAAGGATGGTGGTTTTCGATTGAAACTGCTGATTTAAATAATGATGGTAAAATGGATATTATTGCTGGGAATCTTGGAAATAATTCTAAACTAAAACCATCTAAAGAAGCTGAAGTTCACATGTATATTGATGATTTTGACAATAACTCTAGGTTAGAACACATTATTACATACCAAAAAAAATCAAAAGAATATCCAATTGCTAACAAAGATGAATTATCAAAACAACTTAATTACTTAAATAGAGATTTTTTTTATTATAAGGATTTTGCAGGATTAGATATTAGAGAGATATTCTCTGAAAAATCTCTTTCAAATAGTAAAAAGTTATCAGTAAATAATTTTAATTCGATGGTTCTATTAAATTATGGAAAAAATTTTGAAGCCATAGAATTGCCTTTATTAGCTCAAGTGTCACCAATTAGAGACATACAGGTATTAGATTATAATAAGGATGGAAATAAAGATTTGCTTCTAGTTGGAAATAACTCAAATGTCTCACCTTTTTTCGGTTCATTTGATTCTAATTTTGGAGTTCTTTTAAAAGGAGAAGGAAATGGTAATTTTAGTTATATAAACCAGTCTATATCAGGCCTAAAAATTAGAGGTGATGTAAGTAAAATTTTGCCATTAGATAAAAATAAATCTAAATTTGTTATTGGAAAAAATGATGATAATATTTCTATAATAAGTTTAGCAAATGAAAAGTAAGAGCCTTTTTTTAATACTTTTTTTTCAGTTTTTTATTTCATGTTCATCATATGAAAAATATAAGAATAATTTAGATTTTTATAATGATCCTGATCTATTTCATAGATCAATGCAGAAACTTACTGATATAATTGTATATGATATTTTTTCTCCTCCTGTTGCATCCAGAATTTATGTATACCCTAGCGTTGCTGCATATGAAGTTCTTATAAATGATTATCCTAACTATGAAAGCTTATCAGGTAAAATAAACGGATTAAATTCCATTCCAAAACCGGATTTTAATAAAGAATATTCATTTCCAATTGCTAGCATTTATGCATTTATATCAGTTGGTAAAGACCTTATTTTTTCTGAAAATAAAATTAATTCTTTTCAAGAAGAATTATTAAATGAATTTCAAGAAAAAGGTGTTCCTAAAGATATATTAAATAGGTCCAAGGAATATGGTCTTGAAGTGGCTAATCATATAAAGAAGTGGTATGATGAAGACAATTATAAACAGACTAGGTCTTTTCCTAAGTATACAATTCAAAGAGATATTAAAGAATCTTGGAAACCAACTCCTCCAGATTATATGGAAGGTATTGAACCTCATTGGAATAAAATAAGAACACTTGTTGTAGATTCATCAAATCAGTTTATGATCGAACCACCTCCAGAATTTAGTTTAGAAAAAAACTCTAAATTTTATAAAGATTTATTGGAAGTTTATGAAATAGGAAACAACCTAACTGAGGAGCAAAAAAATATGGCTAGTTTTTGGGATTGTAATCCTTATGTTTCTCATCATAAAGGACATGCAATGTTTGCAACTAAAAAAATTACACCAGGAGGACATTGGATTGGTATAACGAAGATTGTATCAAAAAAGGCAGATCTTAATCTTATGGAAACTATATATACATACACAATGGTATCGATTGGTTTATTTGATGCTTTTATAATTTGTTGGGATGAAAAATGGAGAAGCATACTAATTCGACCTGAAACTGTTATTAATAAATACCTCGATGATGACTGGATACCATTTTTACAGACTCCACCTTTTCCAGAATATACATCAGGTCACTCTGTAATCTCAAGATCAGCTGCTCATATACTAACCCATATTTTAGGAGATAATTTTGAGTTTCTCGACACAACAGAAGAAGCATACGGTTTACCTTCAAGAAAATTTAGATCATTCTTCCATGCATCAGAAGAAGCAGCAATCAGCAGAATATATGGAGGGATTCACTATATGCCTGCAATTACTTATGGCGTGGAACAGGGAGAGAAGGTTGGAGATTATGTTGTTCAAAATCTTAATTTATCAAATAACTTAATTTCAACAAAATAGACATGAAGTATGTTGTTGCATTAGATCAAGGAACTACAAGTTCAAGAGCTATTCTAATCGATTCTGAAGGGAATTTAATTAGTATAAAACAGAAAGAATTTAATCAAATTTTTCCTAAACAAGGATGGGTAGAACATGATCCAATTGAAATTTTAGAGACTCAGTTAGAAGTCTTTAATCAGTTATTAACTGAAAATAATGTTAATGCATCAGATATAATTAGTTTAGGAATAACTAACCAGAGAGAGACAGTTTTATTATGGGATAGAAAAACAGGTAAGCCATTATATAATGCTATAGTCTGGCAAGATAAGAGGACATCTGACATATGTCAGAAAATGAAAGAAGATGGACTTGAAACTTATGTTAAAAAGAATACTGGTCTAGTTATTGACTCTTATTTCTCAGGTACAAAGATTAAATGGATAATGGATAATGTAGAAGGTGTAAAATCTAAAATAAAACAGAATAATGTTCTTTGTGGAACAATCGATTCATGGCTTATTTATAATTTAACCTCTTTTAAAAGTCATGTTACAGACCAAACAAATGCTTCAAGAACAATGATATATAATATAAAAGAGTTGAGATGGGATGAAAAAATTCTTGATTATTTAGGAATACCTAGTACTATTCTTCCAAAAGTTCAAATGTCTTCATCAAACTTTGGAACATTTAATTTTAAAGGGATTGAAATTCCAATTAATGGGGTAGCTGGAGATCAACAATCTGCTTTATTTGGTCAAGCTTGCTTTGAAGATGGAATGGTAAAAAATACCTACGGTACAGGTTGTTTTTTATTAATGAATACTGGAAATAATCTAAAATTATCTGAAAACGGATTAATATCAACAATTGCATGTTCTTCTGATAATAAAGTTACTTATGCGCTAGAAGGAAGTGTTTTTATTGCAGGAGCAGCGATACAATGGTTAAGAGATTCATTAGGTTTAATAAAAAATGCAAGAGAAACTGAAGATATTGCAAATTCACTTGATGATCTTAAAGATATTTATGTTGTTCCTGCATTTGCTGGTCTTGGTGCTCCATACTGGGACATGTATTCTAGAGGTGCAATTTTTGGATTAACTAGAGACACTGGTAAAGACCATATTATCAAAGCTACTTTAGAGTCTTTAGCTTTTCAAACAAGAGATATTATTGATGTGATGCAGAAAGATTCTAATATTAATTTATCATCATTAAAGGTTGATGGTGGTGCATGTATGAATAATTACCTAATGCAGTTTCAATCTGATATACTGGGAAGTAAAGTTATAAGACCTGATATTATTGAGACGACAGCGATGGGCGCAGGTTATCTAGCTGGAATAAATAGTGGTATTTGGGATGAGGAAAAAATAAAATCATTACAAAAGATTGACAAAACTTTTTCACCACAAATAGAAAAAAATAAAAGAACTAAGATTTACAGTGGTTGGAAAAAAGCGGTTAAAAGAACTTTCAATTGGCTGGAAAAATAAATTTTTTTGATTCTAGAAAGAGAAATGAATATAAAAGCTTCATTTCAAATAAGACATTTGATGTTTTAGTTATAGGAGGGGGAATAACAGGTGCGGGAATTAGTTTAGATGCCTCCTCAAGAGGATTAAATACCTGCCTTATAGACATGAATGATTTTGCATCAGGTACTAGTAGTAAATCAACAAAATTAATTCATGGTGGCTTAAGATATCTTGAACAATTTAAGTTTAAACTTGTTAACGAAACAGGTAATGAGAGGGCAATTTTGAGTAATATTGCTCCCCACCTTGTGAAATCTGAAAAGATGCTTCTTCCTATAATAAAAAATGGGAAGTTAAATAAGCTTTCAACTAGACTAGCCTTAATGGTTTATGATTATTTGGCTAATGTAAGTAAAGAGGATAAAAATAAAATGTTATCAAAAAATGATACCTTTTCTCAAGAACCATTATTAAAATCTAATAATATTTTAGGTAGTGCATATTATTCGGAATATAGAACTGATGATAGTAGGTTAACAATTGAAGTTTTAAAAAAATCTCATGAATTAGGTGCTTCACCAATAAATTATATTAAAGCAATAGATTTTATATATAAAAAAAATAAGGTTGTAGGAGTTAAGTGTAAAGATCAACTTGATGGAGCTATTTTAGAACTCTATTCTAAAAATATAATTAATGCATCAGGATCGTGGACAGATGAAGTATTAAAAGGTGAAGAAAAAAAATTAGTTTTATCAAAAGGTGTTCATATTGTTGTATCTAGAGAAAAATTTAATCTGTCCCAGTCAGTTTATTTTGATGCAATTGATAAGAGAATGATTTTTGCAATACCTAGAGAGGATAAGGTTTATATTGGAACCACTGACACAGAATTTAATAAAGAAAAGGATAGTTTGTTAGTGTTGAGAGATGAAGTTAACTATTTGCTCAATTCTGTAAATTTGACTTTTTCAGTTTTATTAAAAATAGAAAATGTAGAATCAAGTTGGGTTGGATTAAGACCCTTAATCAAAGACGGAAATAAAAAAGTTTCAGAGGTATCAAGGGAAGATGAAATTTTTGTTTCTAAAAAAGGAATTATAACTATAGCGGGAGGTAAATTGACTGGATATAGAAAGATGGCTCAGAGAGTAATTGATTTGATATTTAAGAAAGATAATATCAGAATAAGAAAATCTTTGACAAAAAATTTGAAGTTATATGGTAATAATTATAATAAACTTAAATCTCAAATACTAGATCTTGGATTTACACAGGATCAATTCAATAAATATTATGATAATTATGGAGATGAGTGTCAAGAAATTTTTTCTAAAATAAAAGAAAGGTCTAAAGAAGATAGTATTCTCATTATCTCAGAATACAGATTTTGTATTAAAAATGAAATGTGTCATACTCTTCTTGACTTTTTTACCCAAAGAAACTCTATGGTTTATTATAAGTTTGATGAAGTATTTCCATTTATTAATCAAAATGAAAAGGAGATGAAAAAAATAGCAGATATCTCAGATCAAAAATGGAAAAATCAGTTAGATGACTTAAAAAAATATATGAATCAAATAACTACATTTAATTAATTAGTCCTTTAACACTATTGATGGAGTAGTCAATGTTAATTTCATCTTTTATTCCGTAAGCTTTTGCTTCTATCTTTCCAATAAATTTTAAGCTCACATCATCATTACCTAGAATAATTGCAAGACCCTTTTTATTTAAGAAATCCTCTAAATTTTTTAAGTTTACTTCACCAGTAATATTGACGGTAGTTTGAGAGGATTCACTTAGCTCTCTAGATTGATTCTCATCAATATTTACCAAAATTATATCTTCAGCATAAATATCAAGATTTACATTATCTATAATTATTTTCACCTTATTTGGATTGTTCAATACAATATCAGCGGAAATATTTATTTTATTATTTATTGAGTTATTTATATTCACATTTTTTATTTCTACAAAATCAACAGGCTCTATAGGTTTACAGCTAAAAAAGAATAAAAAAATTATAATAAGGTATTTATATCTCATCTTAAGTAAAATTAATAGATTTACTATTATTAAATATATATCAAATGACAGAACTTTTATCTGAAGCTATTGGAACTTTTGTTTTAATATTATTTGGCTGCGGCCTAAATGCTGGATTATCTCTAAATAATAGTCATTCAAATAAGGATAGTAATGGATGGTCAGTTGGGACTTTAGGTTGGGGGTTAGCTGTAACATTAGGAGTTTATGCTAGTCAATTTAGTGGAGCTCATATTAATCCTGCAGTAACCTTAGGACTTTTATCATCAGGTGAAATTGAGTTTGCTAAAGCAATTGAATTTATAATTGGTCAGTGTTTGGGAGCTTTTTTAGCTTGTATTATTATTTACTTACATTATTTACCTCATTGGTCAAAGACAAGTGATGAAAAAGTGAAGTTAGGTGTATTTGCTACTTCACCATCAATATCATCAAAATGGTCAAATTTAAATAGTGAATTAATTGGAACATTTACATTGCTTTTTGGATTAAAGTTTATAGGAATAAATGATTTTGCTCAAGGCCTTAATCCAATTGTTGTCGGTGCTTTAGTTTGTGCTATAGGTATTTCTTTAGGAGGAACTACTGGTTATGCCATAAATCCAGTTAGAGATTTTATTCCAAGATTATCTCATTTTATTTTGCCAATACATGGTAAAGGAGAATCAAATTTTACATATTCATGGATACCTGTTGTTGGTCCTATAATTGGTGGTATTTTAGGTGTTAATATGTATGAGTTTCTTTTCGAAAATTCGGTAAACGTATACTTTTATATTTCATTATCAATATTTTTTATAGTAACAGCGTTAGCAATCATTGAAAATAAAAATTAAACTTTTAATAATTTTTATTCTACTTTCATCTTGTAAGAAGGAAGTAGATTTTGATTTACAGGGTCATCGAGGGTATCGAGGACTATATCCGGAGAATTCAATTCAAGGGTTTATAAAGTCATTAGAAATAGGGGTTAACACTTTGGAGCTTGATGTTGTTATTAGCGCGGATAATAAAGTTATTGTATCTCATGAGCCATGGATGTCTTATCATATATGTTTAGATAGTAATGGAAATAAAATCAGTGACGATAAAAATTTATATAATCTATATTCAATGGATTATAAGGACATAAGAAAGTTTGATTGTGGCATAATTGGAAATAATCAATTTCCAGAGCAAAATAAAATCTCAACATTTAAGCCTACTCTTAACAATACTATAAAGATAATAGATGGTTATGCTACTGATAACTTAATTAAGTTACCTAATTATAATATAGAAATAAAATCAAAACTAAGTACTGATTTACTTTTTCATCCTGAGGTAAAAGAGTTTTCTGATTTAGTTATGTCTGTAATTGACTCTCATAATATTATTGATAGAGTAACTATACAAAGTTTTGATTTTAGGGTTTTAAGATACATTAATCAAGAATATCCTAATGTTAAATTGTCTGCTTTGGTTTCTGATAACTTCAATCCTCAAAAAAACTTAAATGATTTGGGATTTTATCCATATACTTTCAGTCCAAATTATAATTTTTTAAAGTATGATGATGTTAGGTACTTACAAAATAAAAAAATTAAGGTAATTCCTTGGACTGTAAACTCAAATGATGATATTGCAAAAGTTTTGAGACTAGGTATTGATGGGATAATATCTGACTATCCTGACAGGGTTTTAAAAATTATTGAGCATGATTAAAAAATATGATGTTTTTGGAATGGGTAATGCATTAGTCGATAGTGTATGTCTGGTGACTGAAAAATTTCTCAAGGATAATGATATTGAGAAAGGACTCATGACCTTAGTTGATGATAAAAAGCAAATTTCAATAATTGAAAAAATTCAAGGTTCAGAACCATTTATTCAATCAGGTGGTTCTGTTACTAATTCTATTTACCTATTATCACAATTAGGTGGTACTGGATACCTTTCTTTCTTGATATCAGATGATGAGCATGGGAAATTATTTTTAGAGGATATCAAAAAAAGTGGTATAAGTACCGCAGATGAGAAATTTTATATTAAACCTGGAATGACTGGTTCTTGTCTAGTATTAACTACACCCGATGCTGAGAGAACTATGAATACTTGTCTTGGTATATCATCAGAATATTCATTAGATAATATAAATTTTGATCATCTAG
Source organism: uncultured Marinoscillum sp. (assembly GCA_964527965.1). Classification (GTDB taxonomy): domain Bacteria; phylum Bacteroidota; class Bacteroidia; order Cytophagales; family MED-G16; genus MED-G16. The sequence goes on from CAZGPH010000019.1 coordinate 22,033, forward strand.
CTATATCAAAATATCTATATATTGAGGGATATCTTGTAACTTCTGAATTAGCTATGGAGGCTATAGAAAAGTCTATCAATTTTTCTAGGAAAAATGATGTAAAAATTGCTCTTACATTTTCTGATTTGAGTATGGTAAAATATTTTAGAGATAATTTTGATAAGATTTTAGAAGAAAAAATTGATTTACTTTTCTGTAACAAAGATGAAGCGGAAACTTTTACTGGAGAAAAAGATTTCAAAAAATGTTGTGATAAAATGTTATCATATTCTGATTTAGTTGTTATTACTATGGGCTCAGAAGGTTCTGTGATCCTATCTAAATCAAATAATTCTATTAACATTAGTCCATATAAAGTTAATGCCATTGATACTGTAGGAGCGGGAGATGCTTTTGCTGGCGGTTTTTTATATGGTATAAATAACGGATTAGATTATGAGAAATCCGGAAAATTAGCATCTGCTCTATCTTCAAAAGTTGTAACCAAATTAGGTCCCAGACTAGAAAAAAATATTATAGATAATATTAAATTGTCCATGAGATAATATATTAAAGTATTTATCTTTACATTCATTAAATAAACATTTATCATTATGAAAAGAACTTTTCAACCATCAAAAAGAAAGAGATCTAATAAACACGGATTTAGAAAAAGAATGGAATCAGCAAATGGGAGAGATGTAATTGCTAGAAGAAGAGCTAAAGGAAGAAAAAAGCTCACTGTTTCTGATGAGAAAAAACATAAGAAATAATTTTTCAGCTAAGTTTCACTCATGAATTCATCGTCCAAAATCGGACAAAATACATTTAGCAAAGAAGAGAGAATTACAAATAAAACAGTAATAGATAAACTTTTTAAATCTGGTAAAAGGATAGGTATGTATCCGTTTGATGTGAGATATATAATTGAAAGGAAAAATCTCTTTAATAAAGTATTAGTGACTGCAGCTAAAGGAAAAATAAAATCATCAGTTAAAAGAAATCTATTAAAAAGAAGAATAAAAGAGTCTTATAGATTAAATAAGAGTATTTTAAATCAAAATGTAAAATGTAATATTGCTTTTATTTATTCATCTGATAAGATATTATCATATAATGATATCAATAATTCTTTAATTAAAATTTTAAAAAAAATTAGTTCTGAAAATGAATAATATATTATGTGTAGATACCACTTCTGAATTCTGTTCAGTTTCTTTATTTGATGGAAATCAATTAGTAAACACTGTTAACTCTAAAATTGAGAGATCGCATTCCAAGCTAATTATCAGTTTAGTTGACAAAGTAATAAAAGAAAGTAAAATAGAAATTTCTGATGTTGATGCTTTTTCTATTTCAAGGGGACCAGGTTCATACACAGGATTAAGAATTGGCCTTTCATGCTTAAAGGGGTTTTGTTATGGATTAGGAAAACCATTAATTTCACTAAATACTCTTAAAATTTTAGCTAAATCCGCTAAAGAAAAAATTGATAATAAAGATTCATATATATGCCCAATGGTTGACGCTAGAAGAATGGAAGTATTTACCAAATTATATAATTATTCTATGGAGGAAATTACAGGTGATAGTGCATTAATATTGGATAATAATTCATTTTTAAATTATAAAGATAAAATAATCTATTTTGTAGGAAGTGGTTCAAATAAGTTTGAAGAAATATCTGATAATGTTAATTTTAAATTTTTACCAGACATCATTCCAAATTCTGTTGATATGGGTGAACTTTCTTTTAATAAATTCCTTAATAATGATTTTGAGGAATTATCAACTTTTGAACCAAATTACATAAAAGATTTCTATCTTATTAAAAAAAAAGATAAATGGATAAGATCGTAAACAGAGTTAAGAGTAGTCCTCTTATAACTATTGATATTAAAGAATATTATCAAGAAGGAAAAAGAGAAAAAATTAATTTTTCTTCTTTTTTAGATGATGGTATTTTGATTGAAAAAAGATTCAGAGATAAATTAAAAAATTATAAGTGGAATCAATTTAAAGATAGTTTTGTTTATGTAGTCTTAGAAGAAGATTTAATTGTTCCATCTTGGGCATTCATTTTAATTTCACACTACTTATCTAATCATTGTCTAAATCATGTATTTGGTGAAAGAAAGAATCTTGAGGAGAAGTTATATTTAGAAAAAATAAATAGTATTGATTTTAAATCCTATAAAGGAAAAAAAGTAATTATTAAAGGATGTTCTGAAATCCCTTATTTTGAGTATGTTTATTTTGAATTAACTAAAAAATTATCTCAGGTGGTTTTTAGCTTGATGTATGGGGAACCATGCAGTACAGTACCTATTTTTAAAAATAAAATTTTAAAATAATATTAAAAGCTAAGTTTTGTCATAAAAACTGGTCTTAAACGTATAAATAACGCTTTTTTTGACATGGTATAAATTCTTTATAAATATGTTTTTATTTCTTGGTGATTATATAAATAATTTCTAATTTTGCGAGCGCTTCTAATGAAGCCTTTTTTTATTTAGGGATTTATCCCTCTTTTCAGAATCGTCTGAAAACGTTCTTTGAACTATTGTAATGACAACATACCACTT
>CAZGPH010000020.1:0-21916 GCA_964527965.1 uncultured Marinoscillum sp.
ATAATATTCCAGTATAGTATAGCTCCATTTGCCAACGGCCCTCTGCTAAAAGTTGTTCCTAAACTTTCTCCATTAACATACACATTCACTAGATTGCTTTCATAGGTCCACGCAACATGTTCCCATTTTCCAATATCAAGATTTGCCTTTGAGTCATTTATGTAATAGTCTTTAACACCGTACTTTGTAATTCCTACTTTATTTGTGTTGTTCCATTGGCCAAGTCTTAGGGACCAGGTCCCACTATTACCTGAGTTTGCATTATTTGTGAAATTATGAGCTGCTTTATTTGATGCTTTTTTAAACCACACTTCAGCTGACCAAGCTGAAGAAATTGTTGCGCCATTTGTAACTAAATGATCGTTTGATCCATCAAAGTTTAATGAATAATTAGTTTGAGCTATGGGCTCTTTTTTATGATGATTTCCGTGTTGGGATGGAAAGATCTGAGCTTCTAAACTATTATAATAAAATAACAGAAAAATTAGTTTACTTAATGGACCTAAACTGCTTAAGAAATCTTTTGTCATTTTCTGAAAATAATCTTAAATCATCGATGCCATATTTCAGCATAGCTATTCTTTCAATACCCATTCCAAAAGCAAAACCAGAATATTCTTTAGGGTCAATTCCACAGTTTTTAAGAACATTCGGGTCAACTAGACCAGACCCTAAAATTTCTAACCAACCATTTTTCCATGAAATGTCCATCTCTGCGCTTGGTTCTGTGAACGGAAAATATGATGGTCTGAAACGAACCTTGGTATCTTCACCAAACATTTCTTTAGCAAAATAATATAAGGTGTCTTTAAGATCTCTAAAACTCACATTTTTGTCGACATATAACCCCTCTACTTGGTGGAAGAAACAATGTGACTTAGCAGATACTGTTTCATTTCTATAAACTCTTCCTGGAATTATTACCCTCATAGGTGGTTTTTCTTCTTCCATCAATCGTATTTGTACATTTGAGGTGTGTGTTCTTAAAACAACATCAGGCTTTTTGGATATAAAGAATGTGTCTTGCATCTCTCTCGCAGGATGGTTTTCAGGAAAGTTAAGAGCTGTAAAATTATACCAGTCCTCTTCTATTTCAGGGCCATCTTCTATACTGAATCCAATATCTCTAAATATTTTAATTATTTTGTTTCTAATTATTCTAAGGGGGTGAAGAGAACCTACTGTGTCATCTTCTGCAGGCAAGGTATAGTCAGTTGAATTATTTTCAGCACCATCTTCCTTAGTGGAATTACTAATTGAATTAAGCTTATCTTTTGCTAGTCCCTTTAATTGATTAAGAGTTTGACCGTATTTTTTTTTCTCATCGACTGATAGTTTTTTAAACTCTTCGAACAAGTCATTTATAACACTTTTCTTGCTTATATATTTTACCCTAAAAGATTCAATTCCCTCAGCCGAAGTTTCAGAAAAATCATTTATATCTCCTTTTATCTTTTCTATCTTTTCTATCATGAATTCCAAATATACGAGACTATATATTCTATTTCAAGAAAAATGAAATAATACAGGCGCGCTATGCTTTTATTATAAAATAGGGATTAAGTAAATTTTCCTTATTGTAAGAGAGTTCTCTTCCTGTGTCAAGATTTATAACATGAATTTCTAAAGCATTTAATATAGAGTGAGCAGCTGCCGTATCCCACTCCATGGTTGGTCCAAATCGAGGGTATATGTCAGCCTTATTATCTGCGATATATAAAAACTTTAATGAGCTCCCACAAGATATAAGTTCAGGTCTTGTTAATTTATTTATATACTCAGAAGTTTCTTCACTCATATGAGACCTAGAAACAACAACCCTCAACCCCTCTTCATTTTCATTAATAGGCTTTCTTTTTTTTATTTCACGTGTTTCTTCTTTCTCTCTTTTAAAGACTTTTTTATCGTTATCATTCCAATAAAGTATCTTCTTTACAGGGCAGTAAACAATACCTAAATGAGGTTTGTTATTTTTTATTAGAGCAATATTAACTGTAAACTCTCCGTTTTTCTTTATGAACTCTTTAGTCCCATCCAAGGGGTCAATAAGCCAATACTCCTCCCAATTCTTTCTTTCTTGGTACTCTATACTTTTGCTTTCTTCACTAATAATATCAATGTCAGTATCTTTTAGAAAATCTATTATTGTATTATGTGATTTTTTATCTGCTATTGTAAGTGGAGAGTCATCAGCTTTTCTCTCATAATTTATTGACTCAGTGGAATTATACACTTCCATTATATTCTCCCCTGCTTTTACAGCTGCCTCTAAAGCTATCTGTAACTCTTTTGAATAATTTGGCACTATTTTATTTTATTTTTAATTGCATTATAAATTTTGTCAACTGACTGTTCTACATTTTCTTGTTCAGTATCAACAATTAAACTTGGTGAATCAGGAATTTCGTAAGGAGAATCTATCCCGGTAAAGTTTTTAATTTCTCCATTTCGTGCTTTTTTATAAAGTCCTTTAACGTCTCTTTCTTCACATTTTTCCACAGAACAGTCTACATGAACAAGGAAATAGTTCTCTTCTTTGACTAAACTTTTTGCAAGTTCTCTCTCCTCCTCAAAGGGAGATATAAAAGCTGTTATAACAATCAAACCAGCGTCTAACATTAATCTTGAAACTTCTGATATTCTCCTTATATTTTCCTTTCTATCTTCATCTGAGAAACCTAAGTCCTTGTTTAGGCCAATTCTTATATTGTCACCGTCAAGTAGATAGGAAAGGAACCCGTTCTCATATAGTTTTTTTTCAAGATCGTTAGCAATGGTTGATTTTCCAGATCCTGAAAGGCCTGAAAGCCAAATTAACATTGGCTTTTGGTTGATAAGTTTTCTTCTAAGCTTTGCATCAACAAAGTGTTTATGAGGAAATAAGTTTTTTGATGTATTCATTTGTTGTTATAATGTTAATTTTGCACGACAATGATAAATAAAATATTATCAATTTTACAGAAGGACTTTAAAATTGAGATGAGTCAGAGTCATCTCCTTTTTTCTGTCACGCTATATGTGGTGTCTTCTATATATATTGTGTATATATCCTTTCAGCCAGTTGGGATTTTAAATTCAGAACACTGGGTGTCAATTTTTTGGATAATTATTCTTTTTAGTTCTATTTCATCTGTATCAAAAAGTTTTTTTCAAGAATCTGGTAATAGAAATTATTATTACTATTATGTGTTGAGTCCTGATGAACTTATTTTTTCTAAGCTTATTTATAATTTTGTTTTTATTTTATTTGTTTCTTTTCTCACATTTGGATTATTCACATTTTTTCTAGGTAATTATATAACATCATTACCTTTCTTTTTCAGCCTTTTATTTATAGGTGCCCTTAGTATATCTAATTGTTTAACATTAATTGCTGCAATAGCTCATCAGGTAAAAAAGAATTCAGCTCTCATAAGTGTTCTGAGTTTTCCTGTTATAATACCTATTTTTTTATTGTTGATTAAATTAAGTAAAGTATCTTCTTCAGAATTTTCGTGGATTCTTATAGAAGATGATATCTATCTTTTAATTTTGCTTAATATAATATTGGTATCTCTAACCAAAGTACTATTTGGGTTTTTATGGAGAAATTAAATATGAAAATATTAAAGACAATTTGCATAATTCTTTTAGTTTATACTGTTTCGGCAGGTATTCTTTTTGATGTTCCTAGACTACCAATTCTAAATGAAACAATTAGAGTGCTTTATTTTCATGTGCCAATGTGGTTTACAATGATTTTTCTTCTTTTTCTTTCTTCTATAAATGCATATAGATTTATTAGTAGCGGAGACTTATCCTATGATTTAAAGTCATATAATTATGCAAATATTGGTGTTTTCTTTGGGGTTTTGGGAATTATTTCTGGAATGATTTGGGCTAAATATACGTGGGGGACATACTGGACAAATGACCCTAAGCTTAATGGTTCTGCTGTTGGTTTACTAATTTATTTTAGTTACTTCGTATTAAGAAACTCAGTAGAAGATGAGTCAAAAAAAGGCAAAATATCTTCTGTTTATAATATTTTGGCTTTTTCAATGCTAATACCTTTAATTTTTATTTTGCCAAGGATGACAGATTCACTTCATCCTGGAAACGGAGGTAACCCAGGCTTTAATGTATATGATCTTAACTCGCAGCTTAGAATAGTTTTTTATCCTGCAGTTATTGGGTTTATTTTACTTGGTATTTGGATTGCTGATCTACGGCTTAGAATTTTAAAATTAAAAAACTAATTATGGTTAATTGTATAGTTATTTTGTTTTTCCTTTTACAAGATGTCGCAATGGCTGACATCCTTAGAAGTCAAGGAAAAATTTATGTTGTTGTTCTGATTTTTTTAATTATAATTTCAGGTCTATTTTTATATTTGTATAGACTAGAAAAGAAGATAAATTCTATCGAAAAAGAAAAATGAAAAACTCTAGTGCAGTATTTATTGTTTTTATTAGCATAGTAATTATTATCATCATTTCTACTTTCGGAGATGCCAGCACCTATGTTACATTTAACAAGGCAAGGGATATGTACCAATCAGGAAGCATGTCAAAGGTCCATGTTGTAGGGAAATTAAATAAAGATAAAAACAATAAAATATCAGGAATTACTAAAGGTGAAAATATGCTTAGTTTCACTTTTGAAATGATTGATGAGGATGGTAAGAAAGAAAATGTTTTTTATGGCGAACCTATGCCACCAGATTTTTTGATGTCAGAACAAGTAGTTGTTATAGGTGGTTATGATAATAATACGTTTGTTGCAAATGAGATTTTATTGAAATGTCCATCTAAATATACTGAGGAGGATTTAAAAATATAACACCATGTTGACTGTAGGCAATATTGGCCACCTCTTTGTTTTATCTTCTTTTGTTTTCTCTTTTGTTTTTTTTGTAAGCTATCTAATATCTGAAAAATCTAAAGATAAAACTTTATGGATAAAATTTGGTAAGATTGGATTCTGGCTTCATACTTTTTTCCTTTTTAGTGTGATAATAACTTTATATTATATAATTATATCTGATAATTTTAGATATTATTATGCTTTTCAACACTCCTCATCATTACTGCCAATATATTTCAAGATTTCTTCATTTTGGGAAGGCCAAGAAGGCTCTTTTTTGTTATGGATGTTTTGGAATGCGATAATTGGAATTTACTTTATATTAAAGCCTGACTCTAAATGGAACACTTCTCTGATGATTGTGCTTGGCTTTACTCAGCTCATTCTTTCTTCTATGATATTAGGGGTTGTTATATATGACTTAAAGATCGGCAGCTCTCCTTTTATACTTTTGAGAGATGCTATATCTGCCCCAATTTTTCAATTAGACCCAAGTTATATTCCTGAAGATGGCTCAGGCCTTAACCCCCTACTTCAGAATTACTGGATGGTGATTCACCCACCAACTCTATTCTTAGGTTTTGCTGTATGTATAGTCCCTTTTTCATATGCAATTTCTTCATTACGCCTAAGGGAGTATAAGTCGTGGATAAAATATGCAAAGACATGGCTTATAGTTTCTATAATTATTTTAGGTGTTGGTATTATGATGGGTGCATATTGGGCATATGAGACATTAAATTTTGGTGGATATTGGAATTGGGACCCAGTTGAGAATGCTGTTTACGTCCCATGGTTATTCTTAGTTGCATCTCTCCATTCAATTATTTTAACTCAAAAAAATAATCAAAATTATAAGATGTCATTAATATTATGCATTACAAGCTTTGTTCTTATTTTATACTCAACGTTTCTGACGAGAAGTGGAATTCTTGGAGATAGTTCTGTTCACTCTTTCACAGATCTTGGTTTAAGCGGACAACTTCTTGTTTATTTATTCTCTTTTGTTCTTATAAGTGTTTATTTGTTAGTGTCTAGATGGAAAGAAATTCCATATTCAGATAAAGAAGCAAAAACCTATACTGGTGATTTTTGGTTGTTTATTGGTGTTTATACTCTTATATTAATGTCTTTTCAAGTAATTCTTCCAACGTCTATTCCTGTATACAACGCTATTGTAGAAGCTTTTGGTGGTTTCTCAAATCTAGCCCCGCCAGTTGAAAAGGAACTCTTCTATTCTAATGCTCAAATTTGGTTTGCATCTAGTCTGGCTTTACTTTCATCAATTGCTCAAGTATTATGGTGGAGAGGTAAACAAGCAAAAGAAAAATTTTCTTTATTTTCAAAGTCTCTTGCCTTAACAATGATATCCTCGAGTCTTATTATTTTATTTTATCCGATAACAACTCCTTCCTATATGGTTTTAATTACGGCATCATTATTTTCCATTTTTTCTAACGGTAGTGTCCTAATATTTTTTTATACTAAAAAAGATTTATTTTCTTCAGGCTCAACAGCTCATATAGGTCTAGCTATAATGCTTATTGGTATTTTATTTTCATCTGGTTACTCTTCGATTCAATCAAATAATTATACAGGTTTGGTTTGGAATAGTGATTTTCCGGATGAAGTAAATAATAACAATATGCTATTATTCTTAAATGAAGACAGAAAAGTTGGAAAGTTTGATGTCAACTATCTTGGACAAAGAAAAAAGATAAAAGGTAATAATGGTTATATTAATTCTAATTATCTAGAATACCTGCCATTATCAAATAGTCATATTCTGAAAAAAGAGATATCTCTAGGAGGAAAGTTTTATAAAGAAAATGATACGGTAGAAGTTGATAATAATGACATAACCTATTTTGAACTTTTATTTAAAGATGAATCGTCATCATTTAACTTATATCCAAAAGTTCAAACCGATCCTAATTCTGATATGATAGTTTTCTCTCCTGATGTCCAAAATAATATTCTTGAAGATTTCTATGTCCATGTTAGGACATACCCTGACCCCGAACAAGAAACTGTCTGGTCTGAGAGAGATTCTGTATCTGTCGCATTAAAAGAAACCTTTTTTTTAAATGACTTTATATCTTCAATAGATAAAGTTACTACTAGATCAAAAAATAGTGATGGTAATCAGTTTATTGCTGAGGCTCAAATAAAAATATTATCCGAGGGTCAGGAGTATATAGCAAGACCAGCCTTCTTAATTGATAATAATAAAGTAGGCTTAATACCTGATATTGTTGATGACTTAGGGGTAAAAGTATACCTATCCTCTATATTACCTAAACAGGAAAAGTTCACAGTTTCATTTGAAACAACCCAAAAAAACTGGGTAATTATAGAAGCTATGAAAAAGCCACTTATAAATTTGATGTGGATAGGATTCTTTATTATGATTTTTGGTTTATCATTATCATTAGTTAAAAGAAAACTTTAATACCATCATGAAAACTTTAGCTTTATTTGCATCTGGTAGTGGATCGAATGTTGAGAATATATATAAATACTTTGTAGGTAATGTTAATGTGAAAGTAGGTATTGTTTTAACAGATAATCATAATGCTTATGTATTAGAAAGGGCAAAAAAGTTAAATATTCCTTATATATCTTTTAATTACAAAGAGACTTCTCCTGATAATCTTTTGAAAATTTTAGAGAGTTATAATACAACACATATTGTTTTAGCAGGTTACCTTCGTTTAATACATAATAAAATTATAATAAAATATAAAAATAAGATTTTAAACATTCACCCCTCATTATTACCCAAATATGGAGGAAAAGGGTACTATGGGGACTATGTGCATAGTAGTGTTCTAGATGGAAATGATAAAGAATCAGGTATTACAATTCATCTAGTTAATGAAGAGTATGATAAAGGCAAGATTTTATTTCAAAAGTCTATACCAGTTTTAGATAAAGACACTGTAAGTAGCTTGAGCTCAAGAATTCACAAACTAGAATATAAATTCTTCCCTCAAATAATTGAAAAGTATATTTTAAATAAATTATAATATTACTTTTGTGGATGAAAAAAATTAATTCTGCTTTAATTTCTGTTTTTAGTAAAGAAGGTATCGATGATTTATGTAAAGAATTACACAGAAATAACGTAAAAATAATTTCCACAGGCGGAACTCAAAAGCATATAGAAAGTTTAAATATTCCTGTAACTTCAGTAGAATCACTTACGGATTATCCTTCAATACTTGGAGGTAGAGTCAAAACTCTTCATCCCAAAGTTTTTGGATCAATCCTCTCTAGATCAAATAATCAATCAGATTTGGTGGATGAAAAAGAATATGACCTGTCAAAAATAGATCTTGTGATAGTTGATCTTTATCCTTTTCAGAAGACCGTTGAGTCGACAGATGATGAGTCGGATATAATAGAAAAAATTGATATTGGAGGTGTTTCTTTGATAAGAGCAGCTGCAAAAAACTTCTCAGATGTTACTATTATATCATCAAAAAAACAATATAAAGATTTCCTAGATTATCTTTTAAAAAATGAATTTAAAACAGATTTGAATTTTAGAAAAGGGTTAGCATTTGAGGCATTTTCTGTTATTTCAGAATATGACATTCATATTCAGGAATTTTTTGGTAAAAGCACCGGTGTTTATAAAAAGTTAAGATACGGTGAAAACCCACATCAGGCAGCTTTTTTTAATGGCGATATTGAGGATGTTTTTGATAAATTAAACGGAAAGGAACTTTCATATAATAATTTATTAGATATTGATGCTGGAATAAGATTAATATCAGAGTTTAGCCTAACTACTTTCGCTATTTTAAAGCACAATAATGCATGTGGTATCTCCTCGTCTTCAAATGTAACCACATCTTATCTAAATGCATTTGAGGCAGACCCTTTGTCAGCATTTGGTGGTGTATTGATTACTAATAAAAAAATTGATGTTAATGCTGCTGAGAAAATGAATTCTTTATTTTTTGAGATTATAATATCACCTGGTTATACTGATGAGGCATTATCAATTTTGAAGTCTAAAAAGAACAGAATTATATTATTACAGAAGAAAGAAGTACATAAAAAATTTACTGTAAAAAGTATTCTAAATGGGTCTTTAAAACAAGAATCAGATAACATCAAAAATATATCTAAAAACTGGAAGGTAGTAACAAAAGTTAAATCTGAAAAAAATCAATTAAAAGACTTAGAATTCGCTAATAAAATTGTGAAGCATTCTAAGTCTAATGCTATTGTTTTAGTTAAAGATCAGCAGATGATTTCAAGTGGAGTTGGACAAACATCCAGAGTTGATGCCCTTAAGTTTGCTATTGAGAAAGCTAAAACTTTCAAATTTGATTTATCTGGTTCTGTAATGGCTTCAGATGCTTTTTTCCCCTTTCCTGATTGTATAGAAATTGCATCTCAAGCAGGAATTAGTGCTGTTGTTCAGCCCGGAGGATCTATAAAAGACCAACTTTCTATTGATGCTTGTGATGAAAGAGGGATGGCAATGTATTTATCAGGAATAAGACATTTTTACCATTAGTAAAACTATAAAATATATTTTCTTACTTTTGTAAGTATAAACTAATTAACAAAATATAGATGGGTTTTTTTGATTACTTTAATAATGATTTGGCTATTGATTTAGGTACTGCTAATACACTTATTATTAGTAAAGGATCAGTTGTTGTTGATGAACCTTCAATTATTGCTATTGATAGAATATCTAATAAAGTGCTCGCGGTAGGATCTGAAGCTATGCAAATGCACGAAAAAACCCATGAAAATATCAAAACTATTAGGCCATTAAAAGACGGAGTGATTGCAGACTTTCATGCAGCTGAACATATGATTAGAGGATTAATTAAAATGATAGATAGTGGAAAAAGGTTTATGCCAGTTTCACATAGGATGGTAATTTGTATACCATCAGGAATTACCGAAGTTGAGAAAAGAGCAGTAAGAGATTCAGCTGAACATGCTGGTGCAAAAGAAGTATATATGATTCATGAACCACTAGCAGCAGCAATAGGAATAGGGATTAATATAGAAAGACCTGTGGGCTCAATGATAGTTGATATTGGAGGTGGAACAACGGAAATTGCAATAATAGCTCTTTCAGGAATTGTTACCGACCAGTCTATTCGTGTTGCAGGAGATAGTTTCACTGATGATATTTTAGATTATATGAAAAGACAACATAACTTGTTAATTGGTGAAAGATCAGCAGAAAAAATTAAAATAGAGGTAGGTTCTGCAATGACTGAGTTGAAAGATGCACCAGAAGATCTTGATATTAGAGGAAGAGATCTTGTATCGGGAATTCCTAAAATTGTTAAAATTACATACTCAGAAATAGCTTTTGCTATGGATAAGTCCATTTCTAAGATAGAGGAAGCTGTCCTTAAAGCACTTGAAAGTTCTCCACCTGAACTTTCTGCTGATATTTATGATAATGGAATTTATTTAACAGGAGGTGGGGCTTTACTTAGGGGTTTAGATAAGAGACTTAATTTGAAAACTAAACTTCCTATTCATATTGCTGAAGAACCTCTTAGAGCTGTGGTAAGAGGAACCGGTGTAGCTTTAAAAAACATTGATGGTTTTAGAGCTGTATTAATGTCATAACTAATAATGCGTAATCTTATAAAATTTATAAGTTTATATAATTATTCAATAACATTTCTTATTCTTTTATTTGTCTCAGGTTACTTTCTAATAAATGAAAATTTTATATTAAAAACAAAATATTTTAACTCCTCAAACTATTTAACTGGGAGTGTTTTTTATTACCAATCATCTATTACAAATTATTTTAAGCTCGATGACAAAAACATAAATCTCGAAAAAGAAAATCAAAGGTTAAGTGAGAAAATTATTAGATCTTATTCTTCTGTGAAAGAAGAAGTTGACTCTACTTTAATTTTTGATTATAACTACATAATGGCAGAGGTTCTAAATAACTCATTAAGAAAATCAAAAAATTATATCACTATAAATAAAGGATCAAAAGATGGAATTAAAGAGGGCATGGGTGTTATTTCTTCTTCAGGAATAGTAGGAAAAGTTAAATATGTTTCAGAAAATTTTGCGACGGTTATTTCTATTTTAAACACATCTTTTTATATTTCCTCAATCTTAAAAAACACTAATACTCTTTCTTCTGTTAATTGGGATGGAGTAGATCCAAAAACATTAAAATTACTTTATGTGCCTAAACATATTGATGTCAGGGAAGGAGATGAGATCATAAGTTCATCTTTTGATTCAATATTTCCAAAGGGTATTTCAATAGGTAAAATTAAAGAAATTAGAAAGGATGTTAATTCTAACTTTTATGATATTGATATATTATCTACTCAAGATTTTTATAACCTTTCAACAGTATATATTGTGAATTATTTGCTTGTTGATGAAAAAGTTAAACTAGAAAAAATAACAGATGAGAGGTAACATTTTTTTATTTATATTTTTAGTGTTTCTTCAAATTTTTGTTTTAAATAAGATATTGTTTTTTGATTATATAATAGTATCTCCAATTATAATGTTTTTAATTTTACTCAAATACAATAAAGACTCAAAACAAAGTCTTCTCGTAGGTTTCTTGTTAGGGTTACTTATTGATATTTTTAATAATTCTCTAGGTACTTATTCAATTATATGTATTACTATAATATATTTCAGAAACTCATGGGTTCTTAAAGTAGTAGGAGAAGAAAGAGCTGATGAGCTAAACTTATTGTCTGTCCAGGAGCTTGGAAGCTTTCAGTTTTTTTATTATTCTTTTCCAATTTTATTTTTATTTTATTCTTTGTTATCTTTTTTAGAATTAGAGATAATTATATCATTAGATAATATATTGTTTATAATATTATCTTCTATTACTAATTATATTATCATGTTGATTTTTCAATATTTATTTTTAAAATTTAATTTTAAAAATGAGTGGAGATAAAACAGTTATATTTAAGATATTACTTCTTAGTATTTTTATTATTTTATCTTCAAGGCTTTTCTATCTTCAAATTTATGAAGATAAATACCACGAGCTTTCACAAAATAATACTGTTCATTTAGAATCTGTATACCCTTCTAGGGGTATTATTACTGACAGATATGATTCTGTGATAGTAGAAAATCAGCCATCTTATGATTTTTATATTATTCCAAAACAGTTCTGGACAAAAGATACAATTCAGCTATTAAATTCATTTTCAATTTCTAAGAATGAGTTTGATGAAAAATTTACAAAAGCAAAAAAATATTCTTTGTATAGACCCTCAATATTTTACAAAGGAATGGATCACTCTACTTTTGCTTCTATTCAAAGTAAACTGTACGATTATAAAGGAATTTATCATTCTCCAAAACCAACAAGATATTACCCTAAGCCAATATCCCCACATGTTCTAGGCTATGTGGCCGAAATAAATTCATACCAATTGAATAAAGATACTTCTGATTATTATTCAGCTGGAGATTTAGTTGGATACTCAGGTATAGAACAATCTTATGAAAGATCTTTAAGAGGAGTTAAAGGGTATAAGTTAAAACTTTACGATGTTAATGGAGTGTCTGCTGGTAGTTTTAATGATGGTAAAGAGGATATATTAGTTTCTAATGGTAAAAAAATTAAACTAACAATAGATTCAGGTTTACAGTTATATGTTGAGAAATTATTAAAAGGTAAAGTAGGAAGTGTTGTTGCTATAGAACCTAAATCTGGAGAAATTTTAGCTATTGCGTCATCACCATCTTATGATCCTAATAAATTATCTGGTAAAGATTTTTCAAGTAATTACTTGAAACTTCAGATCGATTCACTTAAGCCAATCTACAATAGAGCTTTAATGGCTACTTATCCACCAGGCTCTATGTTTAAACTAATTCAAGGATTAATAGGCTTAGAAGAAGGATTAGTAAAATACAATGATCAGGTTTATATAGATTTAAAGAGTATAGGTGATTTAGCACCTGCAGGAAACTATGATTTAAAAAAAGCTATTGTCAAATCTTCAAACAATTATTTTTTTAAACTTTTTAGAAAAATTATAAATCAAAATATTAATAAAAACACCTTTAAAGATTCAAATGTTGGATTAAATAAATGGTCAGAATATGTTAAAATGTTTGGACTCGGTTCTAACCTAGATTTTAATATTTCCTCTGTTAGTTCTGGATATATTCCTAGTTCAAATTACTATGATACTTATTATGGAAAAAATCGTTGGAAATTTTCTAATGTATATTCATTAAGTATAGGACAAGGTGAGTTATTAGTTACTCCACTTCAAATGGCTAATTTTGCAGCTATAATGGCAAATAGAGGCTATTATTATAACCCAAAATTAGTTTTAGAAGTTAATGATAATAAAAATTTAGAGAGCTCAAAAATAAATTTAAATATATCAAGGGACCATTTTGAGTATGTTGTTGACGCAATGGAGGAAGTTGTTAAATTAGGTTCAGCAAGAAGAGCTTATATGTTAGATTTAGATATTTGTGGAAAAACAAGTACTGTTGAGAACCCCCATGGGTATGACCATTCGGGATTTATTGGATTTGCACCAAAAAAAGATCCAAAAATTGCCATAGCTTCTTATATTGAAAACACAGGTTGGGGCGGAAGGGCTGCAGCATCTATTTCTAGTTTAGTTGCTGAAAAATATATTTATAAAAAAATTAGAAGAAAGTGGCTAGAGGATTATGTAATTAAAGGAGATTTTATAGATGAGGAAGATAAAGAATAATTTCTTTTCAAATGATTTGATTATTACAGGAATTTATTTTTTTCTGTTATTAATAAGTTTTATCTCTATTTTTTCTTCTCAGAACTCAGGAGATTATAATTTTTTCACTTTTCAAAATGAGTCGTTTAAACAACTCCTATGGATGGGAATATGTATAGTTCTGTTTTTTGCTGTTTCTATTCTTGAATATAGATTTATTTTTAATTTAGCTGTCCCTTTATATATAACATCTATAATATTATTAGTCCTTGTACTTTTTGTGGGCCAAGAAGTTAATAATCACTCTTCTTGGTTTAATTTTTTTGGTTTTAAATTTCAGCCTTCAGAGTTTTCAAAATTTTCTACAGCTCTTTTTTTAGCAAAAGTTTTTGATTCTTATTCAATTGATCTAAGAAAGTTCAAAGATATAGTTTTAACCTCTTTGGTTTTTTTAGTCCCATCTTCAATTATTCTAATACAAGGTGACGCAGGAACAGCATTAGTTTATTTTGCCTTTTTTTTAGTGTTTCTTAGAGAAGGCTTATCTTTAAATTTTCTTATTCTAACCCTTTCTTTTATTTTTATTTTTATTCTTGGTCTTATTCTTGACGCATATATATTGTATATAATAATTACTACTATTTTCCTTGTTGTAGTCGGATTATCTATAAAAGAAATTAAAAGAGTTATTAACTCAATAGTTTTTTTTACTCTTGCTATCTTAATTGTTAATGGACAGGATTTTGTTTTGAATAATGTTTTATCACCAAAACAAAAACAAAGAGTAGAAACATTAATTAACCCTAGCTCAGACCCTTTAGGTTCAGGATGGAATATTACTCAGTCAAAAATTGCTATTGGCTCAGGTGGTTTTTTTGGAAAGGGGTTTTTGAGTGGAACACAAACCGGTTTGAATTTTGTTCCCATTCAAAGTACAGATTTTATTTTCTCTGTTATTGGAGAAGAGTTTGGTTATTTAGGATCAATGATTTTTATTATATTATATCTAATATTTTTATATAGAATTCTAATTTTATCTGAGTATCAAAAAGATAAGTTTGCTAGGGTTTTTGGATACTCTACATTTTCTGTTTTCCTTTTTCATTTTACAGTTAATGTATCTATGACATTAGGCCTATTTCCTGTAATAGGGATACCTCTCTCTTTTATAAGTTATGGAGGATCTTCTTTATTATCTTTTAGTTTGCTTTTATTTGTTTTCTTAAAACTTGATAGTGTTAAACCTTCAATACTTGCTAGATAAATTGTATTTCTTTTTTATTTCAAATAATAATTTTTTAACATCATCGGATAATATATTTTTTTTATAATGGTCATTTAAACCTTCTAATATAAAATTAGCTGCAATTTCAAATGAATCTTTTGATAATGCTTCATTAATTAAATTATCTACTTCTTTTTTATTCAAAGAAAATAAAGAATAAAACCCGAAATCATTTTCATATTTAATTTCAGATATATCTTCTGGTTTACAATTCATGAGAGAGCTTACTTCTAATATCAAATCTTCGTTTTGTTCTATAGTAATTTCATCGACGTATTTGTTTAGTTCAGAAGACTTAATTGATATTTCCTGATTATTTTCTATTTTACCTTTTAATATCTCAAAAAGATCTTTAAAGTAATCATAATATTTAGCCCTCATCTCAATTCTATCTAAATCATACCAATTTAAATTAAGAAAATCTTTTTTAAGAAAATCTTTAGGATTTGAAGCAAGTTCAACTATTTCCATGGAAGACTTGTAAAATAATTTTTTAAATTCATCAAATTCTATAGAAATATTGTTAGACAAAACATTCATCATAGTATCATTTGCATCAATAACTTCTTCGGCACCATAATCAAAATAAGGAATCTTATTTCTTTTAAAGTTATTATTCCACCTATCATAAATGTTTTTTATCAAGAATAGGTTTAATTGTTTTGACTCTGTGATTTTTATTAAGTCTTTACCTTTAACTTTATTGAATGAAAGTGTTTTCTCAATCTTTTTTAATTGATTTTCGCAAGATTTATTTAAATCCAATTTTTTAATTTTTTTTCGTTATATAATTTAAAAATAATTGTTTGAATATCTTTCTAAATAATAATAAATGATATATGGTGTTTATTAGGACTTTAATTTTTCTTCTTTTCTTTTATGTTAAGGTGTCTGGGCAAAGCTTTATAGATAATAATGATTGGAGATATCATAATAATTTAAAAGATGTTGAATCAGCTGCTATTTATGATAATAAAATTTTTTGTTTTAATAAAAGTGGATTTTTCTTAATTGACCTTTATGACTATAGCATAATTAGTAACATTCAATCATTTGATTTTAGAAGTATAGAATTTGACATTTCTTTTTCAAATTCAAATTATCTAATTACCGGTAACAACTCAGGTTTAATTCAAATTATTAAGAATGATGAAGTGTTTTTTTTAAATTTATTTGATATAAATGAGGATTTCAAAATAAATTCTTTTACGGTAATTGAAAATAGCTTATATGTTTCTTCTTCTGAGGGTCTATTTGAAATTGATTTAAAAAATAAATTAGTTAAGGATAAATATTACAATATAGGCTCAGGAGGGGGTGCTATTGAAATTTTAGATTCAAAAATTACTAGCGACTCACTTTATATTGTTTCAGGTAAAAGTGTTTATTCTATTTCTCTTGAATCAAACCTTTTAGACTATAATTTATGGATAAAAAAAAATTTAGATTCGACTATTATTAAGGGTGCCTATATTAAAGATGATGAAATTCATTTTTATTCTAGCCAATCTATTTTTAATGCTAAAGGAGAAATCATTTATACACAAGAAGATATTGACATACATCAAGTTTTAATTCATAATTCGGAAACTCATTTAATTTATAGAGATAAAGAAAAGTTTCGATACGGGACCTTAATTAATAACTATCTTAACTCAATCTCTCTTCCTGATAAAATTACGGAGATAAATGACTTATTAATTATAGATAAGGAGGTTTGGTTTTTTGGAAAAAATTTTAGTTCATATAACTTAAATAAAGACCAGTTTTTTTCTCCAGAAAATAAATTATCATTTGATCCAAATAAGATTTCTTCTTTAAATGATTTTATCTATGCATTTTCTAATACGAATAAAATTGCATCCTCTTCAGGATATATATGGGAAAACAATTCTTTTGAAAGCTTTTCTAATATTACTTCTGTAGAATATTTTAATAATTCTTTATTTTTTGGTTCAGAAAAAGATGGAATAATGAATATGACTGAAAATTTTATTATTGATAAAAATTTTAATGGCTCATTATTGTCTGAGCTTTCGGACAGCTCAATATATATATCAGATTTAAAGGCTTTTAGTGATAAGATGTGGATACTAAATTATGGCACTAAAACCCCCTTAATATCTTTAGATAATAATTATAATTGGAGCTTATATGACTTAGGAAATATAGACGAAATTTTTCCTGTTAAATTTGAGTTTGTAGATGATAAAGCTGTTTTTATTATTTTAGAAAAGTCTAGAGGGGGAGGTGTATTATTTTTTAACATTGAAACATCTGAAGCTCTGAATATGACTTCGATTAATGGAAGGCTAAGTTCTAATTTAGTAAATGATATTGATATTGATAAAAACGGATTTGTATGGGTAGCTTCAGATCAAGGTTTGATTTATTTTTTGTCACATCAAGTTAAAGATATTGATGATTATTTTGTTCCAAATGATGGAGTACAAAATATATTTCAGGATATTAATATTTCTTCTTTACTAGTAGATAATGCTAATATTATTTGGATAGGAACTGAAGAAGGTTTATTTCTTTATGATCACTATAAAAACCAGATAATTAATCATTTCACTGTGAACAACTCATCATTATTATCAAATAAAATTATTGACCTTCAGAAGAGAGAAGATGGAGATATATATGTTTTAACAGACAAAGGTCTTTTATCAATCAGCACCTATATAAAAAATGAATCCTCATCATATGACAATTTAATATTCTATCCTAATCCACTAGACCTTAAAGAAAATAATAAAATGATTTTTTCAGGATTACAGTCTGAAAATTATTTAAAGATATTATCTCTTTCAGGGGAAGAAATAATTCAATTTAATGTTACAGGTGGAGGTTTTTCATGGAACTTAACTGACAGAAGAGGGAATAAAATTTTGCCAGGAACATATTTGATTTTTATTTTAAGTGAGTATGGCGGGGAAGGTGAACTGGTTGGAAAATTTTTAGTTTTATGACAGATAAAACTAAAGGTTTGGTTCTAAACTATATTAAGTATGGGGACTCATCTATTATATGTAAAATATTTACAGATTCTTTTGGTCTTCAGTCATATATAATAAATGGAATTAGGAACTCTAAATCTAAAAATATTGCCTTATACCAACCTCTTAATATTCTTAATATGGTAGTATATCATAAAAAAAGCTCAGGAATTCAGAGAATAAAAGAAGCAAAATTAGATGTAATATATAGTTCAGTTCATAATGACATGAAAAAAGTTTCGGTATGTTTTTTTATATCTGAATTTTTATCTAAAATTTTAAATAATGAAAACAATCAAGGTGACAAATTTGATTTTATTCAAAAGTCATTAATAGAGTTTGATAAATTAGATAATAAATTTTCAAATTTTCATATTCAGTTTTTAATAAAGTTGTCAAGGTATTATGGGATAGATATTATATCCTATGATCAGCTTAATAGTTCAAATTATTCTGAAGTGCCATTAAATGAATTTATTCAAAAATGTATAGAAGGTAGTTATAAAGGAAATATAAACTCAAATAACATTTTAAGAAATAAAGTGATAAATTTAATTATAGAATACTTTAGTAGTCACCTTGAAATAAATATCAAGCTAAAATCAACTGAAGTATTAAAAGAAATTTTTAATTAATTAAATATGAGGATTATAATAATTTTTTTTATTGCTCTTACATTTTCTTGCTCTGATAAAAAAAAGAAAGAGAGTTATCTTAGTGATGCCAACGAAATTAAAGATGTTATTGCTAAAAAAGTGTTTTTTAAATGGCCAAAAGATGGCTCCACTGTTGCAAGTCCTGTTTTTATTGATATGGGAGTAGAAGGTATGATAATTGAGCCAGCAGGAATTGTTAAAGAAGGTTACGGTCACCACCACATTTTAATAAACCAAAAATTTTGGCCAGAGGGGGAAGTCATTCCGACAAGTGATTCTACTCTACACTTTGGGAAGGGACAAACTGATGCTAGCATAGAACTTGATCCTGGACGTTATATTATTTCTCTTCAGTTTGCTGATGGAGTTCATGTTTCATTTGGTGAGTTAATGTCCGAATCTATTGAAATAAATGTAGAGTAATATGAGTGATTTTTTAAGTAAAGTTCCTACTCTTGATATTTCT
Source organism: uncultured Marinoscillum sp. (assembly GCA_964527965.1). GTDB lineage: Bacteria > Bacteroidota > Bacteroidia > Cytophagales > MED-G16 > MED-G16. Next base: position 18,975 of record CAZGPH010000020.1, read on the forward strand.
AAATTTAAAAGTGATGACGATAATTTAGTTAAGGAGTTTTCCGATGATCTTGGAATGTCATTTAATCAAACTGGATTTGCAATTATTAAAAATCATGGACTTACTAATGAAATGACAAATGATTTATACGATACAATAAAATCATTTTTTAATTTAGACGACGAAAAAAAAATTAAATATTATTTTCCAGAATTATATGGTCAGAGGGGTTATGTAATTAAAGGGCAGGAGCATGCTAAGGGCAGTTCAAAAGGTGATCTAAAAGAGTTTTTTCATATAGGGAACCCTGTTATATCTAATCCAAAAAATGTATGGCCAATCGAAGTTATTGATTTTGAAAAAATAGGGACCGAAGCTTATCTAACTTTAGAAAATATAGGGTTAACAATATTAGAGTCTATAGCAATTTATCTTGGCTTAGAAAAAAAATATTTTACTGATAAAGTTAAAGGAGGAGAAAGTATAATGAGGTCAATCCATTATTATCCTTTAAATGAAAACGATGTTCAGGATGGGGCTGTAAGAGCTGCAGCTCACGGGGATATTAATCTGATTACTCTATTAATGGGTGCGAGTGCAGATGGGTTAGAAATTTTTACTAAGGATGAAAAGTGGATACCTATTATATCTGAACCTGATCAGCTTGTTATTAATGTTGGTGACATGATGGAAAGGCTAACCAATAAAAGGTTAATGTCTACAGTTCATAGAGTTGTGAATCCTGATAAATCAAAGTTAAATACTTCAAGATATTCTATTCCTTTTTTTATGCATCCTAAACCACATATGGACCTATCTTGTTTAGAAGGTTGTATTGATAAAGACAATCCAAAGTCGTTTGATGATACGACTGCTGGAGAATTTCTAGAAGAAAGATTAAAAGAAATAGGATTAAAAAAGTAATCTCAAATTATTAATTATTACTAGCAGGGGGATCTATTCCTAATTCAGCTAAAACTAGATTTGAAATATCATCTGTTGGTCTAGCATATAAAAGAACGTCTACACCCGGAACACCAGCACTAAAGACATGTGAGTAACTCTCTCTTTCAGAAACAACATTAATTGCATTACTTATTTTTTCAAAAAGAGGTTTAAATAAATCTTGTTCTTTTTGAGCAATAGATGTTTGAGCTTCAGATTGAAATTTTTGTATTGAAGCCTGAAGATTTTGAAGTTCTTCTTGTTTGTCAGCTCTAATGAGATCTGTCATTGTTGCTGCTGTTTTTTGAAAAGCATCTGCCTTACTTTGAAAATCAGTAATTTTTGATTGTAACTGATTTTGTAATTGTGTGCCATATGCTTGCACTTCACTTTGCACTTGTTTTGTTTCAGGAAGAAAGCTTAAAATATATTCAACATTTGTATAGCCTATTTTAAGGTCTTGACCTAATGTGCTTATGGATATAAGTAGTCCAAAAAGTAATAAGTTTATTTTTTTCATAATTGTGAATTTAGATACAAAATTAATTATTTTTTTTAGTTACTCCTAAATCTTCAAGAACATAATCAGTGTAGTCATGGATCGGGTTAGTATATAACAAAACTGGCTCAGAGGACTTATCAAATATAATTTGTAGTCTATTTTTTTTTGCTATCTTTTCAATAGACTCAAATAATATATCTTGAATAGGTTGAATCAACTCTTTTTTCTTCAGAAAGTATAACCCTTCAAATCCAAAAACTTTTTGTTGATAGTTTGTTATTTCTTTCCATTCTTCATCTAATTGTAATCTCTTCTCTTCAAACATTTCTTTTGTTAATAGGATCTCTTCATTTTTCAATATAATTTCTTTTTTTTCAATTTCGATATACATATCACTTACCTCTTTTTCCCATGCTTTAGATAAATTATCAATTTCTGATAAGGCTTCTTTATATTCTGGCATGCTATTTAAAATAAACTCAGAATTCACATATCCAAATTTCTGTGAATAGCCTTCAAAAAAAAATAAGAAAAACGACACAAAAAATAATCTAAACATTACCTGAGCTGTTGACCAATTGAAAAATGAAATTGAGGTCCGGATCTATTTGCCTGACCTGGCAACTTATCAAAGCCATAACCCCAATCAATCCCTAGTAGCCCAAATGCAGGCATAAAAATTCTAACTCCAATTCCAGCAGATCTATATAGATCAAAAGGATTAAAATCTTTCTGTGAGTTCCAGTTATTCCCAGCTTCAATAAAACTTAAACCAAAAATTGTAGCATTAGGATTAAGAGATATAGGGTGTCTTAATTCGAAAACAAATTTATTATATATTGTTCCCCCTCTAATGTTTTTATCAACGTCAAGAGGAACAAGAGAATTATTTTCATAACCTCGAAGAGCTATTCTTTCAGTTCCAAGTAAAAAGTTACTGTATGAGCCAGAAAGACCATCACCACCAAGATAAAATCTTTCGAATGGACCAATTTGATTTTCATCACCATATGATCCGATATATCCAAAATGCGCTCTAGATTCTAATACTAAGTCTCCGATTATTTTAGTATAAAACTTTGAGTCAAACATCCATTTATGGTATTCAGCCCACTTATATCTTTCTTGAGGCTCTGCTGTCTCATAATTAATATTATTCCATTTTGAGTATGGTGGAGTTATTGCAACATCTAGAGAAAACATTGAACCGCTTCGAGGGAACATAGGATTATCAACGCTATTTCTTGAAATATTTGTTTTGAATGCAATAGTATTTGTAATACCAGTATCAAAACCTAGGGATTGACCAAAATTAAATAGATCATAATTATAATATAAAAGGGAGTTAGATATAACGAAAAAATCATCAGGCCACTTTACTCTTCTTCCAAGACCAATTGTTACTGCATGAACCTTCATTGAGCCTATAATTTTACTATCTTTTGAAGTCTGTCCACCATAACCATATCCACCATATCCACCATATCCACCATATCCACCATATCCACCATATCCA
>CAZGPH010000021.1:0-21126 GCA_964527965.1 uncultured Marinoscillum sp.
TTAAAAACATTCTTTTACCCTCTAATTTAGGTAATTCTTCTACATTAGCATAATCTTCTAAAGCTTGAGCTAATTTTAATAATAAAATTTCGCCTCTTTCCTTAAATACTATTGTTCTTCCATAGAAATGAACATAAGCTTTTACTTTAGCACCGCTCTCTAAAAACTTGATTGCATGTTTTAATTTAAAATTAAAATCATGATCATCTGTATTTGGTCCAAATCTAATTTCTTTTAAAACAGTTTTTGAGGCATTAGATCTGATTGACTTTTGTTTCTTTTTTTGTATGTACTTGAACTTAGAATAGTCAATAATTTTACATACTGGTGGATCAGAATTAGGTGAAATCTCTACTAAGTCTAAGCCTAATTGTTGTGCCATTTCTTTTGCTTTATGTAATGGATAAATATTAACGTTAACGTTATCTCCTACTAACCTTACCATATTAGAAGTTATTCTATCATTAATTTTATGTTTCTCCTCTGGCTTTCTCCAATTTCTTCTTTTTCTTATTCTATTAATTTTACCCTCCTTTATTTAATTTTTTGCAAATATCTTAAATATTTAAAAAAATAAAAGCATTATTAGATTAATTTAATTAAGATTTCATATCATCATCTAACATTGATATGAGATTATCAAAATCTACTTTGCCTTTATCACCAATTGACTTTTTTCTAACTGAAACTGTGCCTGATTTCATTTCTTCCTCACCAATAATTAACATATAGGGAATTTTCTTCACCTCGGCATCTCTTATTTTTTTTGAAACTTTTTCAATTCTTTGGTCAATAGAAGTCCTATAGTTTAATTTATCCAATTCCTTTTTTAATTTTTTAGCGTAATTATTAACCTTTTCATTTATAGGCAAAATAATTACCTGATTAGGAGCTATCCATAATGGGAAATTTCCCTCACAATGCTCAATTAAAATAGCAATAAATCTTTCTAAAGAGCCAAATGGAGCTCTATGAATTAATACAGGGGTTTTTTTAGAGTTATTTTTATCAACATATTCTAAATTAAATCTCTTTGGAAGTTGATAATCTACTTGAATAGTACCTAATTGCCATTCTCTTTCTAGTGAATCTTTTACCATAAAATCAATTTTTGGACCATAAAACGCTGCCTCACCATGTACAATTTCAGCTTCTATGTCTGTATCTTCTACAGCATCAACTAAATCATTTTCAGCTTTATCCCATAAATTTGAATCCCCAATGTATTTAGATGAATCATTTTTATCTCTTAATGAAATTTGAACCTTATAATCATTAAATGATAATGATTTAAATACCTTTAATATTAAATCCATAACTCCTAAAACTTCATCTTTTACCTGATCTATTGTACAAAAAATATGTGCATCATCTTGTGTAAACCCACGAACCCTTGTCATACCATGAAGCTCACCACTTTGTTCATACCTGTAGACAGTACCAAATTCGGCAATTCTAATTGGAAGCTCTTTATAAGAATGAGGTTTAAAATTATAAATTTCACAGTGATGGGGGCAATTCATTGGTTTTAAAAGATACTCTTCATTATCAGAAGGAACTTCAATAGGTTGAAATGATGATTCTCCGTATTTATCATAATGTCCAGAAGTAACATAAAGATCCTTAGCACCTATGTGAGGTGTTGTTACATGCTGATAACCTTGAGATATTTGCTCTTTCCTCATGAATTCAATTAGATTTTCTCTAATAACATGACCATTTGGAAGCCACATTGGTAGACCAGAACCTACTTTATCACTGAAAAAAAAGAGTTCTAATTCTTTACCAAGTTTTCTGTGATCTCTTTTCTTTGCTTCTTCTAATTTTATCAAATAATCTTCCAACATATTTGATTTAGGAAATGATACTGCATATAATCTTGTAAGTTGTTTATTATTTTCATCTCCCCTCCAATACGCTCCAGCAGTATTTAAGATTTTAAAAGATTTAATAAACTTGGAAGAAGGAATATGAGGACCTTTACATAGATCAGTAAAATTCCCTTGCTTATAAAAAGAAATTTCACCATCATCTAAATCTTTAATTAAGTCTAACTTTAAATCATCCCCCTTTTCTTTAAAATAAGATACAGCATCTTTTTTAGATACTTCAGACCTTTTAAATTCTAAATTTTCCCTAGATAAACTTAAAAACTTTTCTTCTATTTTAGATAGATCAATTCCAGATACATCATAATCAACAAAATCTATATCATAATAAAATCCATTTGATATTGGTGGTCCTATTCCGAACTTTACACCTGGGTATAAACTTTCAATGGATTCAGCTAGAATATGTGCTGATGAATGCCAAAAAGTAGACTTTCCTTCATCATCTTCCCATGTATAAAATTTAATCCTACCATCAGTTGTAAGTTTAGTAGAAAGATCAATCAAATTTTCATTGAAGGACGCAACAAGTACCTTTTTTGCAAGGCTATTACTGATTGATTTTACAATTTCTAAACAAGAGATTCCTGATTGAAATTTTTTGTTTGAGTTATCAGGAAACTGAACTTTTATTTCAGACATATATTTTATACTTCTTTTATAAACAAGTTGCTATCAAATCTAAATTGTTTACCATAGACACCTTTAGGATCTCTTTTTCCAGCTCCAATTACCATACAAATTTGTGCTTTTTTTGGGAGATTAAGAATTTTTTTTAACCTATATGAATCAAAGCCTTCCATAGGACAAGTATCAAAACCATATGCCCTCATTGACAACATAAAATTTTGACAAGCTAATGCTGTTGTCTTTTGCGACCATACCTTCATATCATTAAATGATGTTGGTTCTCTAGGTATTACATTAAATAATCCATATATGGAAACATAAATTTTTTTCAGTATACCATATATATTAAGAAAACCTTGAGAATATGCAAATTTTGTTATTTTTTGATAATATCTTAATACAGATAATGGTGGCTTTTCTTTAGTTTTTAAATGATCAATCATCATTTGATTATTTCTTTTCCAATTATCAGGTCTTGATACAAAGACAAATAATTCTTTTGCAGTTTTAGCAGCTGGTTGAGATAAACAAGCTCTTATTATCTTATCTTTTATATTATTTGACCTAGCCCAATATATTTCCCAAGTCTGAAGATTAGATGAAGTAGGTGCTTTCAAAGAATTATCTAATGATTTTTTAATTACACTTTTAGGAATTTTTTCTTTAGTAAATACTCTAACACTTCTTCTTGATTTAATAACCTTATCAAACTCTTTATAATTAATATTAGGTAGTTTTTCTACGAAAGAATTATCTCTTTTAATATCTGATAGAATTGTGATTTTAGACATTTGCCAAAATTATATAAAAAAGATTATAACTTTTTCTTAAGGTCGTCTAAATTGGAGTATAAATTATTAATATGATTTTTAATTGAAGAATATTCATTATTAGGATTAGGAAAATCTAAACTAAAAAAGGCAATGCCCTCCCAAATTTCTAATATATCATAACTTGATATTGTGTAAGGATCATATTCTTTGTTATCAGAAATAAGTTTTATCATGTTATCAAGAACCTGTACTCTCTTATAAATAATACCATCTTCTTTAGTTAGCAAAATATAGGTTTTACCATCTTTCACAAATGAGAGGTCCTCTATAAATTTACCAATAACTATACTACCAGATGTAAGGGGTAACATAGAATCGCCTTTGATTTCAAATGCCCTATGTGTACCACTAAAATTTAAAAAAGGTAATTGGAATTTTGGTAAATTTTCAATAAACTCAAAGTCAGAATATGAGTTTAAATAACCAGCAGAAGCTTTTTGATTAATTAATTCTATATTTTCTTTTCCAATTTTATCTACAGTTATTGATAATACCTTAACATTTTGGTCCTCATTTTTTAAATATTGAGCTTCGGGTAAGGCAGATACATCCTTTTTTAAAATATTATCTAGAGAAATAGAAAAAACTTCACACATCTTCAGCAGATTACTTAGCCTTGGGTCAGACCTACCCTCTTCATATGCTCCAACTAATGATCTCTTAATTCCTATTTTTTTTGAAAACTTTTCCTGAGTCCAACCTTTTTTCTTACGAAGAAATCTTATATTTTCGTTGACATTTACCATTTTACTATAATTATTAGTAAATATATACATATTTTTTCTAATTACTAAAATAATTAGTATGTTAAATACTGAAAAAAAAATTTACTTTCATGTTGGTTTAGCTAAAACAGGATCAACTTTCGTTCAAAACAATTTCTTTCCTAAGCTTAAAAACATTAAATACATAAGCACACACAAGTACAGAAAATGTATTGATATAATAAATAATACTAATTATAAATCATATTTGATCTCTAGAGAATTTGACAGACAACTTGAAGAAGAGGTAAGCAAAATTCTTAAGTATTTTCCTCAGACCAAAATTATAATTGTATTTAGAGAACATAAGAAATGGATATCATCTCAATTTAAGAGATACTCTAAAAATGGATGGCATTGGGATTTTGAAGATTTTTATAATAATGACAACACAGGGTATTGGAAAAAAATTGATATGTTATACCGTAATAAGTTAGATATTATCACTAAATACTCTAATTCAAAACCTTTAGTATTAAACTTTGATGAATTAAAATCTAACCCACATTCTTACCTTGGAAAAATCTCTGATTTTACTAATTCAATCTATAATAAAGACGATATCTCACTTAATGTGGTTCATAAATCATATTCAGAGAAACAACTTATTTTTTTGAAGGGATTCTGTAAGATATTTAAAAAAAATCCACCCAGATATTACTCAAAAAACAAACTAAAACATTGGTTGTTTTTTAGACCTTGGTGGTTATTATACCACCTAGTAATGTATTTTGCAATTTTATTACCAAGGTCTATAGTTATAAAAAAACCATTAATAAATCAGAAGTATCTTCAAAAATCTATGGAAAAATATAAAGATGATTGGAAGTTTATATTAACTAAGACAATTAATAAGATATAAATTTTATTCCATTGTCATCTATCATATTATTTAATTGCAAAGTATAAGTATTTAGAATTTTCTTGAAGCTTGATATTTCATCATTTAATTCCCCTTTTACTTGATCAAAAAATTGAATAGCCTGATTAGTTGGAGGGTAATCTCCCCTCTGAGAATCTGCTAATAAAAATGCCAATCTATTATTTATTCTGATTCCAAAATTTAAAGGATCTTGTCTACTTTGATTTTTTGTCATATGTATATTATTCTCAACAACTTCTAGCTTATCTTTAAACTCATTAATCAAGTCAATAATCTGTTTTTTACCTAAAACCTTATTTTTAATATATTCTAAATCATTTTTTATTTTTCTAATATCAATAATTGTTTGATTAGCATTAGAAACTTCATCTCTTACTTTTAGTAAAAAATTTAACTGAGATTCATAGTCTTCCTGCGTATTGTTAACTCTAGGATCTTTAATTACCTCAAATTCTTTCTTAATTTCTATATCATTATAAGTCAAAACAACATCATACTTTCCAGGAACTACTTTTGGTCCGGTATTAGGAGATGAATAAAGTACCATTCCATCAAATGAAACGAAACCTGGATATCTCATATCCCATATTAATTTATTACCTCCTGAATGAGGATTTATACTTTTTATATTACTTGCAGACAATGCGTAATCAATATCATTTTCATTACTTAGAACAGGTTTATTTGTTTTAATTTTCAACTTGTTTTTATCATTAGTAAACGATCTTATAGTTGTGCCATCTTTTTTTAATATATCTATCTTAACAAAGTCATTTGAATCATAATTTTTTAAATAATAATTAATTATAACACCATTAGGATGATTTTCTCCAACAAGCAATGTGTTTGGTTTTCTCCAACCTCCTGACTGAGCTAACCTATATGAGACATCTGGTTTAAATAATATAGCCTCATCATTGACAATTTCATTATTCAGTTGATGGAGCGGAGTTAAATCATCAATCATCCAAAAACTTCTCCCATGAGTAGCAACAACCAAATCATTATCTTTCACTTTAAGATCTCTTATTGATGTTATAGGAAGATTTAATTGAAACTCATTCCATGAAGCACCATCATCAAAACTAATGAACATTCCCCACTCAGTTCCAGCATAAAGTAATCCCTCTCTTTTCTTATCAGTTCTTACTACCCTAGTGTAATAATCTTTACTTATACCATTAGTAATAAGATCCCAAGACTTCCCATAGTCTTCTGATTTATATAAGTAAGGAGTATAATCACCAAATTTATAAGATGTAGCTGCTATATATACCTTACCTTTTTTGAAGGGACTGATATCAATGGAGTTTATCATATTGAGTTTAGGAGAAATGTTTTCAGGAGGTGTTACATTTTCCCAAGATTTACCTCCATTTCTTGTAACATGAATTAATCCGTCATCACTTCCAGTCCATATCACACCCTCTTCAATTTCTGATTCAGCAATTGCAAAAATATTTGCATAAAATTCTGCACCAGTATTATCTTGAGTTATTGGACCACCAGAGGATTTAATAGTTTCTGGTAAATTTCTTGTAAGATCTCCAGAAATTGTCTCCCATGATTGACCACCATTAGTAGAAAGATGAAGAAAATTAGAACCAGCATATAATTTATTTGGATCATTAGGACTAAATATTATAGGAAAATTCCAATTAAATCTATATTTCATCACTTCCACTCCTGATCCTGCAGGATTATCAGGCCATACATTAACAGAACGGTTTTGACCATTTGAGTGATCTTTCATCATCATATAACCCTTATATGTACCTCCATAAACAATTTCATTATTTTTTGGATCTGGGGCTAAGTGTGCACTTTCTCCTCCAGCAGTTGATTCCCAGTCACTTTCAGTAATAGATGAGGAAGCACTTCTATGATTAATTCTTATTGTGCTATTATCTTGTTGAGCTCCATATATCCTGTAGGGAAAAGAATTATCAGTTGAAACTCTATAAAATTGAGCTGTAGGCTGATTAAAATATGTTGTCCAATTCTCACCACCATCATTTGAAATTTGTGCTCCTCCATCATCTGCAATTGCTAATCTCATGTTATTGTCTGGGTCAATCCATAAGTCATGGTGATCTCCATGTGGAGCATTTTTTAAGGTAAATGTTTTACCCCCGTCAGTTGATACTCCATAACTTACATTCAATACGTATATTTTATCTTCATTCTGAGAGTCAGCATAAATTCTAGTATAGTACCACGCTCTTTGCCTCAAAGCTCTATTAGAATTAACCTTTTTCCAGTTATTTCCACCATCATCAGATCTAAATAATCCTCCATCAGGTGATTCTATCATCAACCAGATTCTTTTTGAGTTTACAGGAGATATTGTGACACCTATTATTCCCCACGGAAACTCAGGTAATCCATTAAATTTTGAAATGTCCTCCCATGTTTCTCCTGAATCAAAACTTCTAAATACCTTACTGTCAGGGCCACCACTGTCCATCCTGTACCCATTTCTTTTCATTTGCCATGTTGAAGCATATATTATTCTAGAATTATTAGGGTCTAGAGTAATATCACCAACACCAGCTTTATCTGATACATATAAAATTTTGTTCCAACTTACTCCACCATCAGTAGATTTATATAGACCTCTTTCAACATTTGGCTTCCACAAATTACCTATAACACCCACATAAACTATATTTGGGTCTTCAGGATGTATTTTTATTCTAGATATGTGCTCAGATTTTGGTAATCCTATAAACTTCCATGTCTCACCAGCATCCACGCTTTTCCACATACCTTTCCCTGAGGAAACATTTCCTCTTAATGTTTGCTCACCCTCTCCTACATATATAATATTAGGGTCTGATTCACTTACTGCAATTGCACCAATACTACCTCCATAATAACCATCACTAATTGACTCCCATGTATTTCCTGCATCTTCAGTCTTCCAAACTCCACCTCCAGCAGTACCCATATAATACAAATTATTATTTCCAAGAACACCAGCAACGGTACCAGCCCTGCCACCTCTAAAAGGACCTACCAATCTATAGTTAATAGAATTATAAAGTTCTTTATTAAATGAAAGAGTATTTTTTGAATTATTTTTCTTTTGTGCAAATGGTGTAAAAGTTATTGAAATAAATAAAAATAGAGTAATAAAAATTTTCATGGTTTATATGGTTTATTTAACTAGTTCAATATAAATAATTTTAATGTAAAATACATAATTGACATTTTGTCAGTCTTATTGTAAATTTGTCTAAAAATCAATAAATGAAAAAATTATTTATTCAAAGTTATGGATGTGCTATGAACTTTTCAGATAGTGAAATAGTAGCCTCAATACTTAATAAAGAAGGTTATTCAATCACTAATAATATAGATAATTCTGACCTAATATTGATTAATACATGTTCCATAAGAGAAAAGGCTGAAGAAACTATCAGAAACAGACTAAGAAATATCAACGTTATCAAAAAAAATAAACCTTCACTCATTATCGGAATCTTGGGATGTATGGCCGAAAGGTTAAAAGAAAAACTTCTTAACGAAGAAAAAATTGTAGATATAGTGGCTGGGCCCGATTCTTACCGTGACCTTCCCAAACTAATATCAAACGTTCTTGAAAATAAAGAAAAATCTGTAAATACTATTTTATCATTAGAAGAGACCTATGATAATATTGAACCAGTAAGATTAAATTCAAATGGCATAACTGCTTTTATATCAATAATGAGAGGTTGTGATAACATGTGCTCATTCTGTGTTGTACCATTTACAAGAGGAAGAGAAAGAAGTAGAGATCCTTACTCAATTCAAAAAGAAGCTAGAAATTTATATAATAATGGGTACAAGGAAATAACATTACTTGGTCAAAACGTTGACTCATACAAATGGTCAAAAGAAGCGAATAATAAGAAAAAGTTAGAAAAATCAAATGATATAAAAGATATAATTAGTTTTTCTGATCTTCTTGAAATGATTGCAAAAATAAATCCAGACTTAAGGGTAAGATTTTCAACATCACATCCAAAAGATATAACCAATGATGTACTTATGGTAATAAAAAAATATGAAAATGTATGTAACTATATCCATTTACCCGCTCAAAGTGGAAATTCAAGAATATTAAAAAAAATGAATAGAACATATGATCGAGATTGGTACCTAAATAAAATCCATGATATTAAAAAAATTGTAGGAAAAGACTGCGGAATATCATCAGACTTTATTACTGGATTTTGCAGTGAAACTGAAGATGAACACAAAGACACTTTATCCTTAATGGATAATGTTATCTATGATTACTCATATATGTATTACTACTCTGAGAGACCTGGGACTTTAGCCCAAAGAAAATACAATGATGATGTTACTTTAGAAACAAAAAAAAGGAGACTTAGTGAAATTATAAAAAAACAAAATAAACACTCATTAAGTAAAAACAAACTAACAGTAGATAATACATATAAGGTTTTAGTAGAGGGTGTATCAAAAAAATCTAATAATTTTCTTAAAGGAAAAACTTCAGAAAATAAATTAATAGTGTTTCCGCAAAAAAAAGCTCTTATTGGCACTTATGTAGACGTAAAAGTTAAAGAATGTAATTCAGCAACATTATTTGGAGAAATATGCTAGATAAAATAAAATCAATAAAACAAAAATTTGGAATAGTTGGTAACTCAAATAGTCTCAATCATGCTATTCAGGTTGCTACACAAGTTGCTCCAACAGATATGACTGTTTTAATAACAGGAGAAAGTGGAACAGGAAAAGAAAGTTTTTCTAAAATAATTCATTCTTTAAGTAAAAGAAAACATGGTCAATTTATTGCTGTTAATTGTGGTGCAATACCTGAAGGGACAATTGACTCTGAGCTTTTTGGTCATGAAAAGGGTTCATTTACTGGAGCAAATGAATCTAGAAAAGGTTATTTCGAAGTAACAGATGGTGGTACAATTTTTTTAGATGAAATCGGAGAGATGCCTCTTTCAACTCAATCAAGACTTCTTAGAATTCTAGAGAACGGTGAATTTATCAAAGTAGGGTCATCTAAAGTACAAAAAACAGATGTGAGAATTATTGCAGCTACAAATGTTAAACTTAAGGAAGCTGTAGATAAGAGAAAATTTAGAGAGGATCTTTATTACAGACTAAATACAGTACCTATAATAGTTCCTCCGTTAAGAGATAGAGGTGAGGATATTAGTCTTTTATTTAGAAAATTTGCATCTGATTTCTCAGATAAAAACAATATGGATCCTGTGAGATTAGATGATAAAGCTAAAATTTTATTATCAAAATATAGATTTCCAGGAAATATTAGAGAACTAAAAAATTTAACTGAACAAATATCAATTTTAGAAATTGAGAGAACTATTACAGAAGATTTAATTCAAAAGTATTTACCAAATAATTCTAACTTACCAATCTTGAATAGAAGTTATAATAGTAAAGAAGATGATAACTATAATGAAAGAGATATTTTGTATAAAATATTATTTGATCTTAAAAATGATGTTAATGAAATGAAAAAAATTATAGATAATATAATTAGTAATGATAATACATCTATAGCAGATAGTTCAAAAGAAATGCTACTAGACAAAGATAAGACCTATGATAAAAAATTAATTATAGATAAAAATCTAGATATAGATAATAAAAATCAATTCCAGGAAGTTACTGAAGTAATTAATGAAAATGAATCTCTAAGTATTGAGTTAAAGGAAAAAGAATTAATTATTAAGGCCTTATTAAAAAATAAAAATAAAAGAAAATATGCAGCAAAAGATCTTGGGATATCAGAAAGGACTTTATATAGGAAAATTAAATATTATGAGCTTGAAAAAGATCATTAGCTACTTATTAATATCATCTGTTTTGTTTGCTTGTGGTGTTTATTCATTCACAGGAGCTTCAATATCACCAGAAGTAAAAACTATTTCATTTCAAAATTTTTTCAATAACTCTCCGCTAGGCCCTTCTAATATGAGTGTGTTATTTAATGAAAAAATCAAAGACTATTTTGAAAGAAATACAAGTTTAACACTAGTTGAGGAAGGTGGTGACTTAGAAATTGAAGGAACTATTGAAGATTTTTCTTTATCTCCAGTAGCTCCAACAGCTGAGGGAGGGAGAAATTCTCAATATTTTACAGGTTTAACAAGACTAACAGTAAGAGTAAACGCTACCTATTTTAATAATATAGATGACCAATTTAATTATGAAAACAAATCATTTTCATTCTTCAAGGACTTCAATCAAAATACTGAAGAACTTTCCTCAAATGAACAAGAGTTTTTAGATGAAATATTTGATCAAATAATATTAGATATTTTTAATGCGTCTGTAGCTAACTGGTAAAATGAAAAAAATTAAAAATTCTGAACTAGATAAATTAATTAAGAAACATCAATATTTCTATCTTCCTTATCTTCTTAACCTATCACAAGCCAAAGATGAAAAATATTATAAAAAACTAAATTCATTATCAATTAGACACCCCAAAAGAGAATACTTAGAAGATTTTATTAAAAAACACAATATAAATTCAGATTCAATTTTAGATGATTTTATAGAAAAAAACCCCAAAATATCGAAATCAAAAAGAAATTTATCTAAAAATAACTTAGCAAATGAAAGAATGAAAAAAATTGATTTTGCAACTGAGAATCTTGCTGAAATTTATATTAAACAAAATAAAATAAGTGAGGCTATCAAAATTTATAAAAAACTTCTCTCAAATAATTCAAAAAAAAAGAGTTACTTTGCAAAAAAAATTGAAAAGTTAAAAAGTTAAAATGTATCCATTAATTGTAGGTATTATAATTTTCATTTCTATTCTTCTAATACTAGTAGTACTGGTTCAAAATTCAAAAGGTGGAGGTCTTAGTTCTCAATTTGGAGGTAGTAGTTCTAATCAGTTCATGGGAGTCCAGAAAACTAATGATCTTTTAGAAAAAGCCACTTGGACACTTGCTATTTCAATTGTTGTTCTAACATTAGTATCTAACTTATTTATTACTAAGATGGAAAACAATATTGATGGTATGAGTCCTAATATAGACAGGGCAAATGAACAAAATGTCATACAAAGTAGTCCTAATCCGAATGATATTGGTGAATTACCTCAAGAATTAGATTCTATTCTATAACATTATTTTATTTTTTTGACAAAATGACAAGATTTTTAATTTGGCACAATAAATGCTTTATTAATTTATAAATAACTTTAAATACATATATATGGCAAATGTAAATTTTAAACCACTTGCAGATAGAGTTCTAGTAGAACCTGAAGCAGCAGAAGAAAAGACTGCATCTGGAATTATTATTCCCGATACAGCAAAAGAAAAACCTCAGAAAGGTAAAATTATAGCAGTTGGAACAGGTACTTCTGATCATAAGATGAGTGTAAAGGTTGGAGATAAAGTTTTATATGGTAAATATTCAGGAACTGAATTATCAATTTCAGGAACAGAATATCTTATTATGAAAGAATCAGACATTTTTGGAATTGTTTAATAAATATAAATTATAATATAATGGCAAAAGAAATACATTTTAATACCGAATCAAGAGAAAACCTTAGAAAAGGAGTTGATATACTTGCTAATGCAGTTAAAGTAACTCTGGGACCTAAGGGTAGAAACGTGATTCTTGATAAAAAATTTGGAGCTCCTACGGTTACTAAGGATGGAGTTTCAGTAGCTAAAGAAATCGACCTTAAAGATGCTGTCGAAAATATGGGAGCTCAACTTGTTAAAGAAGTAGCTTCAAAAACTGCAGATGATGCAGGAGATGGAACAACAACAGCAACAGTATTAGCTCAAGCTATATTTAATACTGGAATTAAAAATGTCGCTGCTGGTGCAAATCCTATGGATTTAAAAAGAGGGGTTGATAGTGCTGTTAAAGCTGTTGTAGAAAACTTAAAGTCTCAATCAAAGGATATTAAAGATTCAAGTGAGATTTCTCAAGTAGCAACTGTATCAGCAAATAATGATCATGAAATTGGTAAAATGATTGCTGATGCTATGGATAAGGTGGGTAAAGATGGTGTAATCACAGTAGAAGAAGCAAAAGGTACCGAAACAGATGTTAAGACAGTAGAAGGAATGCAATTTGACAGAGGTTATTTATCACCATATTTTGTAACAAATAGTGATAAAATGGAAGCTGAATTAGAAAATCCTTATATATTAATTTACGATAAGAAAATTTCTGCAATGAAAGAATTACTTCCTGTATTAGAGGCAGTTTCGCAAACTGGAAAGCCATTATTAATAATTGCTGAAGACATAGAGGGTGAAGCACTAGCTACAATTGTAGTTAATAAAATTAGAGGTGCTTTAAAGATAGCTGCAGTAAAGGCTCCAGGTTTTGGAGATAGAAGAAAGGCTATGTTAGAAGATTTAGCAATTTTAACTGGTGGTACTGTCATCTCTGAAGAAAGAGGGTATAAACTTGAAAGTGCTACAATTGATTATTTAGGAACAGCTGAAAAAGTAAATATTGATAAAGATAACACTACAGTTGTTAGTGGTGCTGGTAAAAAGGCTGATATAAGTGCAAGAGTCAATCAAATTAAAAAACAAA
The DNA here is from genome assembly GCA_964527965.1 of uncultured Marinoscillum sp. GTDB lineage: Bacteria > Bacteroidota > Bacteroidia > Cytophagales > MED-G16 > MED-G16. The sequence goes on from CAZGPH010000021.1 coordinate 13,580, forward strand.
TTGAGTCTACTACATCAGAGTATGATAAAGAAAAATTACAAGAAAGATTAGCAAAATTATCTGGCGGTGTAGCAATATTATATGTAGGTGCTGCAACTGAAGTTGAAATGAAGGAAAAAAAGGATAGAGTTGATGATGCTTTACATGCCACTAGAGCAGCTGTTCAAGAAGGAATAGTAGCAGGTGGAGGTACTGCGTTTTTAAGAGCAATTAATTCTTTAGACAAACTGGAACTTGAAAATGATGACCAGAATACAGGTGTACTAATTGTTAAAACTGCTTTAGAATCACCAATTAGAACTATTGTAGAGAATTCTGGTGGTGAAGGTTCTGTTGTTATTCAAAAAATTAAAGAGGGTAAAGGTGATTATGGTTATAATGCTGCTCAAGATAAATTTGAATCAATGTTTAAAGCAGGTATTATTGATCCAACTAAAGTATCAAGGTTAGCATTAGAGAATGCTGCTTCTATTGCAGGATTATTAATAACAACTGAATGTGTTGTTGTAGATGAGCCTGAAGCAGAAGCTCCTACTCCTCCTCCAATGCCTCCTGGTGGTGGTATGGGCGGAATGATGTAGTAAACACTAATTTTTCTAGTTTAATTGAAAGAGGTTATTTAATATAAATAGCCTCTTTTTTTGTCAAAAAATTACAATAGACTAAAAGAAATAGATTTATTTTTAGACAGGCCATTGATACCTTCAGAAATATTAATAATATTATTTATATTATTTCTTTTTAGAATTGAAGATGCTACACTAGATCTATATCCAGAACGACAGTAAACAATATAACTAGAATCTTTATCTAATAAATTAATTGATTCATTTAATTCAAAAAGAGGTAGATTTAATGCGCCTTTTACGTGCTTTTCAGCATATTCACTTTTTGTTCTCACATCTAAATATTTATAATCATCAATGTTATGGGCTGAGTTAGCTTTAATACTTTTTATAGAAGAAGTTATATTTTTAGGAGTCAAATCATCAAGAATATAGTAACCTATTATATTTTCAAAACCTACTCTATTTAACCTTACAATACTTTCATTTATATCATTTTTATAACAAACCAATATAACTGACTTCTTAATTCCTAATAGATTTGCAGCAGTTATAGCATATCTTCCACTAAGAGGTATATTCAGGGATTTTTTGATGTGAGAATTAAAGAAATCATGAGGAGACCGAGTATCTAAAATTAAATAATTTAATTTTAATTGATTTTTTATTTCTTCTACAGAAAGTTTTTTGAGACTACCCTTAATTAAATCATCATTATTCTTATATCCATCTTTATTTAAAATTGCAGAATCTCTAAAATATTCTGGTGCAGATGGCAAATCCTTAGTTATAGAATTAATAAAATCATATTTTGATTTAAACTTTAATGCATAATTATTTTGTTTTTGATCATGTAAAGTTGAAAAAGTTTCTTGAGATAGATTTTTTCCACATTGAGTTCCTGGTCCATGAGCTGGGTAAATTAAAATATCATCATCTAACTTTAATATTTTGTTATATAAAGAATCATATAGCATTGAAGCTAAGTCATTAACTGATAAATTATTATTAACCGCAAGGTCAGGTCTTCCAATATCACCTATAAAAAGTGTATCACCAGTAAATAAAGCTTTTTCTTTATTTTTATTATCATATAACAAGTAGCATACTGACTCTAAGGTATGACCTGGTGTATGTAAAACTTTTATACAGATATCACCTAGTTTTAATGTATCATTATCATTTAAAGTCATAGATTTAAATGAAGTATCAGAATGTGGTCCAAATACAATGGGAACATTATATTTATTTGATATTTCAAGATGACCAGAAATAAAATCTGCATGAAAATGTGTTTCTAAAACATATTTTAATTTAGAATTATCCTTTTTAATAATTTTATCATATTCATTAATATCTTTTATTGGATCAATTATTAGGCTCTCTCCATTTGACTCTATGTAATATGAAGCCTGAGAAAGACAAGATGTATATATCTGCTTAATTTTCATCTAGAGTATTCTTTTGAGTATTCATTCCAAGACATATCTTTCCAATGATCTTCTCCAATATATTTTAAAACTAAATTATAAAATTTTGGCTTATGATAACCAGGAAGTAGAGTTATAATATTATAATTTTCATCTAAAAATATAGTCATTGGATATGATAAATTTCCATTAGTTAAATTATATGCTAATTCGTTAATTCCTTTTCTACCAGTTCTAATATATTTATAAGAGTTATTATTAAAAACGACAGAATTTTGATATTCAGCATCAAATTTAACTGGGATAAAATTTTTATTAATATTATCTATAACATCAGGATCAGTAAACGTATTTCTGTCCATAACCTTACACCATCCACACCAATCTGTGTATAAGTCAATAATTATTTTTTTACCATTATTGCTTATTTTGGTGTTATTATCTAACTCAATCCACTCAACTTTAGACTGAGAATAAGTTAGATTTGAAAAATTTAAATTTATTAAAAATATTAAAAATAAAAATCTCATGGATTCTAAATGTATTAATAGAGAACAGGCAATAATAATATTAAATAAGATGCTATCAAATAAAAGTTTAATTATTCATTCTTATAGTGTTGCGTTAGTTATGGAGTATTATGCATCTATTATTAATGAAGATAAAGACCTGTTTTATATTACGGGGCTACTTCATGACGCAGACTACGAAAGATATCCTGACAAACATCCTAATATAATAGTTGATAAAATGTATAATATGAATGAGAAAGAAATCGCTTATGCAATCTCATGTCATTATTCTAAATGGAATAATAAATGCAAATCTAATTTGGATAAATATTTACTAGCATGTGATGAATTAACTGGGTTTATAGTAGCATGTACTAAAGTTAGACCAAATGGTATATCTGATATAAAGGCTAAATCGGTAAAAAAAAGTCTAAAGAAAAAATCTTTTGCAGCATCAGTAGATAGAAATGAGATTAAAATTGGAGTTGAGCTAATCCATATAGAATTAGATACTCATATTGATAATATTATAAATGTTCTTAAACAAAATTCGACAATATTAGAATTAAAAACTTAATTCCAACGAGACAGGACAATGATCTGACCCAAAATATTCATTATGAATTTCTGTATTTTTAAGATTATTTAAAATACTTGGGGATACTAAAAAATAATCTATTCTCCAGCCAACATTTCTATCTCTAGATTTAAACCTATAATTCCACCATGAATATTTAATTTTATCTGGATATTTTTTCCTATAAATATCAATAAAATTATTATTTAAAAAATTATCTAAACCATCAATTTCAACCTGAGTATAACCTGCAGATTTATTATAATTTGGCTTAGGACGTGCTATATCAATTTCTCTATGCGCTACATTTAGATCACCAGTTATAATTGTGGGTTTTTCATTTTCACTTTCAACACAAAAACTTAAAAAATCTTTATCCCATTTTTTTCTATAATCTAATCTTTTCAATTCCTGGCCACTATTAGGAACATAAACATTAATTAAATTATAATTTTCATACTCTGCTTTAATTACTCTTCCTTCCTGATCGTGATCAAAAATCCCAATATCATTAGTAATTTTTAATGGGTTTTTTTTTGATAAAATAGCAGTTCCTGAATAACCTTTCCTAGCTTTTGATGAGTTTACATAGACATTATATTCTTTCATCATAACTTCAAGTGCTTTTAAGGCATCTTCATCACTTGCTTTAGTTTCCTGAAGACATATAATATCTGGATCTATTTCTTTAATATCTTTTAGAAAATCTTTTTTCATTATGGCTCTAATACCATTTACATTCCAAGAAATAATTTTACAGTTCATCATTAATTTTTTTTAAGACTTTTCTATCAACTTTATGTTCACCATTAAATAACTCATAATTAAATCTATATTTTTTTTTAATAAATTCATTTTTATATTCATTTATTAATTTAAGATCAAAATATTTATCTTTTTTACCCATAACATAAATAAAATTTGATTTTTTACATGATTCAATAGATAAATTAAAAAATTCACTAGGAATCCATCCAGCCCACATTATAACATTGTCAATTTGAAAATCAATATTTTGTGTTAGTCTACATAAAGTAGAAACGCCTTGTGAGAATCCAAATAAATTAATTTTATAATTATTAATTTTTATTTTTCTTGAAATATCAGCTATCACACTATTAAGATATGATAACTGAGATTTAAAATCTATATTTTTATCTTCTCTAGTAAGCCAGGAAGCACCTACGTTTTGGTAATCTTTATCAGTATAAAATTTTGATAAGCCTTGTGGGGCAATAATATAATTTTCCTTTTTATCAAGGATATCAAACCTCCTAATGAAAAATTTTGATAATTGACCATAGCCATGAAATATGATCCATATATTCTTTGTTTTGGGTGATAGTATATTTAAAGTAATATAGGATGCATAAGATTTAAAACTAACCTTATGAGATTTATACATCAGATTAATTTAACTTTCCTTCGTCTCTTAGTTTTTTTCTAATTTTGGTAGCACTTATAGCGTGAGTAGCATCATCAAAGACTTCTTCATCAAAAGCGTAACCTACCCCCCTACCGTATGTTATATTTACAATATTTGGTACTAACATTATTTCATAGTCTACACCTCTTTTAAAATTATCTTTTATTAGGCCATCTTCAATATTTTTACAAACAGAATCCCAGTCAAATGGATTATCATCTTGACCATCTCCACCAGATGATCCCTGAACATCTCTAACTTGAATTGCAACTTGTCCTGTTTTAGCGATACATCTTTTAAAGAGTGCTTGGTGTCCATCGTGCCATGGCTGCCATCTTCCAAGCATTTGAACTGTAGGTTTCTTCCAATCAAACATTTTATTTTTATTTAAATTATAATTGTAATTGTATTGCATAATTACAACAACAATATTTATTAGTCAAATAAATTAAAGTTTAATAATGAAGATTGATGATTTTAAAAAACATTCTCATGAGTTAGTAGATTGGATGTGTAAATATTTAGAAAATGTTGAAAAATATCCTGTAAAATCCAATGTAAAACCTGGAGAAATTTATAATTCTCTTCCAAAAAAACCTCCATTTAAAGGTGAATCTTTTGATAAAATATTTGAAGATTTTAATGATAAAATAATGCCTGGGATAACCCATTGGCAGAGCCCCAACTTTTATGCATTTTTTCCTGCCAATAACAGCTATCCATCTATCCTAGCTGAAATGCTAATATCTACTATAGGAGCCCAGTGTATGATGTGGGAAACTTCACCTTCCGCAACCGAGCTTGAACAGAAAGTAACCGAATGGATAAGAGATGCTATTGGTATTCCATCAAGTTGGAGTGGAGTAATAAATGATACGGCATCTGTTGGAACAATATGTTCATTATTAACAGCCAGGGAAAATTACTCCAATTTTCAATCTAATAGATCTGGAATAAAACAAAATAATTTTAGAGTATACTGTTCCAATGAAACCCATAGTAGTATAGAAAAAGCTGTTAAGATTATTGGTATTGGTTCAGATAATTTAGTAAAAATACCATCAAATGAAGATTTATCAATGAATGTAAAGGAACTTGAATATCATATAGAAAATGATTTGAAAAATAATTTTATACCCTTAGCAATAGTTTCTACATACGGAACTACCGGTACAGTAGCTTTTGATTCTATAAATGATATTTCAAATATTGCAAATAAATATAATATATGGCATCATATTGATGCAGCATATGCAGGAACTGTATTATTTTTAGATGAATTTAAAAAGGATATTAAAAATATAAATTTAGCAGATTCATTTTTATTTAATCCTCATAAGTGGATGCTTACAAATTTTGATTGTAGTCTATACTATGTAAAAGATGAAGAAAAATTAATTAAGACCTTAGAAATACATCCAGAATATCTTAAAACTAATAATAAGAACGTAAAGAATTATAAAGATTGGAGTATTCAATTAGGAAGAAGATTCAGAGCATTAAAACTATGGTTTGTTATTAGGACCTATGGAATTGATGGCATTAAAAAATACATTAGTAATCATATTACATTAGCAAAATATCTTAATGATAAAATAATTAAAGAAGATAATTTTGAGATAACAACTAAACAGAATATTAATATGATAAACTTTAGATTAAATCCTAAAGATAAGAGAATGAATAAAAATGAATTAAATAATCTAAATAAAAAGTTTATTAAAAAATTAAATGAAACTGGTAAAATCTATATCTCTCACACAATGATCAGGGATGTGTATTCAATTAGAATGCCGATTGGAAACTCATATATAACTAAAAAAAATATTAATAACTCTTGGAGATTAATTAAGATGGTATCACAAGATATTATCTAAAATAAATGAAATATAATATAAGGCCCCAACACTAGCACTTCCAAAACTAGTAGTATAATAATTATTTAAAATATTTGATCCACCTATCTTTATTTTAGACTTTATTGGATCAATAGAATAAGTAATTTGAGCATCTAAATTATGAATTTGAGGAATTGTACCAACTCCAAAAGATGATTCCCATAAGAAAGAGTTCTGCCATCTATAATTTATATTAAATCCTAAATTTCTCGTAATTTTTCTATTTCCAAAAGATATATTATATCTATAGTCAGGTGTATTGAATTGAATTTGAAAACCAGGCTCCATAACCGTATTAACATCATTATATGATACATTAGTTGAAAGTTCAAAATTATTTATCATACGGTAATCTAACCCCATTGCCCAACCATAAGAACTTACAGGTTGATCAAGACTAATTGTTGTAATGAATCTTTTTTCGTCCGGTGTGTTAGGATTTTGAGCAAGTAACTGAGAAGCCAAAAATCCATTATAATTATTATAAAAAAAGTAACCATCAAATAAAATTCTTTTGTCATTATATAGTCCTTTATATCCTACTTCAAATGCTGTGACTTGCTCTGGACCTAAATTTGGAATATTAAATTCATTTGTTAATATAGGTTTAGAGAGAACAGGGTTGTTACCATCTAAGGCATATATGTTACCATCATGTAAATTATATATGTCTTGGAGTACTTTCTGACCACCAACTACATTTACTGGAGCAACAAATAAATCTGTCCATTGATCAACTACTGAAGGGAACCTAAACGCTGTCTGAGCAGAAGCTCTTAAAAATTTTTCATTTGAATCATTAACTGAATATACTATAGAAAATCTAGGTGTTACCCTGGTTGAAAAATATTGATTTTTATCCATTCTAATTGAAAAATTAGGGAAAAGTCTTTCTGATGCCCAGCTATCAGTATATTGTAAAAATGCACCAATCTCATAAATTTCCTGAGGATCTCCAGGTTTATCATAAAAAATAGACCCCTCACTGTTTATCACAGTATACTTGAAATTAGCTCCAAATAATAAATTAAAGGATGATATTATATCGCTAAAATTATAGTTGAAGTCAAGATTATACATAGCGCTTTTATCAATTACCCTTGCTCCACCATTTGCAATATTTTTCATTATTGCATCA
>CAZGPH010000022.1:0-8070 GCA_964527965.1 uncultured Marinoscillum sp.
AAATGAATATTAATAATAAATCTGAAAAAGAAAACACCTATGATGCTATTGTAGTAGGAACAGGAGTTAGTGGAGGATGGGCTGCTAAAGAATTATCAGAAGGTGGGCTCAAAACATTAGTTCTTGAAAGAGGAAGAAATGTTAGACATGTAAGAGATTATCCAACAATGAATAAACATTCTTGGGAACTTCCTTACAGAGATCAGTTGACTGCAAAAGAAAGAAAAGACTATCCTGTCCAACTAAGAACAGGTTATACTGTTAAACAATCCACTAAACATTGGTGGGTAAAAGATACTGAACAACCATATACTGAAAAGAAAGGATCATTTGATTGGATTAGAGGTTATCATGTAGGAGGAAGATCACTTCTTTGGGGCAGACAAGTCTATAGATGGAGTAAACAAGATTTTGAAGCTAATGCCAAGGATGGAGTTGGTATAGATTGGCCAATTAGGTATAATGATATCAAAAAATGGTATGATCATGTAGAAAATTTTATTGGTGTTAGTGGTATGAAAGAAAATTTATCACAATTACCAGATGCTCAATTTCTTCCACCGATGGAGATGAATTGTGTTGAAAAGGATTTTAGAAAAAATTTATTTGAAAAATTTGGAAGAACTTATACCATTGGTAGAGTAGCACATGTCACGAAATCTCATAATGGAAGAGGGCCATGTCAAAGTAGAAATCTATGTATTAGGGGATGTCCATATGGAGCATACTTCAGTTCAAATTCTTCTACTTTACCTGCAGCAGAAGCAACAGGAAATATGACTTTAAGACCAAATTCAATAGTTCATTCTATAATATATGATGAAAATAAAGAAAAAGCTACTGGGGTAAGAGTACTTGATTCTGAGACATTAGAAATGACAGAATACTATGCTAAAATAATTTTTCTTAATGCATCTACAGTAAATTCTACTTTAATAATGCTAAACTCAAAATCTAATAGATTTGAAAATGGCTTTGGTAATGATTCTGGAGAATTAGGTCATAATATGATGGATCATCATTTTAAGGCTGGGGCAAGAGCAAAATTTGATGGTTATAAAGACAGTTATTATTATGGTAATAGACCAAATAGTGGATACTTGGCAAGATTTAGAAATTTAAAAGATAATGACATGAATTTTTTAAGGGGATATGGTTATCAAGGAGGAGCAAGTAGAACAGGATGGTATAGAGCTGCTGAAGAAGGGCTCATTGGAAATGATTTACTTGATACTGCTGCTACTCCTGGTGAATGGAGAATGGGTTTGAATGCTTTTGGAGAAGTTCTTCCATACCATGATAATAAAATGTATTTAGATTATAATAAAAAAGATAAATGGGGAATGCCAACTGTAGTTTTTGAAACTGAAATAAAAGAAAACGAATTAAACATGAGAGAAGACATGAAAAATTCTGCTGCTGAAATGTTAGATGCTTGTGGTTTTAAAGATGTAGAACCCTATGACAATAGATATGATATGGGAAATGGAATTCATGAAATGGGAACTGCTAGAATGGGGATAGACCCTAAAACATCTGTACTTAATAAATGGAATCAAGTTCATGCCGCTAAAAACGTTTTTGTAACCGATGGATCTTGTATGACCTCATCAAGTTGTGTTAATCCTTCTATTACCTATATGGCATTAACAGCAAGAGCTACAAATTATGCAATAAGTGAATTAAAAAAGAGAAATTTATAATGCAAAGAAGAGAAGCCTTTAAAAATATTTCATTATTTGTTTATGGAACATTAACTATTCCTGCATCCTCATTATTAAATTCTTGTAGCCCATCTTCAAAAAAAGTAGATTGGAACCCAAAGTATTTAAATGAAGACGAAGCATTTTTTTTAAATGAAATATCTAATACTATAATACCAAATACAGAATTTCCTGGGGCATTAGCAGTTGGTGTTCCAAAAGAGATTGAAGATTATGTATTTAATGTATTTGAAAATGATAAAATTGAAAATTTCAGAAATGAATTAAACCAACTTGACGATCATTTAAACAATTCCGATATAGAAAAAACTTTTTATGAATCATCCCTTAAAGAAAAAGTAGTAATTCTTAATAAGCTTCAGAAAAGTAATAAAAACCCTTATAGAGATATTTATTTAAAAATTAAATCCTCCACAGCAACATCTTATTTTAGAAGTGAAGTTGGAGCAACTCAAGTCCTAAGATATAACGGACCATCAGTTGTACTTGGTGATTATAAAGGTTGTATACCTCTTGAAGAAGTGGGTAAAACCTGGGCAATATAAATTAAAGATATTATGAATTCCAAATTAAGATCACCAGTTGAAAATTTTATACGTTGGGAAAACAATAAAGGAAATGAAACATTTTTAATCCAACCAATTAATGGTAAAAATCATGAATTTTCATGGCAAAGAGTTGGAATTGAAGCAAGAAAAATTTGTAGTTATATTAAGAGTTTCAATTTTCCTAAAAATTCAAAAATTGCTATTATATCTAAAAATTGTGCACATTGGATAATTACTGACCTAGCTATAATGATGAGCGGAAATATCTCAGTTCCTATTTATGCTAACGTTAATGGCAAAACGGCAAAGTATATTTTAGAACATAGCGAATCTAAAATGTTATTTTTAGGAAAGCTTGAGGAGTCTGATTGGGATCAAATTAAAAATCATATCCCAAAAAAAATAGTTAAAGTTGACTTTGGTCAATATGATCTAAAATGTGATTTTACAAAATGGGATGAAATTATTTCAAAAAATGATCCCATCGATAAAATTCATAATATTAATTTGAATGATATAATTACTATTATTTATACATCAGGTACAACGGGAATTCCAAAAGGAGTAGTTTTAAACTATAAGGCAGCAGCTACTGCTACAAAAAATTTACATTTACTTTTTCCATTAAATGAAAATGATAGGTTTATTTCTTATCTCCCTCTTTCTCATATTGCTGAAAGAGCTTTAGTTGAGCATGGTGGTATACTATCTGGTGGTAAAATATTTTTTGTTGAAAGCCTTGATACATTTGTAAATAATTTAAAAGACTGTAAACCCACAATATTTTTTGGAGTGCCAAGAATTTATACAAAATTCATGACAAAAATATTATCTATTTTCCCTCAGACAGCAATAAACTTTATTATGAGGACACCTTTACTTAATAATATATTCTCATTTGTAATTCGTAAATCATTAGGTTTAAATAAATCTAGAATATGTATTACCGGAGCAGCATCAATACCTATTTCAACTTTAAAATGGTTTGACAGATTTAAAATAAAAATATATGAAGCATACGGAATGTCAGAAAATTCTGCATGCTCTCATGGAAACTATCCAGGTAATATCAAATTTGGAACAGTTGGAAAAGCAATGCCTGAAACTGACATAGTAATTACAGAAGAAGGAGAAATAACTATGAAAAATGATTGTATTATGCAGGGTTATTTTAAAGAAGATAAACTAACCAATGAAACAATCAAAAATGGATATTTACATACTGGTGATAAAGGTGGAATTGATAAAGATGGTTATCTTACCATTACAGGTAGAATAAAAGATATTTTTAAAACATCAAAAGGAAAATATGTTGCGCCAAATCCAATAGAGCTTAAATTAAGTAAAAATAGTTTTATAGAACAAGTTTGTGTAGTAGGTGATAATCTAACTCAACCAATAGCTCTTGTTATTTTAAGTGAAGGAAAAAAAGTTGTATCTGAAATAAAAAGTAGCTTTGAGAAATTAATTGTTTCAATTAATGATCAGCTAGAACATCATGAAAAAATAAAAAAAATAGTTATACTAAAAGATTCTTGGTCTATTGAAAACAATATTCTAACTCCTACACTAAAAATTAAGAGAAATATAGTTGATGAAAAATACAAAGAGTTCTATGAGAAATGGTTTAATTCAACAAATCAAATAGTCTTTCAATAAATTATTCTTTTCGTAGGCCAATATATGGATTATATCCGTTCAATTCTTTTTGATAAAACCCTGTTCCATTAAATTTTCTGACATCACCATTTTCTAAACAATCTTCTGAACAACAACCATCATATTTTTTTGCTCCTTCATCGCTAAGCGGGAAATGTTTATTACATAAAACATTAGCACAATTCACCATCCTATCTGTTTTTTTCCCAGTGACATAACAATTACCAATAATGAGAGGATTTACTTTATTTACATCTTTTACAATTCTATTATCAAAAACATAACATTTACCCTCAAAGTTTTTACCTTCCTCTTGAAGTCCATATTTAATAATCCCTCCATGTAGTTGATAAACATTTTCATAACCATTTTCTTTTAGAAAAGCACTAGCTTTTTCACACTTAACCCCTCCTGTACAATAAGTTATAATTTTATTAGACTTTTTAACTTTTTTCTTAATTTCAGATATTTTTTCAGGAAAATCTCTGAAATTATCAATATCTAATGTCATAGCATTTTTAAACTTGCCTATATTATGTTCATAATTAGATCTAACATCTAAAATCGTAACATCCTCAGGAATATTTTCGATAATTTTTTTAAATTCAGATGCCTCAATGTATTTTCCTTTTTTATTAAGCAACTTTTTTTTAGTTAGACCTGAATTTACAATTTCATTTTTAATTCTAACATTTATTTTATTGAAAGCATTTTTATGATATTCTTCAATCTTAAAATCAATATCTGAAAATACTCCTTTATTAATTAACTCTTTTCTGTATTTATCACAATCTTCTTTTAAACCAGATACAGTTCCATTAATCCCTTCTGATGAAATAATAATCCTTCCCTTAATATTATTTTTAATGCAAAATAAGTGATGGTCACTTTTAAATATTTCAGTATTTTTAATTTCTGCATAACAGTAAAAAAGTAATATTTGATAATCTTTTCTCATATTAATTCTTTTTCAATCAATATTTTTTCCATTTCATTTTTATATTCTAGAGTTTTACTCCTAACACTTTCTTCAAAAGAATCTGAGGAATCAGAATAAATAATATCTCTTGAGACATTCACTATAATTCCGCAATTATCATTCATAGAATTTAAGCTTATACTCTTTAAATCTCCACCTTGAGTGCCAACTCCAGGAATAAGAAGAAAATTATCAGGAATAATTTTTCTTATTGAAGCTAATTCATCCATTCTATTTGCCCCTACAACATACATTGTATTATATTTAGAAGACCAACTTAAAGAGTCAGATAAAACATGTTCATATAAATTCTTATCATCAGAATCTTTAAAATACTGAATATCTGCTGAACTATTATTTGAAGTTAATGCTAATAGAATTATCCATTTATCATCAAATTCTAGATAAGGTAAAGAAGAGTCCTTACCCATATATGGTGATAAAGTAACTGCATCAAAATTAAATATTTCAAAAAATGTTTTAGCATACATCTTCGAAGTATTGCCAATATCTCCTCTTTTGGCATCAGCAATTTTTAAAATTTCACTCGGAATATAATCTAATGTTTTTTCTAAAGATATAAGACCCTTAGATCCTTGAGATTCATAAAAGGCCAAATTAGGTTTATAGGCAATTACTAAATCTTTTGTAGCATCAATAACCCTCTTATTAAACTCATATATAGGATCATCAAATTCAAGTAAATGTTTCGGTATCTTTTCTAAATCTGAGTCTAAACCAACACAGAGATATGTTTTTTTGTTCTTTATTTGGTTTACTATTTCAGAAAAATTCATTTATTATCTAAAGTCAATTACTTCTATATCCGGATACTTTTCTAGATCAAATGTAAAAAGTTCATTGTCTAATTCTTCTTCTAAAAAATCATCAATGCTATAAATAAAAATACTATTTGACTTATCATAAACTGTAAAGCTTGATAAAAGATTATTTTCTAGGATTGCAAAAGAAATCTTATAATATGATTTACCCTCATCATCAGGATATATTTCAACATTGTTTATGTCATTAACTTTATCGATAAACTTATGTTTATAACCTTCTTTATATACTTCAAAAACATTATTAATTGAAATATCTTGTTCACTAGGATCAAAATCTGAAATTGTAACTTCATTCAAATCTTCAAGATAAGTCCAAACTGTTTTCGAATCATTTATAATTTTTTGACCTTCTATATACAAAACATATTTATCATCCCTCACAGATATTTTACCCGAAAATGAATCTGTTATATCTTCAGTTAGGTTTTTCATTGTATATGTAAATGATGATGTAAAACCCTTCATTTTTTTATAATTATCACTCATAGAATTAAGCATATCAAGAGCTATTTTGTCGTCTTGAGAAAACAAAAAGTATGAATTTAAAAATATGAAACTGAGAAGAAATGTAATCTTTTTCATAATATAAAGTTAATCTAAATCATTAAGTAATTTTTAATTTATATTGTTAAGTAATGTTAACCCAAATCGTTTAGTAATTTCTCTAAACTATATTCATCTTGAATTAATACCTTTCTAGGTTTACTACCTTCCGAGGGACCTACTATCCCTGCAACTTCTAGTTGATCGGTTAATCTACCAGCCCTGTTATACCCTAACTTTAACTTCCTTTGTAATAAAGATGTACTCCCAGTCTGAGAGGATACTATAAGTCTTGCTGCATCTTCAAATAGTGGATCTCTGTCTGATAAATCAATGTCTGCAATTTGTTTTTCATTTTCATCAATATATTCTGGTAGTAAGTATGCAGAAACATACCCTCTCTGATTTCCTATTTGATCACAAATTCTTTCAATCTCAGGAGTATCTACAAAAGGGCACTGCAGTCTTATTATATCTGAACCTGATGAAAAAAGCATATCACCCATACCAACTAATTGCTCTGCACCCTTAGAATCTAATATAGTTCTTGAATCCATATTTGAAGTTACTTTAAATGATATTCTTGTTGGGAAATTAGCTTTTATCACTCCAGTTATTACATTGACTGAAGGTCTTTGAGTAGCTACAATTAAATGAATTCCTATAGCCCTAGCAAGTTGAGCCAACCTTGCAATTGGGTTTTCAATTTCTTTTCCAGCTGTCATCATTAAATCAGCTAATTCATCTATAACTAAAACTATATAAGGAAGATACCTGTGCCCCTCTTTAGGATTTAGTTTTCTATTTATAAATTTTTTATTGTATTCTTTAAGGTTTCTTGCTTGAGCATCTTTTAGTAAGTTATATCTCACATCCATTTCAGTACATAAAGAATTTAATGTATGTACAACTTTTTTTGTCTCAGTAATTATCGGTTCCTCTGAATCTGGCAGTTTAGCTAAAAAATGTCTTTCTATTTTATTAAATAATGATAATTCTACTTTTTTAGGATCAATTAAAACAAATTTTAATATTGATGGATGTTTTTTATAAAGTAAAGAGGATAACATCACATTTAATCCAACTGATTTTCCTTGGCCTGTAGCACCTGCAACTAGAACATGAGGCATCTTAGTTAGATCAGCAATAAACACTTCATTAGAAATCGTTTTTCCTAAAATTAAGGGTAGCTCATAATCACTCTTAATAAACTTCTCAGTACTCATAACAGATCTAAGGCTTACTACCTCTCTATTCTTATTAGGAACTTCAATCCCTATTGTACCTTTTCCTGGTATTGGAGCAATTATTCTGATTCCTAGTGCAGACAAACTAAGAGCAATATCATCTTCTAAGTTTTTAATTTTTGATATTTTTACACCGGCCTCAGGAACTATTTCATACAAAGTTACAGTTGGCCCTATTGTGGCTTTAATTTTTGCAATCTCAATTTTGAAATTTTTTAGGGTATCAATTATCTTATTCTTATTAGAAGTCAACTCATCCTTAGTCACTTGAATTTTTTTATCAGTTGTGCTATTAAGTAAATCCACTTTTGGATACTTATAATTAGATAAATCTAATTCAGGGTCATAGACATCACTAGATAAAGTACTTGATTGTTTTTCATCAACTCTTTTTTCAACTTTTAATTTTATATCTTCTTCATCGGTAGTATTATTTGAAATATTTTGATCAACTTTTTCATCATGAATGATTTCTTCCTCGATTTCTTCTTTAATTTCTTCTTTAATTTCTTCTTTAATTTCTTC
>CAZGPH010000022.1:8170-20447 GCA_964527965.1 uncultured Marinoscillum sp.
ATTTCTTCTTTAATTTCTTCTTTAATTTCTTCTTTAATTTCTTCCCCATAAATTTCATCATCTAAACTATTATCTGGGATAATATCCTCAAATCCATCATCATTCAAGGATTCCTCTTTTTTGTTTTTAGATTTAAATAAACTAAAAGAGTATAAATCATAGTAGAAAACTATAAAAAGAAAAAGAGATAATAATAATATAACAAATGAGGAAAATCCTAATAAATTATCAAGAAATAAAGACAAATTATAACCAACACCTCCAGTATAATTTTTTAGAAAAAAATTATCAGAAAAGAAATTTAAGAAAAATCCCATCAGAGATGAAATCCAGATTATTCCAAAAAAAGTAAATATTGATATTCTAGATAAAGAATATATCTTCTTATTAAATAAGAGTCTAATTGCAATAACTAGTAATAGAGGAACTATTAGAAACGACGATATCCCAAAAGTGACAAAAATTAAATAATGTGATAAGAATGATCCTAATACTCCTAACCAATTTTTAGATTCTTGACCTAAAGAAGAAAAAGATAATCCTGAATCAATTAAACTTTGGTCATCACTACCAGTAAAAAAATAGGATAATAAAGAAAAGAATATAATTATTGTTAATGCTAAACTGACTGCGCCAGTTGCTACTTTTATTTTTTCAATAAAAGGCTTTTTTTCCCCTTCATCTTCATAATAATCACTATTAAATGAACTTTCAACCATCACTCAAATTTAGTAATATCAAATCAATTTAAATTCTCTTTTTTAAAATTTAAAAGGGAACTATTAATTTTTTTTATCATTGATGGACCCTCATAAATCCAACCTGAATATACCTGAACTAGATCTGCACCTAAATTTAATTTTTCTTTTACATCTTCAGAGTTAAAAACTCCCCCTACCCCAATAATTTTTATTTTTCCTTTGGAATAACTTTTTAGATATTTAATTATAGAATTTGACATTTCTTTTAGAGGTTTCCCACTAAGACCTCCTTCCCCCATTGATTTAATATTTTTAGATTTTAAGTCCCCTCTTGTTATTGTAGTATTAGTTGCTATAATACCCTCAATCTTATTTTTAATAGATATATCAACTATTTCATTTATTTCTTTTTTTTCTAAGTCAGGTGCTATTTTAATAAAAAAAGGAACCTTATTATTTCTTTTTGATCTTTCAATATTTATTTTCTCAACAAGATCTTGTAAATACTTTTTTGATTGCAATTTTCTTAGTTCAGGAGTATTAGGAGAGCTAATGTTAATTACAAAATAATCAACATAACCACATAACTTTTTAAAACAGTAGATATAATCATCTGCAGCTTTGTGGTTAGGAGTAGTTTTGTTTTTACCAATATTTGCACCAATTACTAGATTTCCTTTATAAGATTTAATCCTGGATAAAATTTTATCAACACCATCATTATTAAATCCCATTCTATTTATTAATGCCCTATCTCTTAATAATCTAAAAAGTCTTGGCTTTGCATTTCCTGGTTGAGATTTGGGAGTTATTGTTCCAACTTCAACATGTCCGAAACCAAAACTTTCAATTTCGTTTAGTAATTCAGCATTTTTATCAAAACCTGCAGCAAGACCAATTTTGTTTTTAAAGCTTAATCCAAGTAAACTAGTTCTTAAATTTTCGTCTTCTAATTTAAATTTTCTTCTTAATATGAAATTTAAAATTGGTATTTTGAAAACTATTTTAATAGATATAAAAGAGAAAGCATGGATAAATTCAGGATTAAAAAGAAAAAGTATGGGGCGAACTAATCTCTTATACATTCTACAAATATAAGAATAGTATTAACTCCTAGGGTGAAATTTATTTACTACTTCTCTTAAATATTCTTTATTTAAGTGGGTATAGATTTCTGTAGTTGTTATAGACTCATGCCCTAACATTTCTTGTACTGCTCTTAGATCTGCTCCACCTTCAATCATATGAGTTGCAAAAGAATGTCTGAAGGTATGAGGACTAACATTTTTTTTAAAATTTAAATTAACTGAAATAGTTTTAACTATTATAAAAATCATATTTCTCGAAATCTTACTTCCTCTTCTATTTAAAAACAAATACCCCTCATTACCCTTTTTCACATTCATATTCTTCCTGTAATTTTCATTATATAAATTGATATATTTTATTGCTTGACTCCCAATTGGAACTAATCTCTCTTTTGAACCCTTTCCAATAACTTTAATAAAACCTATATCTAAAAATAAATTTTGGAAGGTTAGATTAATTAATTCGGAAACTCTCAATCCACAACTATATAGTGTTTCCAGTATTGCACGATTTCTAGTCCCCTCATATGAATTCATCTCTATAGATAAAAACATTTTATCTATATCATCAAAATTTAATGTGTCGGGTAATTTTTTATTAAGCTTTGGAGATTCAACAAGTTCAGTAGGATTAACAGATATTTTTTCTTCAAGAATCAAGTAACCAAAAAAAGATTTAATACCTGAAATAATTCTTGATTGAGTGTGAGGAGAAATACCTAGCTTATATAGATATTCAATAAATTGATTAATTAAATTAGAATCAATATCAGAATATTTTATTTTTTTTTTATTAGATGAAATTAAGAATGAGGTCAACTTTCTTATATCATTAATGTAGGCTGATATAGAGTTTTCTGATAATGATCGCTCTAATTTTAAATAATTCCTATATTCAATTATCTCATGTTCCCACATAAAATCTTTTTTTTAGACTAAATTTATATAATCATGAACTTAATAATTATAAACGGGCCAAATTTAAATCTCCTTGGAATAAGAGAGAAGGAAATTTATGGGGACGAATCTTTTGAAAGTTATTATGAAACTTTACAAAAAAAATTCAAAAACATAAATATTAATTATTATCAGTCTAATCATGAAGGTGAATTAATTGAGAAAATTCAAGAAGTTGGATTTTCATACGATGGCATAATAATAAATGCTGGTGGTTTCACCCACACCTCTGTTGCTTTGCGAGATGCTGTATCTTCTGTGACTTCACCTACAATTGAGGTTCATATATCTAATATCTTATCAAGAGAAGATTTTAGAAAAAAAAGTTATTTAAGTGATGTCTGTTTAGGAATAATATCTGGTCTTGGACTCTTGGGGTATGAAGCTGCTATTAAATATTTTATAGATTCAAAATGATCAAAATTTATACTGATGGATCAAGCCGAGGAAACCCTGGTCCAGGAGGATATGGAATAGTATTATTATATAAGGATAATAGAAAGGAGTTAAGTCAGGGATTTAAACTAACAACAAATAATCGTATGGAACTGTTGGCTGTAATTAAAGCCCTTGAAGCTTTAAAAAATAATAGGATTAATATTACAATTTATTCTGACTCAAAATATGTAGTTGAGTCTATAGAAAAAGGTTGGATTTGGAATTGGGAAAAAATTAATTTCAAAAAAAAACAGAATTCTGACTTATGGAAAAAATTTATTCCATTATATAAAAAATTTAATGTAAAATTTGAGTGGGTAAAGGGTCATTCAGGTAATATTGAAAACGAGAGATGTGATGAATTAGCTAACACAGCTCAAGAAAGAGAATTATTAACTGATGAAGGTTATTCTAAGTAATTAAGTTGCTGATAAAGCTGCCCCTATAATTCCTGCATCATTTTTATTATGAGCTTGAATTATTTTACTACTACACTTTAGGTTTGATTTATATTCATTAAAATATTTGCTAATACCTCCTCCAAAAACTATAAAATTAGGTGAGACAAGTAATTCAACATAAGCTAAATACTCACTAAACCGAGCAGCCCATTCATCCCAAGATAAATCAAGTTTTTTTCTAGCTAAATTTGAAGCATATTTCTCAGCACAATCACCATACATTTTAAGGTGACCAAATTCAATATTAGGGACCAACTTACCATCAACAAAAATTGAAGTACCTAAACCTGTTCCAACAGTTATCACCATAACTGTTCCTTTTTTTGGTATATTTTTATTCAAAAATATTTCTGAAATTCCAGCAGCATCAGCATCATTCAAAGCGTAACATTTAAGATTAAACTTTTGGGAAAACTTTTTCTTAATATTAATGCCAACCCATTTTTTTGTCATGTTAGCTGCTGAATAAACTTTATTTTTTATAACAACTCCAGGAAAACCACAACCAACGCTACCTTTCCATTTAAATTCAGAAAGAAAATTTTCTTCAATACCTGCAAAAATTTTTTTTGGTGACGGAGATTCAGGAGTTTTAAATCTAATCTTTTCAGATAGAAGCCTACCTGATTTCGTGTCAACTATTGCTGCTTTAACACCCGAACCACCAATATCTATTCCAAGAACATCCATTATTTTATAACCTTTAATTTAGCAAAATTTAAAAGCAATGTTTTTTCACCAACATTTTTAAAATTAACAACAGCTTTTTTTTGATTTGAATTTAAATCTATTTTTTGAATTGTTCCAATACCAAAAATATTATGCCTGACTTTTTTACCTTCAATTAAGTCATCTATATGAGAAATATCTCCAGAGGGCACTGAACTTTTTTCTAATTTTTTAAGAGGAGATAAGTTTTTTGATTTCTCTTTTATAACATTTTTAACAAGAGATTTTGTAGTATTAAAGTTTTCAATATCTAGGTATATAGGACTTATTTCTTTAATAAATCTACTAATTTCACAATCTTTTAACATTCCATATCTATACCTTGTTTTAGAATAAGTTAAATAAAGTTTTTTCATTGCTCTTGTAATAGCAACATAAAATAACCTTCTTTCCTCTTCTAAGTCTTCACGTGAAGAAATCATCATCTGAGAAGGAAATAAATCTTCTTCTACTCCTACGATAAAAACAACAGGAAATTCTAGACCTTTTGCCATATGAATAGTCATCAAAGAAATATATTCTCCATCTTCTTCATCACCTTTATCTTGATCTGTCATTAGCGATATCTCTTGTAAGAAATTATCTAGTTTCTTTTCAGTATTTTCTTCGTTATCAATAAATTCTTTAATAGAATTTAATAATTCTTGGACATTCTCATATCTACTAATTCCCTCTATACTTCTATCATCCCATAATTCTTTAAGTAGGCCAGAATTTGATGCAATATGAGAAGCTGTCGTAAAAGCATCATTATTCTTAGAAAAATTAGAAAAAGATAATATCAAATCTTTGAAAGGAGTAAGTAAATTATGAATTCTTGAAGTTAATAGAGTTGAAGATTGTGTAACAACTTCCCATAAACTAATATTTTCTTTATTTGAAATTGTAATTATTTTATCTACTGATGTTTGACCTATTCCCCTTCTTGGATAATTAATTATTCTCCTAAAAGATTGCTCATCATTTTGGTTTATTGAAAACCTAAGATAAGCAATAAGGTCTTTCACTTCCTTTCTCTGATAAAATGAAACTCCACCAAATACTTTATATTTTAAGCCAATTCTTCTTAATGCCTCCTCTATAGATCTAGACTGACTATTTGTTCTGTAAAGAACAGCAAAATTTGAATTAGTTAATTGGTTTCTATTCTTCTCTTCAAAAATTAAATTTGATACAATCTTTCCTTCCTCATTATCTGAAAATGATTTTTTTACAGATATTAACTCACCTTCATCATTATTAGTCCATACTTCTTTACTGATTTTTGATTTGTTTTTATCAATTACTGAATTAGCTGCATTGACAATGTTTTTTGTAGACCTATAATTTTGTTCTAGTTTAATTGTTTTTAATTCATCAAAATCATCCTCAAACTTTAATATATTTCTAATTTCAGCACCTCTAAAAGCATAAATTGATTGTGCATCATCTCCAACTACAAATATATTTCTATTTACAGAAGCTAAACGTTTTGTGATAAGGTATTGACAATAATTTGTATCCTGAAATTCATCTATTAGAACATGCTGGAACAATTGTTGGTACTTGTTTAATACATCAATATGTTCTGCAAAAAGGATATTTGTATTATATAATAAATCATCAAAATCCATGGCTTGAGATTTAAAACATCTTTCAGAATACCTTTTATATATTTCACTGATCATTGGTCTCAAAGAAGAAGCATCCTCCTCTTGAAGCATAGGATTATTCTTATACTCTATCGGTGAAATCAATCTATTTTTTGCATTTGAAATTCTATTGTAAACAAAGTTTTCTTTATAAATTTTTGGATCAAGATTTAACTCTTTAACAATTGATTTGATAAGATTTTTTGAATCAAGCGTATCATAAATTACAAAATTTGGTGGGTACCCTATTTTATATCCTTCAGTTCTTAAAATTCTTGCAAATATTGAGTGAAAAGTACCCATCCATAAGCTTCTTGCCTCAGTTCCTACAATTTTTTCAATTCTATCTTTCATCTCCTTAGCAGCTTTATTTGTAAAAGTCAATGCAAGAATTGAATATGGATCTGTTCCTTTTTTTATTAAATGAGCTATTCTATATGTTAAGACTCTAGTCTTTCCAGATCCAGCTCCAGCTATAACTAAACAAGGGCCATTGTCGTGGATTACGGCTTCTTTTTGATTAGAATTTAAATTGTCTAAATATTCCATTTTAAAATAAGTAGATGAATCTAATACTTAATTGATGAAAAAATTAGTTAGTTTTGAAAAAAATTATCGTGATGGAATATAATACTACTAGAAGCAATTTAATATTAAGAGAATACGGAAGAAATTTTCATAAACTTGTTGATTATGTTGGAAACATAAAAAGTAAAGAAAAAAGAAATAATATGTCTAAAACTTTAATTGAGATGATGAAACTCACTCATCCTAGTTTTAAAGAACAAAACGAGATTGATGCAAAAATGTGGGATGACTTATATATAATGTCTGACTACAGTTTAGATATTGAAAGCCCATACCCTAAACCAGATAAAAAGTCAGATTCTGAAGTTCCAAAAAGATTAGAGTATCCTAAGTCTAAAATTAGATATAGACATTATGGGAAGAAAATTGAATTACTTATAGAAGAAGCTTGTAAATTAAAAAAAGATGAAGATAAAGAGGCTGCAGTAATTCATATCGGAAAAATAATGAAATCATTTTTCGGAATGTGGAATAAGGAATCAATTGATAATAAGGTAATTGTAGAAAATATTAAAGAATTATCTAATAATAAGTTAACTATAGATATAGATAAAGTAAAAGAAATGAATTTATTCTATAAAGTTACTAAAGAGAGAGGGTCAAAATCGAAACATTATCATAGTAAAAAGAATTTCAAATCAAATAGACCGTTCAGGAAAAGAAGAATGTAATGGGTTCATTCAGAATAAATGGTGGTAAAAGTCTTAAAGGTGAAATAAAACCACAAGGAGCAAAAAACGAGGCACTCCAAATTCTATGTGCAGTTTTATTAACTGATGAATTAGTCACTATTGAAAATATTCCAGATATTAAAGATGTAAATCTTTTAATTGATTTATTGGAAGGAATGGGAGTAGAAATTAATAAAAAAAATACTACTACATATAGCTTCAGATCTAAAAATATTGATTTAGATTATACAAAAACAACTGAGTTCTTTAATAAATCATCTAAAATTAGAGGTTCTATTATGCTCATGGGACCACTAGTTGCAAGATTTGGAAGTGCTTACATTGCAAAACCAGGTGGAGATAAAATTGGTAGAAGAAGAGTTGATACACACTTCATAGGGATTCAAGAGTTAGGAGCAAAATTTACACTCGAAAATAACAACTCAATTTTTAAAATATCTAGTCAAAAATTAAAAGGAAAAAATATTTTATTAGATGAAGCTTCAGTTACAGGAACTGCAAATATTATTATGGCTGCTTCTCTTTCAGAAGGGGAAACAACAATCTATAATGCAGCATGTGAACCATATATACAACAGTTATGTAAGATGTTGGTTTCTATGGGTGCGAGGATAAATGGAATTGGATCAAATTTTCTTAAAATAATTGGGGTCTCAAGCCTATCAGGAACGACTCACAAGATATTACCTGATATGATAGAAATAGGAAGTTTTATTGGTTTAGCAGCAATGACAAAGTCTGATATTCTGATTAAAGATGTAAGTATTGAAAATCTTGGAATTATTCCCAAAACTTTTCAAAGGCTTGGAATAAAAATGAACATAGAAAATGATTCTATTCATATACCTGCCCAGGATCATTATGAGATTGAATCATTTATTGATGGGTCTATTATGACTATTGCCGATGCAATTTGGCCAGGATTCTCTCCAGATTTATTAAGTATTGCCCTTGTAACATCAATTCAAGCAAAAGGAACTGTTCTTATTCACCAAAAAATGTTCGAAAGCAGATTATTTTTTGTTGATAAACTAATAGATATGGGTGCTCAAATAATATTATGTGATCCTCATAGGGCAACAGTAATAGGGTTAGATAGAAAAATACCTCTTAAAGGTATTCAAATGACATCCCCCGATATAAGAGCTGGAGTATCTTTATTGATAGCTGCATTGTCTGCAAAAGGAGAAAGTATAATTGACAATATTGACCAGATAGATAGGGGTTATAGTAATATTGACACAAGACTTAAAAGTTTAGGAGCTGATATAGAAAGAATTTAAAATTTACTTTTAAGGTTAGATAATGAAAATAAAGGGCCCTCAACTATGAACATATCTACAATAAATGATGGTATCCCATCAATAACCGCATAACTCTGAAGAGAAACTTTAGTTGTCTCGTTATCTATTTTAGAAAGAACCCATTTAGACTTCGAATCTTCAATTCTTATAAAATTATCTGAAAACTTTATATAATCTGGGGTTGATTCTAAACTAATAGAAATGATATCTTTATTTTTTTTAATCTTAACATCTGAAACTAAATCTCTTTTTTTTAATGGCCAACTCATTTCCATTGTGAAATGAACATAGAAAAGGGAATCATTTTTTTTATCTAAAATTTTACTTGACTCTAATTTATACATCCATTTATATGAGTTATTATAATCTATAATTTCTTCATAGATTGAATTCATGTCTTTATAGATTATAGTCTCTGCTAAATACTCTTGTCTTTCATTGAGTGTTTTTCTTAAAAATACCTTAATGTTATTTTCTTCTTTTTTTAGTTTCCAATTAGTCTGATACAAATTACTAAAGCCTACTGAAGAAATAATTAGATTTAGAATTAAAAAAAATTTTAACATATTATATAAAATTTATTAAATTAAATTACATAGTAAATTATATATGGCATTTACATTAAAATGAGAAGACTTATACACTTTCTAATTTTCATAATTCTTTTCGCCTATCAGAATTCTAATATTTTAGCACAATCTAATAATAATGATTCTTTAAGAACAGATTCAGTCAATATTATTGATAAAAAAAAATTACAAAAGGAGTTATCATTCGAAATTATAAATTTGACTATTAATAAAAACCAAATAGTTGAAAAAGAAAACTTATTTAATCCATCAAATATAAAAATAAATGAGAGAGATACTCTTTCAATGATAATTCAACTAAAGGGGTACGGGAGTGAAATAATTTTTAATTATTATTTTAATGACAACCCCAACTTTAGAAATATTGAAAATGGTAAAATAATTTATGATAAAAGTAGTAAAAGAATCTATTTTGAATTCATTCCAGATGATAATCAGGCTTTAAATAAATTTATAACTTGGAATCTATTTGCTTATGAAAAAGAACTTGAATTGATGAGATATGATTTTCTTATCGAGATCAATAACCTAGAATACCCTCCTAAAATTATTAATAAACAAATTGATAAAATAATTAGACAAAATTATTCTTTCAATTATGTGCCTATTATCAATGATGGAGATAATGGTATTCTCTTTGAATTAAAAACTGATGCCCCAATTGATAATTTCAATCCAATTACTGGAAATATAGACTGGAAAGTGGATCCTAATAATATTGACGAACTAGAAAAGACTTTTAATTTTATACTTAAAGTATATAAAAAGAATAAACCTGAACTTTTTGATGTTGATACATTTAAAATTATATACTCAGAAAATAATTATGCTCCAGTATTTGGCAAAACATCAAAGTGGATAGTTGAAGAGGGTAACAAATATGAATATAAAATTCCTGTTGATGACCCTAATGTAAATGATTCAATTTTAATTGAAAATATAGGAGCTCAATTACCTCGAGGTATGACTTTAGATAATAAAAACAAAATCATATATTTTGATGTTGACTATAATCATGTTGAGAGAACTAACTCAACTCAAAATTATAATCTTGAACTAAAAGCATCTGACATATCTGGACTATCTTCTCAGATATCACTTGATGTTGTGGTTATGAATACAATTAATCCTCAAAAAGTCAAAGAAAAAATATCAGAGTTAATAAGTGAATTAAATTCTCAGCAAAAAGGTTTAGAGGAAATTAACGAAAATCTAAAATGGATTGAAGCCACTTCAAAAAATAACAGAGTTATAAGAACTTTTTCTGCTGCAGGAATAACATTCCTAGGAGCTGTAGTAGGAGTTATATCTGCCAATTCAGAGGGTTCTAGGAAAGCAGTAAGATTAGCAGGACCAATTATTGGTGCTAGCGGTGCTGTTCTATCTGTAATAAATGAAGTATTATCAAGAGATGACAATGAAATTAAAAACCTTCTCCAAGAAACTATAAAGCTCCAGTCAAATGTAAAAGCAAAGTATGACAGATTAAGTTTTTATAATAATTCTCAGAATACAAGTGATTTTCAGAATCAAGAAATTGATCTATTGATAAGAACAATTGAAAGTGACAGAGAAAGTCTAAATAAAAATTTATTCACAATATCAGAGAACTATAAAATAATTATCTCTGAGAAAAGAATTAAGAATATGCTTGATAAACGAAATTGATATCATTCCACTCTATGCTAGATATAGAAAGATTAAAACCAATACACGTAACAGACCTAATAAGAGTTGGCAGAGATAATGATGGAGGTTATGTTATTCCTAAATCTATTTTATTAAAATCTGAAAGTTTACTCTCTTATGGCATCAATAAAGACTGGTCTTTTGAAAAAGATTTTAATTCAATCAATCCAAAATCTAAAATTCACTGTTATGATCATACATTAAGTTTTTTTTCTTTGATAATATATACTTTTAAGTCATTTCTAGGTATTATAATTAGAGCATTAACACTAGATAAAAAAAGATTAAATCATTCTTTAAATGGAATAAAAATTATTTCGGGTTATTTCTCTTTTTTTAAAAATAATATTTATCACTTTAAAAATAGGGTCTGGCATAATAATGATAATAACAGTATAACTATCAAGGAGACCATAAAAAAAATAAACTCTGATAATATTTTTATAAAGATGGATATTGAAGGAGCCGAATATAAAGTTTTTAACTCCTTATTTAATCCAGGCAACTCTATTATTGGGATTGCTGTAGAATTTCACGATATAGAAAAGAATTCAAGTGACTTTAATAAAATAATAAATGAAATTTTAAAAGAATATCATATTGTCCACATTCATGGAAATAACTATAGTAATATTATCCCTCAATATAATTTTCCAAATACAGTTGAAATAACATTTGCTAATAAATTAATGATAAAGGGAAAAATAAAAGAGTCAGAGAAAGATTATCCAATAAAAAATCTAGATCAACCTAATCGTTTTTCTAAAGAAGATTATAAATTAGATTTTAATTAAATTAATAATATGAAAAATAAATTAGATGGTTATGTGAGAATATGTCTTGGTATCATTTCAGGATCTATCCTGATTATAATACTAATGGCAGCAAGCCTTTTCACTTATATTATTTTTTTTGATAATAATGAGACCTCGCAAGTTGAGCGGAGACAAGAACATGTCAATAATCATATAAAGGAAGCAGAAAAATTAGATGAAATAATAAAGGTTTTAGAAAAAATTAATTTGAATTTAGATGAGAAAAAAAATAAATGAATTTTATAATTCAGATTTATACATTAAAATAACATATGGAATCCCTGCATTAATTATTGGTAGTTTTACCTTTATTTTATTTTCTATTTTCTCTATCCAAATTATCCATCAAACATTCTATGAAGGTGAAGATCTAGATTACGATCTAATGATTAAAGAATACAGATATAATCACAGATTATATCACGAAAAAGATATGGAAAGAATGGATAAGGTTATAGAGCTTATGGAAGAAATAAATAAGAAGACAAAAGACCTAGACTAATTTTAAATTATATTTAGGTTTTAATAAATTATAAATAAACAATGAAAAACATATTAAATATATCAATAATCACTCTTTTACTATTTTCTTGT
>CAZGPH010000023.1:0-19873 GCA_964527965.1 uncultured Marinoscillum sp.
GGCTTCACTGAGTTTTTAATATGATGAATTGGGTAGCTAACTCTAGAGTTCTGAGTTATAGAGGAATCATTATAATCAACTACCCCATTTCTATCTAAGACTATATTCTCTAGAAGCGCACAAGGTCTTATAGCATTAAATATGTCAGGTTCTTTTTCTCTAGATAAATTTAGAACCTTAGCATAACAGCCGCCCTCAAAATTAAATATGGTATTGTCAACATCCCACCCGTGTTCATCATCACCAATAAGCTTACGATTTTTGTCAGTAGACAAAGTTGTTTTGCCTGTACCAGATAATCCAAAAAAAATTGAAGTTTCACCTTTATCACTTGTGTTTGCACTACAATGCATAGGCAGGGTATTTTCATTTACAGGCAGTAGGAAATTCAAAACAGAAAAAATTCCTTTTTTAATCTCACCAGTATACGCAGTCCCTCCAATAAGAATTTTTTTCTTAGAAAAATTGATTATCGAGAAGTTACTATTATCAGTTCCAAGCTTTTCAGAATCTGCTATGAAATTTGGAGCACAGATTATTGTCCAATCTACTGCCTTACCCTCGAGTGAATTTCTCAAAAACATATTATGAACAAATAAATCACTCCACGGTAACTCACATATTGTCCTTATCTTAATCTCTGACTTCTCAGAAGAACAAGCGGAACAATCTCTAACATATAAATCCTTTCCAGATAAATAATTTGATAATTTATCTTCTATTTTAGAGAACAGAACTTCGTCGAAAGGTCTGTTAATATTGCCCCACCATACCTTATTTTTTGTTTTTTGATCTTTTACAATATACCTATCCCTCGGAGACCTCCCAGTAAACTTTCCAGTATTTACTGATAGAGTTCCGTCACTTGTTAAATTACCCATACCCTCAGATACAGTAATATCAGTTAGATCTTTGGGATCTGTATTATAGTGGATTTTAGAATCAATAATATTATATTGATCAAGCAAAATCATATTTTGGTATTGTTGTTATTATAATATTACAATAAATATTGTAATTGGATTATTAATTCTGATTTTTTATTTAGAAAATAAAAAAAGCGAGAAATAAAATCTCGCTTAATCTGTGGGCCCTGCTGGATTCGAACCAGCGACCCCCTGCTTGTAAGGCAGGTGCTCTGAACCAACTGAGCTAAGAGCCCAAAAAATTTGGTGAGCAAATCTAAATGTATTAATCAATTAATCCAAGCTACAAGAATTGCTTTTATATTCAGTTTGTTGGCGCTGAGGTTATCTCAACTTTTATATTTTAAATATCTTATTCGAAACCAAAGGTTTTGCCGTAAAGCCGACGAGATTTATGTATAACAAACCAATTAATATCATATGCATTCCGATCTTTAAATCAAATACTTGACCTACGGCGGCAATAATAAAAGGAAATATAGCACCACCTACAATACCAGTTAAAAGAATACCTGAAAATATTGAATGATTTTTAGGAATCGAGTTAAGTCCTAAAGATATCATTACTGACCATACTCCTGAGATAGAAAAACCTAAGAGTTTAAATGATAGAACTGAAATCTCAGATTCACCATGAATAGCTAAAAGAACAAGGAAAGACGAAGAGATAGCATATAAATTTAATAATTTTTTCTCATCAACAATTTTTACTAAGAAAAGACTAACTACTGTCCCAATAGTTAAATTACCCCAAAAAGAAGAGATAACCTCAACTCCAACAACCTCTGGATCTAAGGAATGATACTGATATAAAAATTCAGAGGACCAATTATTTATTCCTTGCTCAACACCAACATAACAAAATATTCCAAAGAAGTAGAAATAAGCATTTCTACTTCTTAAAAAATCAAAGAAAATATTAATATCAAAATGTTCTGAGTCAGATTCACTTTTTGGGATTTTTAAAAAGTAGAGAAAAAATAGTAGAATGATTACAGCAAAAATAAATAGAACATAAATCCATATCCAGGGAGTATCATTAAAAAAAATTATTCCTAATGGATTATTTTTTTCTAAAAGATATTTATAAAATATTGGACTCAAAAACGATGCTGAACCAAAAGCAAGTTGACCTATTATTGAAAAAAATGCAAAATTTTCACCAGAAACAGCTTGCCTTAATAAAGGATTGATAGCAACTTGAAGAATAGCCATTCCGGTACCTATAAGAAAGAATGAAATTACAAATGATAAGTATCCAGGTAAGGCAATGATAAGACCTGCCCCAAATGATGATATTAGAAATGCTGAAAACATTACTTTCTTACCTCCATATCTTTCAAGGTATATTCCTGCAGGGATAGAGAAAACACCATATGATAGAAAAAAAGATAAAGGTAAAAATGATGCAAGAACTAAACTTAAATCATAAGTCTTAATAAACTGAGGAATTAGAGGACCTATGATGTTTGTGATAAATGATATTACAAAAAACACCACCATAACAAAAATTACTAGTTGTATATTGAAATTTAATTTCATATAACCTTTTATTCTTTCTGAAAAACTCTTACATAATCTACTTCCATTCTGTCCTGACTAAAGCTTGGGTCTATATCTCCTCCTAAATTCCCACCAATAGCTATATTTAAAAGAAGATAATGGGGGTTATCAAAAGGAACATCAGCAGTATTATTCAATGAGACAAATTCTTTATTATCAACTAGAATTCTTATTTTATCCTTTGTCCATTCCATCGAATACACATGGTAAGTACCAGAGGTATTATTTATATTAGTCACATCACCATGAGAATTATAAACTCCTTGAGAATTAGCATAATGAAAATAACCATATAACTCATTTTTATTCCATCCATTCTGTTCCATTATGTCAATCTCACCACACTTAGGCCACCCCACACTTCCTTCAGAATCTCCAAAGTAATTACCTACCTCATTAATATTTGTTCCCAGTGTCCATATTGCTGGCCATGTTCCTCCAGTTGAAGGCAACTTTGCTCTAACATCTACCCTCCCATACTTAAAACCAAATTTTGAATTTAGCCTTGCTGAAGTATAATTTTTGGTAGAATTATCTACTGTATAATTTTCTTTTATAGCAACTATCTTCATAGTTCCTTCACTAACAAATGAATTTTTTGAGTTATTAGTATAATGTTGTACCTCGCCATTCCACCAACTTCCATTATTAGGGGGAATTATCTGATGATGCCATTTTGAATTATCTAAATTTCCATCGTAGGCAAACTCATCTCCCCAGACTAAAAAATAATTTTCATCAAACTCACTCTTAATCTTACATCCATTTTCATCTACAAGAAAACCTAAATTAGTGTTAGGACATAAATCATTTGAATCAACTATCCCGTCTCCATCTGAATCTTTTGATGGAAGGGTAAGCTCTGAAAATTCAGCTACAATATTAATTTCAGATTCTACAGTTAATGAAAAAGGATTGGTCGTCTCGGACACATCTCCAGACCACCTAGTAAACTTGTAATTACTATTATTAATTGCCTCAAGAACTACATTTGATCCATGCTTATAAACACCAGTCAAAGGAGTTACTGATCCTGCATTTTCAGGTATAACAAATATATTTAACATATGTGATTTCTGATCATTACAAGACAAGTTGAAAAATGCAAAAATATATATCAGTGTCTGTCTAAAACAATTAGTATAATAAGTCATATTCTTTTTAAATTAAAATAATTAACTTCTTAAAAAAAGGTAGTATGAAAAGTAATTTATATATTTTTTTATTTTTAATTGCTATTGGGTGTGCCAATCCAAAAAGCTCATATCTCAACTTGGATAGGCTAAAAAAAATTGATGATCTAATATCAGAAGATATAAAAGAAAACAAAATTCCTGGAGCGGTAGTGCTAGTAGGTAATGAGGATGAAATAATCTTTGAGAAAGCTTACGGAATAAAAAATCCCGAAACAAATGAAAACTACAATGTTGATGATATTTTCAGAATTGCTTCAATGACAAAAGCTATCACATCTATTGGTGTTTTGAAGCTATGGGAGGAAGGTAAAATTGGATTAGATGATCCTATCGATAAGTACATACCAGAATTTGAAAATATTGAAATTCTTGAAAATTTTAATAGCGAAGACACATCTTACACATCAAAAATTTCAACAAAAAAAATTACTATTAGACAGTTGTTAACTCATACTTCAGGAATTGGATATGGTTTTATTGACGGAAATAAATCTATTAAGGCAATATATCACAAGAGAAAACAAAGTTTTATGAAATATGGAGTCCTATGTTTTTGTGATGAGGATATAACAATTGGAGAAACAATAGAAAACTTAGCAGATGTCCCCCTGCATCATGAGCCCGGAGAAAGGTTTACTTACGGTATTGGTTTAGATGTTCTTGGGTATATGATTGAGATTGTATCAGGAAAAAAACTAGATAAATTCTTTAGAGATGAGATATTTACTCCACTTGAGATGAATGATACTTATTTCTATTTGCCCAAAGAGAAAGAAAATAGATTGGTTCCAGTTTTAACTAAAAAAGATGAAGAATGGGTAATTTTTGAAGAAGACAGATTCAATGTAAACTATCCGATAGAAGGGAAGAGAAAGTTTTTTGCAGGTGGGTGTGGTCTCTCAAGTACAGTTCAAGATTACTATAAGTTTTTAACAGTTTTTTTAAATGACGGAAAATTCAAAGGGAAAAGTTTCATAAGTAAACAAACTAATGATTTAATTTTTCAAAATCAGTTACCTGAATCTTTTGGTTTTGGAGTTGGTTTAGCTTTTGGCATAGTACTTGAAAAAGATTTGAAAAATGGAGGAACCGGAAGTAAGGGAACTATATCATGGGGTGGATACTGGAATACAAGTTTTTTTGCTGATCCTGAAGATAAATATATAGGTTTGATTTATAAGCAAACTCAAAATATTCAAGATGATTCTTCCGATTTATTCCGCAGAGCAGTGTCAACATCAGTAGTAAAGTAAAAACCATTCAAATTTTTATAAAAAGAGGCGTTTTTTTTAATAAGAAATTGTGTTTTTTATAATAATTTATATTTTTATTATAAAATTTATAAATTTTAATTAATAAATTAACAATATCTACATTTTTATAGTTATTAAATTAAATAATTTATAATTTAGTTACTTCATTTTATAGTTTGGTTTAAAACAAACTTTGGTTAGTTAGTCAGTGCCCCAATTTATTGGGGCATTTTTCTTTTAAAGATAAAATCATATATTTGCGCGCTAAATTTGAATTATGAACTTTGATTTAAAAGAATTTATTTCATCATCAATGATACTTTTTGCAATTATTGATGTTGTTGGAAACATCCCCCTAATTGTCTTACTAAGAGAAAAGTATAAGGTAATTGAATCCGAAAAGGCTTCATTAGTGTCTCTTATTATTATGATTGTTTTCTTGTTTTTAGGTGAGATAATTCTAAATTTATTAGGCGTTGATATAAATTCTTTTGCAGTAGCAGGATCTATTATTATCCTATTCTTAGCAGCTGAAATGATATTAGGAGTCAAACTTTATAAAGATAGCAACCCAAAAACTGCTTCTATAGTACCAATAGCATTCCCATTAATAGCCGGACCCGGGACATTAACAACATTAATTTCTATTAAGTCAGAATATAATGACATCAATATAATTATGGCAATTATAATTAATGTGATTCTTGTCTATTTTGTATTAAAGTCATCAGAAAAAATACAAAAGGTGTTGGGCTCTCAAGGGATAAATATCCTCAGAAAAGTTTTTGGCATTATCCTTCTTGCTATTGGAATAAAATTATTTACAACTAATATCAAGCTGATATTTTCATAATTACAGGCATTATCATTTCCAGCTTAAAAGTTCTAGATCCCTTTATTAAAATATCTGCATTACTAATGTTATACTTTACTATCTCCTTTTCAAGACTGTCTCTATCCTCAAACCATAATGAAGAAGTATTTTTTTTATGAGCATATCTCATATTTTTTCCGATAAAAAAACACCTTCCAACTTTTAACTTCTTTGTTAAAACCCCAATATTCTCATGCTCTATTTTTGAGTCAGAACCTAACTCATTCATATCACCTAAGATCATAACTTTATTTTTATTGGGAAATTTATCTACAGATTTTATTGCGTTAGTCATTGATTTAGGATTTGCATTATAAGCATCAAGAACAATACAATTAGATTTTTCATAAATTTTTTCAGATCTGTTATCTTCTGGTTTATACTTTGAAATTTCTCTAGCAGCATCCTTTTCATCTATATCAAAAATTTTACCTACCGTAAGAGCAAAAAGAATATTTTGAAAATTATAATCTCCAAATAATGATGACTCAAAAATTTCTTCTTGAATTATAAATTTCAAATTAGGCACAGATTCTATTAACTGAGCCTGAACTATAGATCCCTCTCCCAATAATTGGATAGCATCTGTAAACCTTTTAGAAAAATTTTTTATAATCTCATCTTTATTATTAATTATTACCTGACCATTATTTTTTAGTAAAAAATTAAATAATTCTGACTTGCCTCTTATCACTCCATCTAAATTTTGAAAACCTTCTACATGAGCATTTGATATGTTTGTTATTATTCCAATAGTTGGCTTAGATATATTTGATAATAATTCAATTTCACCTACAGCACTTGCTCCCATCTCTATAATTGCAATTTGATGATGATCTTTTATTTTTAGAATGGTTAACGGGACACCAATATGATTATTAAGGTTTCCTTCAGTGGCTAAGACTTTATAACTCAGAGTTAAGACCTTTTCAATTAAATTTTTTGTTGTGGTTTTTCCGTTAGACCCAGTTAATCCTATTACGGGTATATCTTGCTTATCTCTATGAAAAATTGCTAACTTTTGTAATGTATCAAGAACATCTTCAACATAAATTAGACTCTTATGTTTACCTTCTAACGATATATCATCTACGACTGATAATTTCGCTCCGTTTTTAATAGCATCCAAAGCATAATTATTTCCATCAAAATTTTCACCTTTTAAAGCGAAGTAAATAGAATCTTTATTTAATCTTCTAGTATCAGTACTAATCCCACTAGAATCTAGAAAAAGACTATAAAGATTTTCAATCATGACCTCTTAACTTTATATCTAACTTCACAATTTCCTTTTGAAATTTCTGAGAGCTTATTTTTAATTAGTTTTTTCTTAAGTGGGGATAAATAATCAATAAAAAGTTTACCTTGGATGTGATCATATTCATGTTGTATTACTCTTGCCTGCATACCTTTAAAAACTTCTGTTCTCTTATTCCAATTCTCATCAAAAGAAGTTATTTCGATACTAGACTTCCTGCTAACACCTCCTCTTATATTTGGAATACTTAAGCATCCTTCCTCAAATTCCCATATGTCACCTTCTTCATTATTCAATACGGGGTTAATAAAAACTTTTTTAAAGGAGGACATCTCTTCATCTTCTAAACTAGATCCGTCAACTACAAATATTTTTTTTGATATCCCAATCTGAGGAGCAGCTAAACCAATCCCATCAGCATCAGCCATAGTATCAAACATATCATTAACTAAAGATTTAATATCTAGATCCCCCCTCTTAATTTCAACACATTTCTCTCTAAGCACAGCATCTCCATATAGAACTATTGGATATATCATATATCTTTTCTTTTTAAATATGATTGTAATATAATTGATGCACTTAACTTGTCAATATTAGATTTATCTTGTCTAAACTTTTTATTTTTACCTAACATTAGAATTGTATCTTTAGCAATCTTTGAAGTAAACCTTTCGTCATAAGTATCTACGTTAATAAGAGGGTATTTCCTCTTTAATAGACTTATAAAACTAAGTGTTTTTTTTGTTGCATCTGTTTCTTCACCTTTTAAATTAAAAGGGAGACCTACTACAAATAATTCAACTTTATTCTCTTTAGTATAACTATTAATAAATGATATAACTTCAGAGGTACGTATTGTCTCGAGTGGAGAAGCAATTATTTTAAGTTCATCTGTTACAGCTACACCAACTCTTTTTAACCCATAATCTAAGCAGAGTATTCTCGCCATTAATTTAGAAAAGAGAGGTTTCTAATATCGTCAGAGACCTTTTCTTGAAGCTCTAAAGCCCTAGGAAATAAAATATGATTTTCAATATTTGAGTGGACTTCTAATTCATCATCAAATTCTTTAAGCTCTTGGAAAATAACTTTAAGATGAAGATTTTTTATATTTTTAAGTGAATAATTTTTTGTCAAACCTCTTATGCCAGACATCTCTGAATCCTCATTAAGATGTTCTTCTGCAATATCTTTTAAGGAAATATTTTTCATTTCAAAGAATATTTTTGCATGGTTTTTTACATTGTCATCAAGATGATATAAGTTTTGAATATATGTAAAGATGTACTTTTCCTCTTCTAAGATGTGGTCAACAAAATCTTCATAAAAGAGTGGGAAAATAAATTTAAGATCATTAAAAAATTCATATTTTTTATCTTCTATACTTAGAGATGAAATTAAATTTTTAATATATGGAAGTTTATTCTTTATGAAATAACTGTGGTTATGCTTTAAGTATTCTATAACTAAATTAATTGGCGAAGATTTTAAAGTTTCTAAATCTAGGTCAAAAGACTCATCCATAGAAAGTCTATACCCAACCAATGAGTTTTTATCTAAGTCATTTTCTAAACAAATATCTTTTATCGTAGAATTATAGTGATGGAAAAAATCTATACCGAATGAATCCAGAGCCTTGGCATATCTGAAATCATCAGATACAAGATCAAAAACTTTCTTCTCTCCCAAATTTTTAGTTTCTAAAAACATGGAAATAAATGTAGAAATTAAATTTATTATTTAATAGAAAAAACTGGTTTTTATCCATTCATCGAAACAAGAAACTCTTCATTATTTCTAGTTCCTTTGATTTTAGAAAGAAGGAATTCCATTGCCTCTACAGAGTTCATGTCTGCCAGATACTTTCTTAATATCCATAACCTTGACAATTCATCTTTATCCATTAATAAATCCTCTCTTCTAGTTCCAGAAGCTGTAACATCTATCGCAGGATAAATTCTTCTATTAGACAACTTCCTATCTAATTGAAGCTCCATATTACCAGTACCTTTAAATTCTTCAAAAATCACCTCATCCATTTTGGAACCAGTTTCTATTAATGCAGTTGCAATAATAGTTAAAGAACCTCCCTTTTCAACATTTCTAGCAGCACCAAAAAATCTTTTTGGCTTATGTAATGCATTTGCGTCAACACCACCAGATAAAATTTTTCCTGAGGATGGGATTACAGTATTATGAGCTCTAGCGAGTCTAGTAATAGAATCTAATAAGATCACAACATCATGACCACACTCAACCATTCTTTTAGCTTTTTCTAAAATTATGTTAGCAACTTTAACGTGTCTCTCTGCTTGCTCATCAAAGGTTGAAGACACAACTTCTGCCTTAACACTTCTTGCCATATCCGTTACTTCTTCAGGCCTTTCATCAATTAGAAGAATCATGAGATATACTTCTGGGTGATTTTCAGCAATTGCATTAGCTACTTGCTTAAGAAGAACAGTTTTACCAGTTTTAGGCTGAGAAACAATCATACCTCTTTGTCCTTTACCTATAGGTGAGAACAGATCTAATATTCTTGTAGAATAATTATCTTGATTAGAACTCAAGTTTAACTTCTCCTCTGGGAAAAGAGGGGTTAAATATTTAAAAGGAATTCTGTCTCTTACCTCATCAGGAGTTTTACCATTAATTTTTGAAACTTCAATAAGTGCAAAATATTTTTCGTTTTCTTTGGGAGGTCTAATTTTACCAAAGACTGTATCTCCAGTTTTTAATCCAAATAGTTTTATTTGAGATGGTGAAACATATATATCATCAGGACTAGCTAAGTAGTTATAATCACTACTTCTCAAGAATCCATATCCGTCTTGCATCATCTCAAGAACACCTTCACTTTCAATCACTCCCTCAAACTCTTTGACTTGTTTTTCATATTCTGAAGGTTTCCTTTGAGGTCTTCCCCTATCATTAGATCTATCTGATCTATCTGAATATCCCTTTTGAGGTCTACTCTTTGTAGGTCTTGAAGAAGAGGACTTATTATCTTTTGATGGAGCCTTAGATTCTTTTGAAGAAGTCTTAGATTCCTTAGCCGATTTTTTTGGTTTTGAGATAGCTTGCTCATCTAATATTTTATATATAAGATCTTGCTTTGACAATTTAGAAGCACCTTTTATATCAAGTTCTTCTGTAATTTTTTTAAGCTCTGATAAAAGCTTATCATTTAAGTCGTCCATTGTGTACATATCGAAAAAAATTTAGTTGAATTATTGTGTGTAAGATTCTGTTTTTAGGTTGGCCTAATAACAATTGACTCCGCAATGATACCATTATTATACATATTGTCAAAAAAAATATTAATTTTTATTAGATTGAATTATTATTGTCAATCGTGTTAACTTCATATAAAAATTCATAGTATGATTGAACTTAATTGGTTAAGATCAGATAAAGGTAACATTGCGTCTGCGCTTAAGAAGAGAGGCCTCAAAAAAATTGATAATGAATTATCTCAAATTATAACTTTAGATGACGAAAGGAAAAATTTAAAGTCTGAACTAGATAAAATTTTAGGGGAATCAAATCTTATCGCTAAAGAAATTGGAGTCAAAATTAAGAGTGGGGAAAAAGATTCTGTTGAGAGCCTAAAAAAGAGGTCAGGAGAACTTAAAGAAAAAAGTAAGTCAATTTCAGAGGAACTTAAAAAGACAGAATTAATTATAAGGGATATGTTATGTAGTATTCCTAATGTTCCTGATAACATTGTTCCAAAAGGGAATACAGATGAAGATAACTTGTTGATTTCAAGCGATGAAATTAATATTTCAAATGATATTAAACACAAACCTCACTGGGAGTTAATAAAAGATTTTAACCTAATAGATTTTGATACTGGAAATAAAATTACTGGTGCAGGATTTCCAGTTTATATTAATGAAGGAGCTAAACTTCAAAGGGCATTAATAAACTATTTTTTAGACGAGGCAAACGCAAATGGTTACTCAGAGATACAACCACCTATTTTAATTAATGACGAGTCTGGTTTTGGAACTGGACAATTACCTGATAAAGAAGGTCAAATGTATAAGATAGAGGAAGAAAATCTCTACCTGATTCCTACTGCAGAAGTCCCAATTACAAATATTTATAGGAAAAAGATATTAGATAAAGATTCACTGCCTATAAAAAATGTAGCATACACACCTTGTTTTAGAAAAGAGGCAGGTTCATGGGGATCACATGTGAGAGGTCTAAACAGACTACATCAGTTTGATAAAGTTGAAATAGTTCAGATAGAAAACGAAGATAATTCAGAGAAAGCTCTTCAAGAAATGTGCAATTATGTAGAAAGTCTCATAAAATCTTTAGATATATCACACAGAAAGCTATTACTCTGCGCCGGAGATCTAGGATTTGCCTCAAGTATAACTTATGACTTTGAGGTGTATGCACCTGGTCAGAAGAGATGGCTAGAATGCAGTTCAGTGAGTAACTTCAAAACATATCAAGCAAATAGGATGAATTTGAAAATACGAGATGGAAAAAGTAAGGTTTTAGCAAATACTTTAAATGGATCAGCTCTAGCGCTTCCTAGAATCGTAGCAGCAATACTTGAGACACATCAAAATGGAAATGAAATTAATATCCCTAAAGCACTCCATAAGTATACCGGATTCAAAAAAATAAATTTATGATTATTCGAAGGGGAGTAAAAGAAGACATACCTCAGACATTACAATTAATAAAGGAACTTGCCGAATACGAAAACGCTCTAGATAAAGTATCTAATACAACAGAAGTTCTGGAAAAAGATGGTTTTGGAGAAGATCCTGTATTTGATTTATTTGTAGCAGAAAAAAATAAAAAAATAATTGGCATTGCCCTAACATTTTTTAGGTATTCTACGTGGAAAGGAAAGGTCTTATACCTAGAAGATCTTATAGTTAACAACTTATATAGAAGACAAGGTGCAGGAAAAAAACTATTTGATGAAGTGACAAAATTCGCAAAAGCTAAGTCTTGTGTTGGCTTATCTTTACAAGTTTTAGACTGGAATGAAATTGGTATAGACTTCTATAAAAAATACAACATGAAATTCGACGATGAATGGATAAATTGTTACTTGGAATTCGATGAAAAATAAAAAAAATATTTGTGTAATAGGAAGTGGGTTTTCTGGAATATCATCCGCTACATACCTAGCCTCTCAAGGACATAATGTTTACATACTTGAAAAAAATTCAAAGCTGGGAGGGAGAGCCAGACAGTTCTCGGCAAAAGGTTTCACATTTGACATGGGTCCCTCATGGTACTGGATGCCTGATGTATTTGAAAAATATTTTAAGGACTTTGGGAAAGACATAAACGACTACATAAAATTAAAAAGATTAGACCCATCATATAAAGTTTTTTTTGACGATGAGGTTATAGATATCCCTGCAGATTATAATTCTTTAAAAGATTTATTAGATTCTATGGAAGAAGGCAGTGGAGATAAACTAGATGAATTTCTAGCACAAGCAGAGAAAAAATATAAAGTAGGAATAGAAAACTTAGTCTATAAACCAGGTCTCTCTTTATCTGAGTTCATAGACAAAGACACAATTAGTGGAATATTTAAACTTGATGTGTTTAAGTCCATGTATAATCATATAAGAAAGTATTTTAAGAACGAAAAAATTATAAAGCTGCTAGAGTTTCCTGTTTTATTTCTTGGGGCTACACCAAAAAATACACCGGCATTATATAGCTTAATGAATTATGCAGATATTAAATTAGGGACATGGTACCCTGAAGGTGGGATGTATAAAGTAGTAGAAGCGATGATAAACCTTGCTAAAGAAGAGGGTGTTAAGTTCTATAGTGGTGAAGACGTAAGAAAATTTTCTTATGTTAATAAAAGTATTTCTCATGTTATAACTTCAAAAAAAACATTTGATGTTGACTATGTTGTGTGCTCAGGTGATTATCATCATTTTGATCAAAATATTATTGAAGAAAAATTTAGAAATTATAGTAAAAGCTACTGGGATAAAAGAGTTCTAGCCCCATCATCACTTCTTTTTTATATTGGCCTAGACAAAAAATTAAAAAACATTTCACACCACTGCCTGTTTTTTGATAAAGATTTTGAGAGACACGCAGAAGAAATTTATTCTACTCCAAGATGGCCATCTGAGCCTTTATTTTATGCTTCTTTTACATCAAAATCTGATGACTCTGTAGCACCTAAAGGGCAGGAAAATATGTTCCTTCTAATGCCAGTAGCTCCAGATTTAGAAGATAATAAAATAATTAGAGAAAGGTATTTTGATCTGATAATCTCAAGACTTGAGAAACTCACTAAACAAAATATAAAAGATCATATTATTTACAAAAAAAGTTATGCAATTAGAGATTTTAAAAAAGACTATAACTCATTTAAAGGAAACGCCTACGGATTAGCCAATACATTATTTCAGACTGCTATCCTGAAACCATCTCTAAAAAATAAAAAATTAAATAATTTATATTTCTGTGGACAGCTGACGGTTCCTGGCCCAGGAGTTCCACCTTCTCTTATCTCAGGAAATGTTGTGTCAAAAGAATTATTAAAAAATATTAAAAGCTAGTAATCTAATTCG
Source organism: uncultured Marinoscillum sp. (assembly GCA_964527965.1). Lineage (GTDB taxonomy): Bacteria > Bacteroidota > Bacteroidia > Cytophagales > MED-G16 > MED-G16. The sequence continues at coordinate 13,661 of CAZGPH010000023.1, forward strand.
TAATTCTGTAGTTGGATATCATCCATTCCATCCCCATCAAAAGGGTTTTCAATCTGTTCTTGGACATTAAATAGTGATATTAGTATGAAAGATATAATAGTATTCAATGCATATACTAAGAATGTTGTGTCTACAATTTCTGAGCCACCAAATGTTGATCCAATCTCAAATCCCATTGAAGCATTACCAATATTATAAATAAGAGTTGGAGCATAATAAAATGGAAATATATATATAAATAGCTCGCAGTAGGCTCTAATACTTTGAGGGGTTCTGTGGACTTTAATAGAAATAGAATTTTCAATCCCCATAATTACATCACGCATTAACCTGTAAACTCTTAAGGAGAGGCTACCACCTAAAGACTCTCTATTTGATTTAATAAAGTCTTGAATCTTTCCAATTGAATCATTTAGTTCTTTTTTATCATTTGATTCAGAATAAAGAAAAGTAATTAATTGCTTCTTGACATTTACCACTTGCCTATAGACTTTATCTTTATCTGCATCAGATATCTTTTTAGATACTGAGAAACAATATTTTATAGAAGCAAGAGCTCCTTTTGCTCTTCCTAAGTGTTCTAAAGCCTTCTCTCTCCTTTGAAATGCGCTTCCTAAAGTAAAGACGATAGGAAATACAACAGCAACAGAAATAATTGTTAAATCTAAATTATAAGTAAGTTGATACTTATATGCAATCCATGTTGCAATCAAAGAAATAATTACAGAAATTAGAGTTCTAAAATTTAGCGCACTTGTATACTTTTTTAATACCATAAGAAATGAAATTTAATAAACAAACTAAAAATATTCTATTAATATGTGTTTTATATTTTATTAATTTTAAAAATATAGCACAATCTCAAAGTTCAGAATTATTTTCTGACAATTTAAATCTAACTGCAAAAATATCTTTAGACTTCAAAGAACTGTATAAAGGTACTAATGATTCAACATTTATTAAGTCTAAGATGGTATTCTCTGGTAACGGACTAGAGGAAGATTCTATGACCGTAAGAATTCGAGTTAGAGGAAACTTCAGAAAGAAAATTTGTTATTTCAAACCAATGAGACTTGAGATAAGAAAAAAGCAGGCCGAAAATACAATTTTTGAAAATAATAGAAAACTTAAACTTGTTGTCCCCTGTCAAAATGAGAAGGGAAAAGATGAACTTATTTATAAAGAAATGTTAGCATATAAGTTATTTGAAGAAGTTTCAGATGTCCATCTTAAAACACAACCCCTGAATTTAAAAATTATTGAGAAGAAAGGAAATAAAGAGATAGAACATACAATGTTTGCTTTCTTAATTGAAGATGACTCTAAAGTTGCTAAAAGACATGATATTAAAAAATTTCCAAAGAGAAGAGTTAGCCCTCTTATTGTATCCGATTCCTCGGCAATAAATTTTACTCTATTTTCTTACATGATCGGTAATACAGACTGGTCAATGGCATATCAACATAATACAGAAATGTTTTTTAATGGGAAAAAACTTGTTGCTATACCTTATGATTTTGATCATAGCGGACTAGTTAACGCATATTATGCTAAGCCTAACCCAATGTTAAAGATATCTAGCGTTAGAGAGAGAGTATACAGAGGCCTTTGTAAAAGAGATCCTGAAGTATTCTCATTCATGAGAGATCTATATCTTTCCAGAGAAGAAAATATTTACAATACCCTTAACGCTTATGAAGATAATTTTGATGAAAAAGAATTTAATAGGTTAGATAAATATATCAGATCTTTCTTTGATATAATTAGGTCAGATAATGAATTTAAAGATAAAATTCTTAGCAAGTGTAGAGGGTAATTCATATGGGAAGTGCAATAAAATTATATAATGATGTTAGCACTAAATGTAGTGAGCTCATAACAAAAAGTTATAGCACATCCTTCTCTTTAGGAATATATACTCTAAACAAAAGAATACATAAAGACATTTATAATATTTATGGTTTTGTTCGATTTGCAGATGAAATCGTTGACACTTTCCATAATCTTGATAAAGAGAAATATTTAAATAAGTTCGAAGAGGATACATTCTTATCAATTAAAGAAAAATTTTCTGAAAATCCAGTACTTCACGCGTTCCAATTAACTGTAAATAAATTCAATATTGATAAAAAACATATAAAAGCATTTTTAGATAGCATGAGGATGGATCTTTCAATGAAAAAATTTAATAAAAAAGAGTATAAAAAATACATATATGGCTCTGCAGAAGTTGTGGGCTTAATGTGTCTAAAAGTTTTTTGTAATAATGAAAAAACTTATAATGAACTTGAAAAATACGCTATAAGCTTAGGATCGGCATTTCAGAAGGTTAATTTTCTTAGAGACATCAAAAGTGATTATGATGAGAGAGGAAGGGTATATTTTCCAAATGTAGAATTTGATACTTTCACAAATGATCAAAAAAATGAGATTGAAGAAGATATTGAAGAAGAATTCAACCACGCTCTTTTAGGTATAAAAAAACTTCCTACTGTAGCGAGGAAAGGTGTGTACTTATCATATAATTATTACAGAGAATTACTCAATAAAATTAGGAATCTTGACCACAAAAAAATTAAGAGTGAGAGAGTCAGAGTATCTAACTTTAAAAAATTTATAATATTTTTATCATCATATTTAAACCCTATTTAGGTGACTCTATATTTTAAATTATTACTTTTCACAATATCATTTCCTTTACTTGCATCTTGGGATAAAAGGTTTAATTATGCTTCTAAGTTCAAGTTTCTTTTTCCATCAATATTTATTACTGGATCTTTTTTTATAGTTTGGGATATAATATTTACTCAAAATGGAGTCTGGGGATTTAGTGAGACTCACACATCAAATATTAACATATTATCCCTCCCTATTGAGGAGTGGCTTTTTTTTATCATAATACCTTTCTCTTGTGTTTTTATTTATGAAAGTGTAAAGTATTTTTTTGAAATAAATAAATATAACGGCATCTCTAGAAAGATAATTATTGTCCTAGGTACATCTCTTCTAATATTATCTTTTTTAAATTCTGAAAGGGCTTATACCTTTTGGAATTTTTTGTTTTGTGGATCATTCCTTATTTATAGTGGATACAAGGTAAGAGACTATCATGCTAATTTTCTCGTCTCATACCTATTTAGCAATATTGGACTTCTTATAGTTAATGGAATTCTTACTGACGGGAATTTTGATTTTAATTTTTCTACAGACCCTGTTGTTTGGTACAATAATGAAGAAAATCTTTTTATCAGATTTATTACTATACCTGTAGAAGATTTTTTCTACAGTTTACTTTTATTACTCATGAATGTAACATTTTATGAAAAATTCAAGTCTAAATCTCTATAAAGTTTTTTATAAAGTAACTTTACAGTATGTTATCATTAGATGTAACTATAGACACTAAGTCCGGATTTTGCTTTGGAGTTGAATTTGCTATTGAGATGGCAGAAGATATTTTAAAAGAAGAAGGAGAACTATACTGCCTTGGTGATATTGTCCATAACAACAGAGAGGTTACCAGACTTGAGAAAATGGGATTAGAAATTATAGACCATGAAAAACTGAAGGAGATGAAAGATGCTAAGGTTCTTATTAGAGCTCATGGTGAACCTCCTTCTACTTACGAGCTAGCTATAAAAAATAATATAACACTAATTGATGCCTCGTGTCCTGTAGTTCTTAAGCTACAAAATAGAATTAAAAAATCTCATGACAAAGAGGAAAAAATTTATATCTATGGTAAACACGGTCACCCAGAAGTAAAAGGACTTGTTGGGCAAACGGGAAAAGATGCAATAGTATTTCAAGATATTAAAGAATTAGATCTAGATTCTTTACCTAAATCAATTACTTTGTACACTCAGACAACAAAAAGTAAAGAAAAATTTTATGAGATTGTTTCAACCCTAACAAAGTCAGGGACTGAGGTAAACGTAAACGATACTCTCTGCAGTCAAGTAAGTAATCGAGACACCCAACTTCAAGAGTTTTCAACAAATTATGATAAAATTATTTTTGTGTCTGGAACTAAATCTTCTAACGGCAATGCATTATATAATGTATGTAAGAAAAACAATGACAAGTCTTATTTCGTATCATCATCTGAAGAATTAAAAAAGGATTGGTTTGGGATGAAAGAAAAAGTTGGCGTGTGTGGAGCAACTTCTACTCCAATGTGGCTAATGGAAGAGGTAAAGGAGAAAATTTTAGAATTTTAGAATATGTTAGTTAATATATTAATTGTCATTGGTACATTTATTTTTATGGAAGGAGTAGCTTGGTTTACCCATAAGTATATCATGCATGGCATCCTATGGACTTGGCATAAATCGCATCACAAGAAACACGACCACTTCCTCGAACTTAATGATTTATTTGCAGTAGTATTCTCTATACCCTCGATACTTCTAATTTATTTAGGGTACTCATACGAAGCATACTCTATTCTTAAATATTTTGGTATAGGTATTTTCTTCTATGGAGTTGCTTATGTAATATTTCATGATATTATTGTACACAGAAGAATTAAAATTAAGTTCAAAGCCACAAGTGCTTACATGAAAAGAATCATGAACGCTCATTATGTACATCATAAGGTTCATACAAAGCACGGAGGTAAAGCTTTCGGTTTTTTATTCGCACCTAAAGAATATGATATCAATAAAGATTAATTAGTCTACAAGTTTTGGAGGGCCAGGTGGTATCTGTGGCACATAAACTCTATCACCTATCCTTTCTATATATTCCTTTTTCACACCATCTACAAATTTAGGATTTTCATAAAGATCAAGCATCGTCATAGCTAGCGCTTTTGAGGCGTATATCATCCCTTTATGTCCTATTGACATACCAGTACACGCTACAACTGCCCACGAGTGCCAGGGCCCATCTTTTGCTGCAGTTGTTGTTGATAACCTCACAACAGGGACAACCTGACTAACGTCACCTACATCAGTAGATCCACCTTGAGCTGGAATAGTCGGTCTGATTGGTTTAATTTTTCCGTCTAGCCCCTTTAGCTCTTTACCTGACTCCTTTAGTATTGTATTAGCATAATTGATCTCATAATCCGTATACTCAATCTCACCAAGTATCTCAAAATTCTTTTGAATTATACCGGCACCAAACCTATTTGGTATGATTTCATAAATTCCAGAAATAAGTTGCATATCATAGTCTACATTTGCCATCATTGAAGCTGCCTCAGCCATTTTTTTAGCTCTTTCGTAGAGTATATTAACATTTTCTTTGTCGTTCTCTCTAAGCCTAGTCCATATCTGAGCATATTCTGGCACTACGTTTACAACGTCGCCAGCCTTCTCTATATCGTAGTGGATTCTAGCTGTTGGCCTGATGTGCTCCCTATAATAGTTAAGGCCTGTTGTATATAGCTCCATGGCATCGACTGCACTATTCCCATTCCACGGATCTCCGGAAGCATGAGAGGCATCGCCATAAAATCTTAACCTAAAGTCAACTAAAGCCTTACTACTCTGAGTACTTGCCTCAATCTCATCTCCAGGGTGCCAGTCCATGCAGACGTCAAGGTCATCAAAAAGACCTGCTCTAACCATCCACACCTTAGCGAAAATAGTTTCTTCCGCCGGTGTACCATAGAACCTGACCGTACCAGATATCTGTCCTGATTCAATCATCTCCTTAATCGCAATTGCTGCACCTAGGCTAGCGGTACCAAACAGGTTATGTCCACACCCGTGTCCTGCGGCCCCCTTGACTAGAGGTTCTTTCGTTGGCTGTTTCTTTTGTGATATACCTGGGTTGGCATCAAACTCACCCATGATACCTATTATTGGTCTACCTGATCCGTATTCAGCGGTGAATGCTGTAGGAATGTCCGCAACACCTTTAGTTACTTTAAATCCATTTTCCTCTGCATAGTCCCATAGGTACTTTGATGATTTAAATTCAAGAAGTGCCGGTTCTGCAGCCTCCCAAATATTATCACTTATCTCTATTAGCCTATCTTTATGAGCTTCTAATGAGTTTATAATAGCTTTTTTATTTTTAGAAATTTTACCTTGAGACAAAGTATCTGTAAATGTTATCACACCTAGTATTAGTGTCAGTAATAGACTAATCCTTTTCATGTTTTTGGGTTTAGTTAATAATATTTTTCTCTAAATATAAGAAAAATTATAGATTAGAGTCTGCTGAAGCTATACAGAATATCCCATCTTTTATTGTGACATT
>CAZGPH010000024.1:0-19034 GCA_964527965.1 uncultured Marinoscillum sp.
CATAAGTCAACAGATTTACAGTCTGCCCCAGTTGACCGCTTTGGTATCCCCCCATACTTAAAAATTACAATATTTTGCCTATTAAGCTCAAAGGTCAGCAAAATTATATTCTTTTTTATTTATTACAAATTTTTGAATACAAATTAAATTTTTAAAAAATTACTTATTGAAGTAGACAAAAATTCATTATTAAATATTTACTTTTATAATTAGCAAAATGAAATATAAAAGAATACTCTTAAAGTTGAGCGGCGAGGCGTTAATGGGAGAGAAAAATTATGGCATTGACTCTTCTCTTCTAGAGAAGTACTCTCAACAAATTAAAAATATTCATGATAAAGGAATTGAAATAGCAATAGTTATTGGAGGTGGAAATATTTATAGGGGTATTCAATCAGAAAAATCTGGAATAGATCGAGTTCAGGGAGATTATATGGGTATGCTAGCCACTTTAATGAATAGTATGGCCCTTCAAAGTCATTTAGAAAAGCTGGAATGTGACACAAGGTTAATGTCTGGGTTTAATATAGATCAAGTGTGTGAACCCTTTATACGAAGAAGAGCAATTCGCCATTTAGAAAAAGGTAGAATAGTAATTTTTGGTGCAGGTCTTGGTAAACCATATTTTACAACAGACTCTACCGCAAGCCTTAGAGCTGTTGAGATAGAAGCTAATATTGTACTTAAGGGTACCAGAGTTGATGGAGTATATGACTCAGATCCAGAAAAAGTTAAGGATGCTATAAAGTTTAATGAATTATCTTTTGATGAGGCGTATGAAAGAAACCTAAAAATTATGGATATGACAGCATTTACATTATGTAAAGAAAATAATTTACCTATTATAGTATTTGACATGAATAAACCTGGAAACTTAATTAAGTTAGTAGAAGGTGAAAAAGTAGGAACATTAATATATTAAAATAATGGAAGAAATAGATTTAATTTTAGAAGATACCAAAGAGAGAATGGATAAATCCATTCAGTTTTTAATTACAGAACTAAAAAAAATTAGAGCTGGAAAAGCTTCCCCTAGTATGCTTGATGGAATAATGGTTGAATATTATGGAGCCCCAACACCACTTTTACAAGTTGCATCAATAACAACTCCAGATACTAGAACTCTTTTTATTAAACCTTGGGAGAAAACAATAATTCAAGACATCGAAAAATCTATAGTAAATAGTGAATTAGGTCTCAACCCACAAAATGATGGAGAAAATGTAATAATAAATATTCCTCCACTAACTGAAGAGAGAAGACTAGTTCTGGTTAAACAGATTAAAGGAGAAGGAGAGAAAGGAAAGATTAGCATAAGATCAGTTAGAAAAGAGTCTAATGAACTTATTAAGAAATTATCTAACGAAGGGGTATCTGAAGATGCAATTAGTAGTGGTGAAAATGAGATTCAAAAAATAACTGATTCTAAAATCAACAAAGTAGATGAAGTTATTAAATCTAAGGAAGTAGAAATTACTACTATCTAGAATAATAACTTTTTTTTTCTATTTCCTTCATTACATTTAATGGTACAAGAGAGGAAATATCTTCATTTTTAGCAACTTTTCTTCTAATCATGGATGAAGAGATATCATACAACTTTCCTGTTAAAAAATTTTCATTTTTTAAGGTTGATTCCCTAGGATATACTAATATTTTAAAATTATTAATAATATAATTACTTTCTCTCCAGTCATTAATGTTTTTGTAATTATCCTCCCCCATTAAAATAATAAAATTATAATTTGGATGTTTTTTAGATAGCTCTAATAAGGTTAAATAAGTGTAGTTTGGTGTTTTCAAATTAAATTCTACTTTTGAGATATTAATTTTAGTTTCACTCATTAATGCTAACCTCATAAGTTCATACCTGTCCTTCTTATCTAAAACCTCTTCCTTATCTGGGCTCCTAGGAGAAAGTACCATCCAAATACTGTCAATTTCTGTTTTTTTTAAAACCTCTCTAGCTATATTCAAGTGACCGTTGTGAATAGGGTTAAAAGAACCAAAAAATAAACCTATAGTCATACTGATAAAAATTTTAAAACTATATTTAAAATGTCCTTTGAAGCTTTTTTAATATCACTATTCATAATTATTTCATCAAATTTCTCTTTATGAGATATTTCAATTTTTGCTTTATTAACCCTCTCCTTAATTTTCCTTTCAGTATCTGTTCCTCTCTTAATCAGTCTAGCCTCTAATTCTGATAAACTCGGGGAATCTATAAAAATTGACAAAGAATCTTTCCCAAAATATTTCTTTAAATTTAATCCACCAACTACATCTACATCAAATATTATATTTTTATTTTTGTTTTTTAATCTCTTTATTTCACTTTTCAGAGTTCCTTTAAAATCATCATTATAAACCTGTTCCCACTCAATAAAATCATTGTTTTTTATATGTTCATTAAATTCACCTTTTGATATAAAATAATAGTCAGTTCCTTCTTTTTCATTTTTTCTTATTTCACGTGTTGTCGAAGAAACAGAAAAAGAAAGAGACTTTAAATTTTCAAGTAAATAAGAGGCAAGAGTTGACTTGCCAGATCCCGATGGCGCAGATAGGATTATATATTTAGACATACTTAAAATTACTCTCTTTTAGTATAATTTGAAATTATTATAATAATAACTCAAGACTTCCAAAGTCAAAATGTTTTATTTTATCATTTATCATCAATGAAATCTTTCCGTCATTTTTAACATCAATAATTTTACCTGAAAATCTATTTTCTTTTGATCTATAATGTAAGATTTTATTGAACCCTAAAAGCTTTTTTTTATAAGATTCTTTATTTAAGCTATCCATTTCATTGTATTCCTTACTAAAATATGACTTAAATAGAGACAAAACTTCTTTCCTATTTGTTTTTTTGTTTATTTCATTATAAATGGAGGTGGCTTTAATATTACCAAAATCTTTTTGGTTAATGTTAATACCAATTCCTAAAATGGATTTCTTTATCCTCTTTTTAAAAATTTGATTCTCAATTAAAATACCACATATCTTTTTATTATTAACATAAATATCATTTGGCCATTTTATTTTAACATTACTAAGTCCAATTTTTTTTAATGAATGATAGACTGATAAAGATGTTATTATATGAAGAATAAATTGTTCAGATAATTTTATTTTAGGAAATAGAATAAAGGAGAAAAGAAGGTTTTCTTGCCTATTAGAGCTCCAAAAGTTATTTCTTTGACCTTTACCTTTAGTTTGGAAATCAGTAATTACCACTGAACCTTCTTCTATTGAATTTTTTAATGAAAGTTGCATTAAAAAGTCATTGGTTGAGAGACATTCTGTCACATAAACATTAGTTTTGTCTTTAAATAGATTATTGGCAGGTTTTTTGCTCATATAATTATATAATATTTAGCAATATATATTGAAAATAGATCAAAATATAAATTCAAGTAAACTTAGCTCTTACATTGCTGATTGTATGGAAAACAAGAAAGCAGAAGATATAAGAATAATTGATTTAAAAAAAATTAAAAACTCAGTTACTGATTATTTCGTTTTAGCTACTGGTAACTCTAACATACATATAGATTCAATAGCTGATGGTATTGAGTCTGATGTTTTTAAGGAATTTAAAGAGAGACCATGGAAAAAAGAAGGTAAAATAAATAGTGAGTGGGTCTTAATTGATTTTGTTAATGTAGTTGCTCACGTATTTGATAAGGATAAAAGAAATTTATATAATTTAGAAACTTTGTGGGGGGATGGAATAATTAAAGATATTAAATCAAAAAAATGAAAAAAAACTCTAACAATAAATTAATTAATAACAACTTCAATAACCAGATATGGGTTGTGTTTTTAATATCTATTTTTATCTATATATCATTTAGTTTCTTCTCTACTAAACCTATCACAATTGATTATAATCGATTTCAAAAAATGATTAGAAGTCATGATATATCAAAAATTGTAGTAATAAAAAATCAAGAAATTATAGAAATATCTTTAAAAGAAGAAGCACTCTTAAATTCAGCATATAAAGATGAGTTAGAATCTTCTAGTTTACTGAACAATACATATGGCCCACATTATCGTCTTGAAGTCTCTTCAATCGAATCTTTTGAGAAGAGATATGATGATCTCACTGGTTCACTAGGAAAAGAAAATTCTAATGAAATAGAATATTTGACTGAGAGTAGGACTGATATTTATTCTTTTTTGCAGACATGGGGATTCACTATACTAATTTTAATTGGTTTCTGGTTCTTATTAAGAAGGATGTCTACTGGGGGAGGTCCTGGAGGACAAATTTTTAATATTGGAAAATCAAAAGCTTCATTATTTGATAAGGAGAGTAAAGTGAAATTATCATTTAAAGATGTCGCTGGATTAGAGGAAGCTAAAGAGGAGGTAAAAGAAATTGTAGAATTCTTAAAAAACCCAAAAAAATTCACAAGACTAGGTGGCAAAATACCTAAAGGAGCCCTATTAGTAGGTTCACCAGGTACAGGTAAAACCTTATTAGCAAAAGCAGTTGCCGGAGAAGCTAATGTTCCTTTCTATTCCCTATCTGGATCTGATTTTGTTGAGATGTTTGTTGGGGTTGGTGCAGCAAGAGTTAGAGACCTTTTCAAAAAAGCAAAAGAAAAAGCTCCATGTATTGTCTTCATTGATGAAATTGATGCAATAGGTAGAAGTAGAGGAAGAGGTCAGATGCCTGGTTCTAATGATGAGAGAGAGAATACACTTAATTCATTATTAGTTGAGATGGATGGATTTTCAACTGACTCAGGGGTTATTATTTTAGCAGCAACAAATAGACCTGATGTATTAGATTCTGCATTACTTAGACCTGGAAGGTTTGACAGACAAATTTCTATTGATAAGCCAGATCTAAAGGGAAGAGAAGAAATATTTAAGGTTCATGTAAGACCTCTTAAATTACATGATGATGTAGTTGTTAAAAATTTAGCAGCACAGACTCCGGGTTTTGCTGGAGCTGAAATTGCGAATGTTTGTAATGAATCTGCTTTAATTGCAGCGAGAAAAAATAAGAAGTCTATAGAAATGATAGATTTTCAAGATGCAATTGACAGAGTAATTGGAGGTCTAGAAAAGAAAAATAAAATTATATCACCAGAAGAAAAGAAAATAGTTGCATACCATGAAGCTGGACATGCAGTAGCAGGTTGGTATTTAGAACATGCTGACCCTCTAGTGAAAGTTAGTATTGTCCCAAGAGGAATTGCAGCTCTTGGTTACGCACAGTACCTGCCTAAAGAACAATATCTTTATCAAACTGATCAGCTATTAGATGAAATGTGTATGGCTTTAGGAGGAAGAGCAGCTGAGGAAATAGTATTTGGTAAAATATCAACTGGTGCTCTAAGTGACCTTGAAAGAATAACTAAAATGGCATACAGCATAGTTTCCGTTTATGGAATGAATAAAAATATAGGTAATATTTCATTTTTTGATTCAAAGCAATCAGACTATAATTTCACTAAACCCTATTCTGACTCAACAGCTGAAAAGATTGATTCGGAAGTTAAGAGAATAGTAGATAATGCATACGATAGAACAAAAAATTTACTATTAGAGAAAAAAGAACAATTAGAAAAAATTGCAAAAAAACTTCTTGAAAAAGAGATTTTATTTCAAAATGATCTAGAAGAGCTTATTGGGAAAAGACCATTTGAAAATAATGTAGAAACTGATATAGAAGTTGATGATAAAGGCATTAAAGAAAATGATACAGATCAACCTTCGGTTAAAGAAGAATAAAAAAGCATATTTTGCTGGTGACTTTCATTTGGGTAGGCCAGATAAAAAATCATCATCTATTAGAGAAAAAAAAATAATTTCCTGGTTAAATCATATATCAAAAGATGCTCAAGAGGTATTTTTGATGGGGGATGTTTTTGATTTTTGGTTTGAGTATAGAAATGTTATACCAAAAGAAAATCTAAGATTTTTATCTACTATATCTAATATGATTGATTCAGGAATTAATTTTCATTATTTTTTAGGGAATCGTGACATGTGGGTTCTAAGCTATTTCAATGAACTTGGAATTAAAGTGTATGATAATCCTCAAAAATTTCTTTTAAATAATAAACTTATTCTTGTAGGCCATGGAGATGGTATTGGAAAAGGTGATTTAGGCTTTAAATTTCTAAAGTTGATTTTTAAAAATAAAATATGTCAGTTTTTGTTTAGGTGGATTCATCCAGATATAGGTATACCACTTGGTAGATTTCTATCAGGATCAAAAAGAATAATGAATATATCAGAAAACGCGAAGAGGAATGATAAAAGAATTATTCATTATTGTAACGAATATAGAAAAGAAGAAAATATTGATACTTTTATCTTCGGTCATAGCCATTATAAGAATAAGAAAAAATTATCAGAAGGTTGTTATTACTTTAACTGCGGAGAATGGATGACAGATTCACCATTCCTTGAGTTTGACGGAAAAAATTTTGAACTCAAATTAAGCTAACCTATAGATTTTGAAAGCTCATCTCTTTGCTTTATTCTCAAATCTATCTCAGATAACTTATTATTAGATTTAATTAATGATATTATCTCATTATTGATACTTTTAAAGGTATCAATATCTTCAGAAGAAAATGAAATATCTAAACTTGAATTATCATTTTGTAGTTTATAACCCAGTTCCTTTAAAATGTTTTTGTTGATTGATTCAAATATTAATATTTCATTATCAGATAATTCTCTCTTAAACTTTTCTTTATTATCTCTTATTAATGGTTTTGATAAATTTTTCCACATTCCACCTGATTTGGATGCTTTCAGTGACTCTTTAGATAAATAAAAATTTAAAAAATCTTTATTGAACTTTATATCATATCTATCACAAAGATTATTAAAGACACTAGTTGGATCTTCAAGCAAGTCCTCATACTTAACAGAAAAAAAATATTCGCTAGGTGTTATTTTTTTTATCTCATTACATACACGCTGGTCATATGCCCACTTTTTTGCAAGAAAATATATGTGCTTATCTCCTATGGGAGCATTCTTAAAAGATGATGCTACATCTCTTCCGTCCCTATATATATAAATATATATAGGATTTAAATTTTGAAATTCTTTAATGGTATAAAATTTTAAATTTTGAAGACTTTTACAACACCAAAAATTAGGATTATTAGAGGTATATATTGCTTTAAATATCTCAAAAAGATTTCTATTCTTTACAGAATTAAAAATGGTTTCAGTAGTTGGAATATTGCTCCATTTTATAGGATTATTATTTATCCAACCTAACATATCACTAATAAGTCTCTTTAAATTTTTATCTTTATTTAGATCATTATATTTCTCTAATAAAGGATAAAATGTATTTAGAAGATGAGGGGGATGAGGAGCAAAAACATTTTCAAATTCATTTAGCATTAACCTAAATAAATTTGATCCAGACCTTTGAGTTCCAATTATTTGAAAAAATTTCATAGGTTATATTTCTAAAAAGTATCCCAGTAGACCAAAAGTTAAAATCAAAAATAATGGATGGATTTTAGTTTTATTTAAAATAATAAAAGAAAATATACAAATAGAAATACTGAGAATATTAAAAGACTCAAGTTGTTTGAACATGATTATATACCCTGAATAATATATTAATCCTATTATACCTATTTTAAACCCTTTAATAATGAGTTTTACAGTAGTATTTTTCTTTACGAAATAATAAACTCTAGAAAAGAATATTATGACAACTGAAGAAGGTAAAAATATTGATAATGTTGAGAAAAAAGCTCCAGCTATTCCATTTATCTTGTAACCTATAAAAGTGGCCGTAATCAGTATTGGGCCTGGAGTTATTTGACCCATAGCTATAGAGTCGATAAACTCTCTTTTAGTTAGCCAACCTATCTGCTCTACAATTATTTTATCCAAATAAGGTATAAAAACATATCCTCCTCCAAAAAGAGTAAGAGATATATTGGCAAAAACTTTTGAGAGATTAAAATTTAAAGAATCAATAGGGGCATTATTTAAAAAGACAAATAATAATATCATAATTAATGAGGCAATAACAATACCCTTTGTTCTTATGAATGCTTTTTTTGGATTTTGGATTTTTTTAATCTTATCTCCATTATAAATTAAGTTAAGACCACCACATATAAATAAAGGCAGAATTATTGAGATATAACCCTTTATTAAAGAAGTTAATGCAAAGCTAAGGACTACAAGCAATAGTGTAAAAGTTTTGTCTTTGGAGTCTTTATAGAAACCATATCCTACAGAAAAAATAACTGCAGACACAACAGGCATTACTCCGTCAAAGAATGAAGAGAATCCTGGAATATTTCTTGAGTTTAGATATAAGTGAGAAAATAATACCATAATAATAAATGAAGGGAGGAGAACTCCAATAAATGATATTACTGCACCTTTCCAGCCTTTAATTAGAAAACCAATGTAAGAAGCAACATTAATTGCCATAGGTCCAGGGAGAAAGCTGGCCATTGTAATAGCATCTAATATCTTTTTTTTACTTAAAATTTTTTTTCTCACTGAGAATTCATGTTGGATCATTGCTATTAACATCATGTAACCACCAAAAGATATAGTACCAGTTTTTAGGAAAGTAAAAAATAATTTAAAATAACTCATCAAAATGCTTTGAAGATCAAACTAAAGAATAAAAAATAAATTTAAAACAACTTTTTTTTATCGATATAATATACTCTATAAAATGAATGATCACTTGATAAATTCCATAAAATTTTACCAGTTTCATCTGATATTATTGTTTTATTATTAACTGAACTAGAAAAAAGATAGTTGTTATTACCCATAGAATATACACTTCCTTGCTTAAAAGTAAATAAACTATCAGGCAGGAAAATACTCTTAGAATAATTAAAATTTTTATTCTTCTCATCTAATGAAAAAACAAGAGCCCTAGATGTTTTCCTATACTCTGATGAACCATTATCAAATAGCATATAATGACTACTATCAATTTTATGTATAGCATGTTGTTGATAGAAAATTTCTTTGTTTTCTAAATTAAAATCTCCATTTTTCCCTAGTCGCCATATCACATCCCCATTAACAGAATTAACTTTCCATATTTGATCAAAATTTCTGAATGAGATAAGATAGTTACCATCAGAATCTATATCTATTCCATTTGCATGACTCCAGTCATCACGAATTAAAAACTCCTCTTCATCTGGTTTAGAATGATTAAATATATTCCAGGTCCATACTTTTTCACCTTTTTCATCATACACCACAATTCCATCTCCCATAATTGAATCAATATCATTTTTATAATATTTATAGTATTCATAGGTAAGACCAACATAATATGATTTTTCTTTATCAAGAAATTTTAGGATATCATGATGAAAAATATGTTTGTCAGATGTTTTGGAAAACAATGTGTCTCCTTCGTAAGATATTTCATTAATTATATTTTTTTTTGATAAGGATATATAAGTGTTATTTAACCCTTTATTAAAAGGTCTAGATAAAACAGTATCTGCTATATTATACCACACAATTTCACCAGAATCATCCATCATAAATTGAATTCCAGGATCTTCTTGAGTTCTAAATAAAAGATAACCATCAAATGAAAATAAGGAATCTTTTATCAAATTAAAGTTGGGGAAAAAACTTGGTAAATCTCTGGTCTTAAAAGAATATAAAACTGAGGAATTAATTATTGATGATTTTGAAATCTCATTTATTTTGAAGGAATAACTAGATGATGGCTTTAAGTAAGGTAACACTATATTGAAAGAATCTCCTTTGTTAGTTGAAGAGAAAAGAACTTGATTTTTATCTTTCCAATACGATATCTTAGCAGAAGTTGAAAAATCAGATATAAAATTAACATGGTATTTTGAATGGTTATAATTTGGCAAACTAATAGATACCTTATTAAAATTATTTTTTTTTGAGCAAGAGATAATAAATAAAAAGATGAGAAATGAATATCTTTTATGTAATATCATTTAAATACAATTTTAGTTGACTTGACTGACCCATCTTCAAAATGAACCATTATCAAGTAAATACCTTTCTGTAAATTATTAATATTTAATATAATTTTTTTATGATTTTCAATTACATTCTTAGATAAAATAATTTTACCAGATAAATTAATAAATTTTATTTTGTCAATATTTTTTGAGGTTTCATTTAATACAGTAAGGTTTTTATTATTATAGAGGGGATTAGGAAAAACAGAAAACTTATACTCTTTATATTCATTACCTGTAATTAGACTTCTGTCTTCAAATAAAAGTTTCCCTTTAGAAAAAGCATCGTCACCAATATTTTTTCCTATTTTCCTACCTGGTATATCATCAATATATGGGTGAATACCTCCCCAAATTCGAGAAAGAGCACATTGATCTGCAGCATCTCGATAGGTTGCCCATTGTAACTTCATATCAACAGAAGGACCTTTCTCAAAAACAAGAAAATTATTTTTTGGTATATTAAATTCCCCAATTCCACCTGGAAAATATTCGCTTCCAGTTAATTTTTCTAATATAGTTGCTGCTGCACTAGAGTAGGTAGAGTGACCTGATATATAACCAGCAAAGGGAGGAGTAACAAAGCTAGGCCTTTGATAAGGCCACCATTCTTCGGCTAGTATCCAACCTGCGCCTTTCTCAATATCAGATGAATCAGATTCACTGAAACCCTTCCATGTAAATAATTTTACTTTTCCTAAATTCTTACTATCCTCACCAACTAATGGATCATCTAAAGATACCAACTCTATATAACCCTCAATTAAAGGGAACCCATTAGGGTTATAATTGGCAGAATCTTCATATGTTGACTGCCCATTTTCAGATAAATATCTGATAACAGAAATTGGTCTAGCATAATCATAATATCCTTTTGAACCCCATGCTGAGATTGCTGCGTCATGCATAGCTCCTCCCATTAAAAAATAAGATTTTATATCCCATTCTAGTCTATCTAATTCATCTCCTATCCCCTGGAATTTTCTTATTAAATTTTTATCATCATTTACTTCATTTAATATTACAAACCAATGACCAGGAGGTGTTTCAGAATCTGGACCATCTGCCCAAAACTCTGCAAGAACTCTTGTGTAATCACCTCTAGGGACAATTTGTTCTTCATATTTTAGATTATTAAATGGATTAATATTATGCCCAATACCTACATCCCCCCCATCAAAATACTTATAGAGATTGAAGAACTCAAAAAAATCACTAGGATATGAGTTTAAGTTACCAATTGAATTGGGAGATATATCTAAAAGTACCCCATCAGACCTATCTAAGTGCGATCCCCAAATTGATACCATAGAGAATGAACTTTTAAACAAGGAATCTAAAATTCCTTGATTTATTGTATCAAGTAAAGGTGGGGGGCCAGGGTCATGGTATATTTTGTAGATATTATCATCTCTCAACTTAATAACTAAGTCTTCCTCTTTTAAAGCAAAAGGGATTACATTACCCCACTCTGGTGAAATAAATTTAGGAATACCTTCAATTAAATTTCCAGACTGATCTATGAAATTAGATATTTTTAATGGTTGCCATCTATTTGGATCTATTATATTTGGATTACCATAATAATCTAAATCTAGAGGAGGATTTAAAGGAGAGTAATAATTACTAGAATAATCATTTAATTCATTTGAGTTGTCAATGAACCCATAATCTGAATAAATTTTATACAAATAATTACCGATAGATCTCGGGTCACCTGATAGGTAATCTAACTTATCATAATTAATATCATAATCTAATGTTAACATAAGAGAGTCTGCACTATTAAATGTATTTATAACACCAACTGATTTCTGAAATCTATGTCTAATAAAATTATATGCGGAATAAGAAATTATTTTCTCTATAAACTCTTCATCTTCTATATAATTAGGAAATTCAAAAGGGAAGTCAGTTTCATTAATAGTATTTCCAAGCAAAAATGGAGTCATATTCTTATCATGTATAAGCTTTTCTTTTATTACTAGAGCATCATACATAAGCGAAGAAAGATGAAATAAGTTTCTAGCATGAATTGGGGGTCTAGCTAAGTCATCCCTAATAGCTTGTAATAATACCTCCATCCATTTTCTTGCTATAGACTGATTTGTGAACTCAGAGTTTCCTGAATCTTTAACTAAATTTTTTATCTCAAAACTTTTAGTTGATTCACACCCTCTTTCATCTCTTATAGTTATAGAATGTTCTCCAGAACTTAAATTAGAAAAGAAAAATTTATTTTTATAGTAAGTACCTCCGTCTAATGATAAATAATATTCATTTGAAGAATTAATATTACTAATTTGAATAGAGCTAGTATGTTGGTTTGTAATGTCTTTAACAATTATATCAAAATTTGGAGGGAATTTCTTTTCAATATTTATAGTATCTGAAGAGAACATAATTCCTAATTCATTATAAACATTAACAAAATAATTACCACCTTGACTAATATTTATATACTGAGTTGTATCCCCTGTAGACCATAAATATTGATTATAATAACCAGTTTCTAAGGTTAGCGAACTACCATCACAAAAAGAATTACTAAAAGAATATATTTTAGGTATTGAAGATGTAGAACCCTCATTTATAGTTATTAATTTATTCACTTCTACCTGATAAAGAACATCAATTTCACCTGATGGCCAATAAACCTTTAGACTATCAACTAAAGGACTACTTCCTAAACCAAAGAATAATGAATTAGAATTCTGAGAGAGATATCCCTCAGTAGAAAATTTACCACGTGATATTGATTTGTCATCTAAAAATAATACAACTTTAGCACCATATGCATCACTATTGGAGTTAAAACCGATTAAATTAACTTTGAGCCAGTTATTAGTTCCAAAATAATTATTTTTAAAAAGAAAGGAATTAAAAGGCTCCATATTTAATACAACAATATCCGGGTAACCATCATTATTTATATCCCCTACTGCATTTCCATAACTAGAGACTGTGTCAACTCCTAAGCCTACTGAAATATTTTTCTCAAAATATTTACCAAAAATATTAGAGTAATATGCACTAGAATTTACATTAGACCCAACAAGTGATCCACTTACATAAAGATCCTCATAACCATCCATATCAAAATCTTCAAATTGAGCACCCCAGCCTTCTGCATTGAATGAAACACTTAAATCATCCGCCCGTTCAGTAAAAGTAAGATCTTGATTATTTACAAATAATTTATTTCCTTCTTCTAGATTTGTAGAATATATATCAAAGAAAGAATCATTATTAAAATCACCTACTGTCACTGACATGGCATCCATTTCAATATTAGTATTAGACTGAATACTTATATTAGAAAAAGTAGAATCAAAATTATTATAATAAAGTGAATTACCTGAAGACTTATCATTAGCTATGTATAGGTCTTGAACATTGTCATTATCAATATCTATAAATGTAGCACAGAAAGGTAACTTATTAAGTTCTGAAATTGAAGATAGATTTGTTATATCTATAAAAGATAAACCACCATTATTTAAAAATAAACTTACAGTATTAGTTATAGAATCCCCAGATCTATAGGTCTGCAATAAATCAAGATAACCGTCATTATTTATATCTGACCAAGACGATCCAAATGAGTTAGAAATTGAATCTGGCAAATTAACTGAGTTTGTCACATCTTCAAATTCTAAAAATCCATTATTATTATAAAGTTTATTTTTACCATTGAAAGAAGATACATAAAGATCTTTATCATAATCATTATCATAATCAATCCATAGTACTTGTTTTATTTGAGAAGGAAATTCAATACCAAAAGATAATGGGACAAGTTTTTCTCCATTATTTCTTAAAAAAAGGATAGAATTGTTACCATTTGTTGGTATTGTGATATCATCTAACCCATCCTGATCAAAATCAACAAAAGTAACACCTGCGCCTGAGACACCTTGAAAGTAAGAATGATTAAAATCTAGAGAAGAAGAAATCTCATTAAAATATAATTGAGATAATAATTGAGAGTGCGTGAAGAGCAGAATAAAAAAAAAAAGATATTTTTTCATTACTCTAAAAATAAACAAAAAAAAAGGTAACGACTTACGCCGTTACCCTTTTAAATCATATATGTAAATATATGTACTAACTAGTTAGTTCAAGTCAGGCCAATTCTGTCCATCATTTCTGGTAAGTACAGATAGTGCACCTTCACCATAGTCATTAGACCAGTCAATAGTTAACGCAGCACCAGCTGAGCTAACATCATGAAAAGTATATACTTCTGACCATCTTGAAGCACCTACTGGTGATAATATACCACAAGCATCTTGTACTTTAAGTGTTCCTCCCGGATTAGTTGAAGTCGCACCGTAACAACCTAGATATGCACCCCAGTCAAACTGACCAGAAGGCTCTATATATAAATTGTCACCACCAGACTTCACCCAAGAACCAGAAAAGTTAGATGTTGCACTACAGCCCCAAGTTCCACCAACTCCAGGTGCTGTACTAACAGCATCCCAAGTAGCTTCAAGGTCTGAAGGACAAACAACAGAAACATTAAGTCTAAATAATGCACCAAATGCACTTGAAGACTGTAAGTTTGGTCCTGTGTTATTATAATCGTAAGTAGTTCCATCAGACTTAGTTATAGTAAACCAATATCTGAAATAGTTACCACCATCGATATCAGCAATAGTTTTACCTACTGCCGCCATAGTCGCACCAAAGCCTAAACTTATATCATTACTAAGGTATCCATCAGCATTCTTTACGAATTCTGAAGAAGTTATAGTTCTGAATTGAGTTCTAGCTACACTTTTAGCGCCACCACCAATAACATCTACATATTCTACATCAATATCAAACTCAGTGATGTTTGCACCCTGAGCTTCATCATAATATTCTACATGCATGTCAATTGACGAACTAGCTACATCAAAGTAATTGAATTTACCAGTTTGAGACATCTTTCTAGCGTATGCACCATATTGCATTTCTGGAAAAAGTTCAACAGGTAAAACAGGATCACCACATGATACTGCCATCGTCATTGCAATGAATGCTACGAATAACTTTTTTAAATTTTTCATAATAGTTTTAATTTAAAATTAGTTTAATGCACCAGCTCTATCCCAGAAAATTTTCTCACCTAGATCTGTTCTAACAGGAGCATTCTTGTTCAAGTTAGAGAAATCAGATGGATAAGGGAACAACCTTGGAAAAGTACCAGCATCAGGAGTCTTCATAGGACCCTGCATCTCAGTTGGATGACCAGTTCTTCTCATTGCATTGTACAATTCAATACCGTTAGAGAATGAAGCGAGCCTATGCTCTTTAACAATGATATTCATCTTTGCTTCATTATCAGATGCGGCATCATACGCACTCAATACATAATTGACATAAGCGTCAATACTTCTTTGCTCAGGAATTGCACCAACTCCGTCACCATTGAAGTCACCAACTTCACCCCATCCTGCAGAGTAACTCATTACAGAACTTATTGAAGTAGTTAACGCTGTTTCTAACATATCTCTAGCGTTTTCACTAGATAATCCATCAAGAGCAGCTTCGGCTCTCATGAAGTATACGTTAGCAGACATAAGCATTGGAGCGTGTCCGTCTCCTCCGCCACCGTCAACACCACCATGTTGAGTATGAGAAACCCCACTACCAAATGTACCAGTTGCAGCATCACCGTCATCATAAGCACCAGCAGCTGGATAAATCCCTCTGTGTGTTCTTTTCTGACCATCTGGAGGAGTACCATCGTTATTACCGTGGTCTCTTCCCCAGTAACCTTTCGCATTAGCAGCATCAACAGTTGTTGTACTACTTCCTGCACAGAAAGGCCATGTTACTGAAACACCATATGCATTTGTGTAAGGAGTGTCATACCATACTGGTCTAGTATCAGGTATTACACAGTCAATTGTAAATAAATCTTCACCTACAATATTTAGATCTTGTCTTTTATAATAGTATCTAAGTCTTGGATCAGGGATACCCTTTTCTTCCATTAACTCCCACATGTAGTAGTTAGATTGGTATGGACCAGAAAATGATTCATACGATCCACTATACCATGGATGTCTTGAGTCTGGGTTCTGTCTATTACTTCCGTATTTAAACACCCAATCCTCAGACTTATCGTCTATTACACCAGCTGATAAAGCAGCAGAAATTCCAGCAGCATCACCTTCATTCAGAGCCATTCTGAACTTAAGTGTATTTGCTAAAGTTATCCACTTGGCCTTATCACCACCATAGTAGATGTCCACACCTGGAGCACCAATGGCAGTTTTATTAAGATCCGCAATTGCTTCGTCATATAATCCTTTTACAGCTGCGTACACAGTTTGTGCATCATCAACTTTAGGACTTAGATTAGCAGTTCCTTGCCATGCTTCGCTGTAAGGGATAGCACCATGCTTGTCAACAAGCATCTGAAGAGCATATCCTTTTAAGATTTTACCAGCACCTACATGAATCCAAGATTCAGCTTCAGTACCAGCACCAATCATTGCGTCAATGTCAGGAACTAGTCCAGAATAAACAGAGTTCCAAGATCCATTAAAACTTGTAGATAGGTACGCATTGTCATAAGTTTCACCCCATGTCATACACGCAACTCTAGCTACTTGGAGCATTGGAGTTTGATTACCATACCACCATCCAGCAAAACTAGTCTGAACAGCGTTCCAGTATAAATCAAGACCTGCATTCTCAACAGTCACAGCATTCGGATTATTTAACTGATCTAAATCAGTTATTTCACACGAGTAGCCTACAAACATGAAGGCAACTATCAAGTATAATTTGTTTAATTTTTTCATTATATATTAATTTTAAAAATTAGAAACTTAAACTTAATGTAGCTCCCCACTTCTTAGCAGTAGGACCAGTCATCTCATCCCATCCTCTAGCATTAGAACCTGCACCGTAACTTATAACCTCAGGGTCAAAATTTGATCCTGCAGGGAAGTTCCATGCATAATGCCAGATGTTCTGAGCAGACATAGTTAAACTAGCACTTCCAAAAGGAGTTCCATTAAGGAACGACTTAGGCGCAACTAAAGAAAGGGAAACCTCTCTTATTCTCATTACTGAAGCATCATACATTGAGTTTTCATCATAGAAAACACCAGTGTTTGGCCAGTAGTGAGCGTTTGCAGTAGTTTGTTTCGTGTTAGGAGATCCGTCATTTGTCAGACCTTTTGTAACAATTGGAACAAACCTATCAAAACCTGTTTCCTCAAGGATACCTCTACCAAGTAGAGTAGAACTAGTAGTAGAGAATACATCTCCACCTACAGAAGAATCGAACTGAACTCTAGCAGTTACCCACTTATACGTTAAAGTATTAGTAACACCATAAACATAGTCTGGGTTTGGATCACCAATTACACCAAAACCAAGTTGCTGATATCCACCATTAGAGTTAACAATAGGAGTATAGTTTAATCTATCATCCCAACTAACTTGTAAGTGATCAGTTCCATCAAGGCTACCATAATCTCTCTTGATCACGTCACCTTCCATTATACCATAAGGTAATCCTGGGATAGCGATGTTACCTCTACCAACATATCCACCAACATAAATTTGCTCAACTCCATCAGCAATGGAAAGAACCTCACTTCTCAACATAGAGAATTGTCCAGCTATTTCCCAAGTAAAGTCTCTCGACTGAACAGGAATTACTGAAACGATGGCTTCTAAACCTTTGTTATTGATAGATGCTGAGTTAACAGTTGAAGATGTGTAACCAGTAGATGCATCAAGATCAAGATCAATAATTAGATCTTCTGAATCTTTAGTAAATAATGATAAGTCTAAACCAACTTTATTCTTAAAGAACTTACCTTCGATACCGAGCTCTAGCTCTTTATGAATCTCAGGAGTTAAGTCTGGGTTAGCAAAGAAATTACTTACAGCATTAGAATTTAACAACGCACCACTTGAAGTTTGGAAAATCTTAGTATATGTATTAAGCGATCCTCTCGTAGAATAAGGAGAAGGATAACCTGCAGATGTTCCGAAACCAAATCTAACTTTCAAGAAGTTAAGGTTTTGATTGTTAATAGACAATGCTTCTAAAGGTAAAACAGATAAAGATACAGATGGATATAAGAATGATCTGTTAGCTTCTTCTAAAGTAGAAGTCCAGTCATTTCTAGCAGACGCAGATAAGAATCCCCAGTCTCTATATCCTAGAGTAAGGTTAGCGTATGCACCATAAGTATTTTCTCTTAATACGTAAGTATTAGCATTAGTTACTGTAAAGTTACTATGATCGAAGAAGTCGAAGATAAACATATCAGAACTACTGATCTGAGATAATTCATAATTTCTTGACTGTAAGTTTCCACCTACTAAGAAATCAAAATCAAGATCCTCAGATAATTCAACTGATCCGTTTAAGTTTACAACTTGATCATAATTTATATTATTTCTATTGGACGTAGCAAAATAGCCAAGAACAGCATAGCCTTGAACTCCATTCTTATTAATCATGTAGTTGTTAAGCATATTAGTTCTATCAAGACCTATTCTATACGTCAGATTTAAAAAGTCAGCTATCTCATAACTTAAAGTAACGTTACCAATAAATCTGTTAACATCGTCTTTATCTCTAGCGTTATGTAGAGTCCATAAAGGATGTTGCATCCCGTTATTACCTCTATAATAAACACTACCATGAGTATCTGGTCTTTCATATTCCATACCAAATAAGTTCCAACTTCTTGGAGTATACATAACATTACCAAATAATGATACATTGGTTGCGTTTGAGTTTCTACTCGGGTTTACAGGAGGTTTATTAGCTTGTGATTCAATATAATTGAATGAAGCATTAATTTTTAAACCATTTGCAAGCTGAGTATTAGCACCTAACGCAAAATTATGTTTTCTATAATCGTTGAATGGAACATATCCGTTGTCTTTAGTCCAACCGTAATTAGCTTTTATTGATGATGAACCAACTTGAGCGTTGACACCAATAGAAGTATTTTGTTGAGAACCGTCGACAAAGAAATTTTGTAAGTTGTCATA
>CAZGPH010000025.1:0-17228 GCA_964527965.1 uncultured Marinoscillum sp.
GCAAAGCTATCAAAATGTTATTTTTTTACAAAAAATGAGTGAAATATTATTCTTAATTTAGCCGAATGAAGACTTACCTAAGAATTCTATCAGAAGCGAGTCCATTTGGGAAAATATTACCCCTATACCTTCTTTTAACGGTTTTATATATCGTTTTTAGTATGGTAAATTACTCAGTTTTAATCCCTCTTCTTGAAGTTTTGTTTAATCAAGTAGACCTTGATGATATAGAAAAAATGGGTGAAATAAAAAATTTCGAGTTTTCAATCGAATATATTAGAAATATTTTTTACTCTCACTTTAACGAATTAATTATAAATAATGGGAGGCAAGAAGCTTTAAAGTTTGTCTGTTATGTAATGTTAGTATCTGTATTTTTTGCTAACCTTTTTCGATATTTTTCTGCTATTATGATTGCAAGAGTTAGGGTTAGGGTTGTTACTAATTTAAGAAATTCATTATACGACAAAATAATAAATTTCAAAATCAATTTTTTCACTGATAAAAAGAAAGGAGATGTCATCTCTAGGCTAACAAGTGATATTCAACAGATTGAAAATTCAGTTATTAATTCAGTCACTGTATTATTCAAAGAACCTGCTTTTATTCTAGGCCTATTTTTTATATTGAGTACAATATCTACAAAACTCACTCTTTATACCCTCATTCTTGTCCCAATATCAGGATACTTAATATCAACGGTAGCAAGACACTTAAAAATAAAGGCAGCATTTAGCCAGACAGCCTTAGGAAAAATAAATAATATTATTAATGAAACTTTAGATGGGATTAGAATTATTAAGCTTTTTACTGCTAATAATTTTATGAGAAGAAGATTTAAAAATGAAGTTAATGACTACGGAAAACAAAACCTTTCAATGTATAAAAGGTTTGAATTATCTAATCCAATTACTGAATTTTTAGGAATAGCTACAGTCGCATTATTACTACTTATAGGAGGAGAAATGGTCCTTAATAATTCATCCTTAATAAGCGCCTCAGAATTTATAGCATTTATCATTATTTTTTCACAGGTACTACCCCCAGCTAAAGCTCTTACCACAACATTCAATACTGTCCAGAGAGGTCTAGCTTCAGCTGATAGAGTGTTTGAATATATTGATAAAGAGGAGATTATAGAAGAGGACAAGGGACTAGAAAAAATTAAAGATATTAAAAACTCTATCTCTTTAGAAAATGTATACTTTGCCTATAAAAATAAGAATGTCTTAAAAGATATTAGTTTTAAAATTAATAAAGGTGAAAAGATTGCTATTGTAGGTCCATCTGGAAGTGGTAAGTCAACCATAATAGATTTGATATCTAAATTCTATAAAGCAAAGTCTGGGAATATAAAGATAGATGGCAAAAATATAAACTCATATAATACTTATGACATAAGAAAGTTAATAGGAATTGTCACTCAAGAATCTTTACTATTTCATGATAGCATAAGAAATAATATAACTTTTGGAAATAATGAAATAGACGAAAAAAAGATGATTGAATCTGCAAAAGTTGCAAATGCATTTAACTTTATTGATACTCTCGATGATAAATTTGAGACTGAAATTGGTGAGAGGGGACTAAAATTATCAGGAGGACAGAGGCAGCGGATATGTATAGCTAGGGCAATATATAAAGACCCTCCTATTCTAATTTTTGATGAGGCAACTTCTTCTCTAGATTCTAAGTCTGAGATTTCAGTTCAAAAAGCTGTAGAAGAGGTAATGAAAGACAGGACATCTATAATAATAGCCCATAGGTTAAGTACCATAAAAAATGTTGATAAAATTATTGTAATTGACGATGGAAAAATAATAGAGATGGGAAGCCATAAAGAACTTATTAAAAAAGATGATTTTTATTCTAAACTAAGTAAAATGCAAAATTTAAGTTAAATGGATCAGATAAAAAAAGAATTAGTTGAAGCTCAAGAGTTAATTAAAAAATTTATGGATGATGAATCTAACATCCAAAAAATAAATGATGCTGCAAAAGAAATAAAGAAATCAATTGATAACGGAGGGAAGGTTATCTCATGTGGAAATGGGGGATCTATGTGTGACGCAATGCATTTTGCTGAAGAGCTAACTGGTAAATTCAGAGAAGAGAGAGATGCCCTCCCAGCAATTTCAATATCTGACCCTTCACATATCACATGTGTAGGTAATGATTATGGTTTTGAATATATATTTTCAAAATATTTAGAAGGAATAGGTAAAGAGGGAGATTGCTTATTAGCTATAAGCACAAGTGGTAATTCAAAGAATATTCTTAGGGCAGCAAAAATCGCAAAGAATAAAAATATAAAAGTGATTGCTTTAACAGGAAAAGATGGCGGTGATTTAGGTCGAATTTCTGATATTGAAATAAGAGTTCCTCATTTTGGATATTCAGATAGAATTCAAGAGATTCACATTAAGATAATACATATTCTTATTCTTTTAATAGAGAAAAACCAATGAACAAAATAATACTAGCAATTTTTATAGTCGTAACTGGATGTAATATGAAAAATTCTAAAATAGAAGAACCAAAAGCAGAGAAAATTAATAAAGTACTATCTATCCATGGAGATGATAGAACTGATGAATATTACTGGTTAAGTAATAGAGGTGACAGCAAGGTAATTGATTACCTGAATTCAGAGAATCAGTACAGAGAAGATTTCATGAAAGATTATAAAAGTTTAGAAAAAGATATTTTTAGTGAAATTAAATCTAGAATAAAAGAAGATGATAGTAGTGTCCCTTATTTTGATAATGGTTACTTCTATTATACTAGATACGAAAAGGACAAACAATATCCTATCTACTGCAGAAAGAAAGAATCTCTTAACTCTAAAGAGGAGATACTAATTGATGCTAATATTATGTCTGAAGGCCATGAGTATTTTAGAGTTGGAGACATAGAAGTAAGTCCAAATAATAAGATGATGGCATATAGCATAGACACTGTAAGCAGAAGAATATATACAATCTATTTTATGGACCTTGAGACTAGAAAAGTATCAGAGAAAAGTATTCCAAATACTTCAGGTTCTATAACATGGGCAAATGATAACAAAACTATTTTCTATAATTTAAAAGATTTAAAAACATTGAGGACTGAGAGGGTCATGAAATATAACTTTAATATTGAGGGAAGTGAAAAAGAAATATATTACGAAGCCGACGAAACATTTAGCGTCTACTCTTATAAAACAAAGTCTGATAAGTTTATAGTAATTGGCTCAAGTGCCACTTTATCTCAAGAGTACAGATATATAGATGCTGACAAACCAGATGGAGAAATCAAATTATTTGATAAAAGGATCGATGAACTAGAATATTCTATATCACACTTTAATGATAAATGGTATATAGTAACTAATAAAGATAATGCTACAAACTCTAAACTTATGGTTTGTAAAGAAGGAGAAACTAATTCTAAAAATTGGGTAGATTTTATTCCTCACAGAGATGACACCCTTCTTTTAGGGGTAGATATTTTTAAAAACTTTTTAGTTGTAACTGAAAGAAGTGATGGTTTAACAAAAATTCAAATTAGACCTTGGAACGGCGAAAAAAGCCATTACATAAATTTTGATGAAGAAGCATATTCATTATACTCAAGCACAAACATCGAAATGAATACTAATAAATTTAGATATAGTTATTCATCTATGACTACTCCAAATTCTATTGTAGAATATGATATGGTAACAAAAGACACTTTGACTTTAAAAGAAACCGAAGTTCTTGGCGGAAAATTTGATAAGAAAAACTACTTAACTAAGAGAGTATGGGCACCAGCAAGAGACGGTAAAAAAGTAGCAATATCATTAGTCTACAGGAAAGATTTATTTGTTGAAGGTGAAAACCCTCTTCTTCTATATGGATACGGATCCTATGGGTCTACAAATAGTGCAAGTTTTAGTTCAGTCAGATTAAGTTTACTTGACAGGGGTTTTGTGTATGCAATAGCACATATTAGAGGTAGCCAATACCTTGGAAGAGAATGGTATGATGACGGTAGAATGTTTAATAAGAAAAACACATTTACTGATTTTATAGATTCAGGAAAATTTTTAAAAGATCAGGGGTATTCTCATGAAGATAAACTGTTTGCAATGGGCGGAAGCGCTGGTGGTCTTCTTATGGGTGCTGTTTTAAATATGGCCCCAGAAATATTTAAAGGTGTTATAGCAGCAGTTCCATTTGTTGATGTTGTAACAACCATGTTAGATGAAGAAATACCTCTCACTACATTTGAATATGACGAATGGGGAAACCCCAATAATAAAGATTCATATGATTATATGCTCTCATACTCACCATATGACCAAGTTGAGAATAAAGATTATCCCGCTATATTAATTACTACTGGATACCATGATTCTCAAGTACAATATTTTGAGGCAGCAAAGTGGATTGCAAGACTTAGAGACAGAAGAACAAATAATGAGCCTCTTCTCATGTACTGTAATATGGATGCAGGACACGGAGGAGCTTCAGGTAGATTTGAGTCTTATAAAGAAACAGCAATGGAATATGCTTTTTTTATATCTTTATTAAATAATTAAATATGAATCAAATAGTTAAATTTTTATTACTAATAACAATTCTAGCATCCTCTTGTAATAAAAAAGAGATGCAACCTAATATTGTATTTATCATGTCTGATGATCATGCATTTCAGGCTGTTAGCGCATATGGTCATAACTTAAATAATACTCCTAATATTGATAGAATTGCAGAAGAAGGGGCAATTTTTAATAAAGGTTTTGTGACAAACTCAATATGTGCTCCAAGTAGAGCAGTTATGCTGACCGGCAAGCACAGTTTTGTTAATGGGAAAGTTGACAACGTTCAGCCATTTAATTGGGATCAGCCAAATTTTGCTAAAGATTTACAAAATGCTGGATATGAAACTGCACTTATTGGAAAAATTCATCTTAAGGGTAAACCTCAGGGTTTTAATCATTGGTCAGTTCTTCCAGGACAAGGACACTACTACAATCCAAAATTTATAGAAAATGG
This sequence comes from uncultured Marinoscillum sp., assembly GCA_964527965.1. Taxonomy (GTDB): domain Bacteria; phylum Bacteroidota; class Bacteroidia; order Cytophagales; family MED-G16; genus MED-G16. The sequence continues at coordinate 5,025 of CAZGPH010000025.1, forward strand.
AGATACCATACAAATAGAAGGTCACGTGACACCAATTACTACTAACATGACTTTAGATTGGTTAAAGAATAAAAGAGATAAAGAGAAACCATTTCTCCTACTATATCACCAAAAGGCACCTCATAGAAATTGGATGACTGAAGAAAAATATCTGACATTATTTGATGATAAAACATTTGAACCACCATCAAATTATTATGATAATTATGAGGGTAATGGAACAGCTGCAAAAGAGCAAGAAATGCAAATAGACGGACATGCAGTCTGGGGTCATGATTTCAAATTTTTAACAAACCCTGTGACAGGAAAAAAAACAAATTTTAATTGGGAATTGAAGAGGTTAACTGAAGATCAACGTGAGAAATGGCTTGCAGCTTATACTCCTAAAAATGATGCTTTTAGAGAAGCTAACCTTACAGGAAGAGATTTAGGAAAGTGGAAATTTAATAGATATATAAAAGATTACCTTAGAACCATTCAGTCTATAGACGATGGAGTTGGAGAAGTGCTTAATTATTTAGATGAAAATAACTTAACTGAGAATACAATTGTTGTTTACACTTCAGATCAAGGTTTCTATTTGGGGGAACACGGATGGTTTGATAAAAGGTTTATGTATGAAGAGTCATTAAGGACGCCAATACTTATGAGATACCCAAAAGAAATTGACAAAGGAACCGAGGTAAATGAACTTATTCAAAATTTAGATTTTGCTCCTACATTTTTAGACTATGCTGGAATTGAAATACCAAGCAATATTCAAGGAAAATCTTTTAGAAATATTGTTAACAAAACCCATTCAGAGTGGAGAGACGCAATCTATTATACCTACTACGAATATCCTTCTGTTCATATGGTGAAAAGACATTATGGGGTGAGAACACATAGATATAAGTTAATGCATTTCTACTATGACATTGATGAGTGGGAGATGTATGACTTAGAAGAAGATCCTTCTGAAATGAATAATGTCTACGATAACCCAGAGTACATTGAAATTAAAGAGATGATGCATGAAAGATTAGTTGATTTGAGGAGTAAGTATGGTGATTCAGATGAACTAAATCAGATGCATCTAGAAAGATATCTCGCATCTAGAAAAAGAGGTAGTGGACCAAAAAAATAATTAATTTAAATAACCAGGTCCTTTAACAAACCTTCCCGAATATTTATTTGTATGTTTTCCGTTTAATAGAACTGGAACACCATTGACTAGCACATGATTAACACCCTCTGCGAATTGAAGAGGCTCTTCAAATGTTGCATTATCTTTTACCTCATCCTTATTAAAAATAACAATGTCAGCAAAGTAATTTTCTTTAAGTAAGCCTCTTTCTTTTAATTTTAAATTACTAGCTGGAAAACTTGTGAGTCTTCTTATTCCTTCCTCTAGCGGAAAAAGTTTCTCATCTCTGGAATATTTTCCAAGTACTCTTATAAAACTACCGAAAGCTCTAGGGTGAGTTCTAAAATTCTTACTTATATCACTATAGATACCTGCATCAGAACAAAATGATACCCATGGTAAACTAATTTTTTTTCTAATATTTTCTTCAGACATACTAAAATATATACATTGAATTCTATGGTCATCCTCAATTATCATATCAATAATAGCTTCTTCTGGACTCTGTCCTCTCATCTCAGCTGCCTCTGCTACAGTTTTAGCTAGATATTTTTTTGACATAGAAGCAGTTTTAAAGCCTACCATGAGAATTCCTTCAGGAGGTTGTTCTGATAATTCTTTTCTAATATCTTCCATCAACCTCTCTCTTACACTTGGATCTTTCATCCTATTAATCCATGCCCTATGTCCTCCTTCTTGAACCCATGTAGGAATAACACCCGTAAGGCCAGTAGAGCTGGCATTGTATGTGTATATATCAGCAGTAATTTTTAAGCCTTCACCCCTTACTTCTTCTACCCTTTTTATTACATCATCTATTTTTTTCCAATTTGCTTTTCTAGAGGTTTTTAGATGATATATTTCTGCAGGAATATCTGCTTCTCTAGAGATTGTAATTAATTCTTCTAGAGCTTCCATAACTTTATTATCTTCATTTCTCATATGAGAAATATACATGCCTCCATACTCCGCGGCAGTTTTACTTATCTCAATTAATTCCTCTGTGGAAGCATAATCTCCGGGAGCATAAATAAGTGATGAGCCTATACCCATAGCACCCTCTTTCATAGATTTTGCAACTATCTTTTTCATTCTCTTCATCTCTCCAGCTGATGCTGCTCGATTATCATAACCTACTTCTAAAATCCTAGTTGTTGCGGCACCAAGGAAAGAGGCAACATTCATAGAAACTCCATTTTCTTCAAGTCTACTCATTGCATCACCAAATGAAATTAATTTACCATCTTCATAATAAGGACCTGGGGATGTGCCCTCTCCAAAAACTTCTAGGGTTACACCCTGTTTTAAGTCAGAGAGTCCTCTTCCATCATTCATGAGAGTTCCATAACCCCAACTTAACATATTAATAAAGCCAGGAGATACGGCAAGTCCAGAGGCATCAATAGTAGAGTCTGCATCAAAATTTGTATTCTCTCCTACATAAATAATCTTATCATCTTTTATTCCAACAGATCCTAAATAAGGTTTTTCTCCAGAACCATCATAAATAGTTCCATTATAAATAACAAGATCAGCTATAACTGGTTCAACAGGCTTTTTAGAACAAGAAAAAGAGAAAAACAAAAAGGTTAATATTAAAAAAGAGGAATAATTTTTCATAGATTTAGGAATTGATTTTATTAAACAAGTATATAATTTTTATGGTATCTCACATAAGAAAATTTACGTTAATTTTTTTCTTGATTAATTTATTGCCTTATCTGTCATTTTCTCAAAACAAACAGAATAAATATTATAATCCCATGAGATTCTCTTTATCAGGTTTAACAAAATTTGTTGTAGGTCCTAATGATCATCCAATAGATAAATATTTATTTGATCAAGGTATTGGTGTTTTAGGAGAATTGATTTATACATTAGATCAAAAGGCAAAATATGAGATTTCAATTGAAGCTGGGATCATGAGAACTTTTTCTAATCCTGACAATTCTTCAACAGGAAAACCTTTAATACCTTTAGCTATAAATGCTTACTATTACTTTTTTGATGAAACATTTTCACCATTTGTTGGAGTGGGCTTTGGATTTGAAAATTTTAACAGCTCTAATAAAAATGTTATGCCATATGTACTAAAACCTTTTATTGGAATATCTAATGATAATTTAAAAGTATTTGCTAGGTATGGAATGGGAAATACTATTGGAGGTTCATTTGAAATTGGTATAGGTTATTCTTTTAAGGAAAGACCTTGTGGGTGTTTTCCACAATCAAAATAAATTATTTTAATTCCTTTTCTCCACTAAAAATATCAGAAATTAAATCCTTAAAATCTATACTAGTATTTGTATACTTTTTTGAAATTAAACTATTCTCAGCAATTCCATGTAATAAAAATTCCATATAGAAATTTGTCTCTTTAGGGTCAATACCTGAAAGCTTTTTCTTCACTATCTCTTTAAGACCATTTATCTGATGTAAAGAATTATTATAATCTTCATTACTCAAATCATTTCTGAGTTTTATTTTATTTTTCTCAAACCAATCTTGAATAATCTTATATGGGTTATCTTTTTTCTTGTCTTTTGATTTTATGTTAACAACAGGAAAAGTATTATTAAATATTGTCTTAATTGTCTTTGATATTAAATTTAGCACAACTATATAGGAGCCCTCTTGTTCCCCCTCATAAACCAATTCTAGTTTTCCATTTACAGCTGGAATAATAGAGAGAAAATCCGATATTCTTATGACTGTGTCACTCTCATCATTTAAATACATCCTTCTTTCAGCAGAAGATACCATATACTCGTAAGCTGCTATAGTTAATCGTGCAGATACCCCACTCTTACTATCAACGTATTCATAATCCCGAGCTTCAAATGCTAACTGTTCAATCATGTTTTTAGCTAACTCAGGCACATGAATTCTATCAGCGACTAAATTATTTACTTTATTTTCTTGTCTAGTAATTATTTTAGATATTTCAATATTTTTAGGATAATGAGTAAGAATCTGACTTCCAATTCTATCTTTTAAAGGAGTAACTATATTCCCTCTATTTGTATAATCTTCAGGATTTGCTGTAAAAACAAAATGTATATCTAAAGGCATTCTAAAATTAAAACCTCTAATCTGAATATCATTCTCTTGTAGGATATTAAAAAGAGATACTTGTATTCTCGGTTGTAAATCTGGTATCTCATTAATTACAAAAATACATCTATTTGACCTCGGAATTAATCCATAATTAATAACCTGAAAGTCAGAGAATGAGAGTTTCAAGTTTGCTGCCTTAATGGGGTCTACATCACCAATAAGATCGGGAACAGTGACGTCTGGAGTTGCTAGCTTTTCAGTAAATCTCTCTGATTTATGTAGCCATCCGATAGGAGTATCATCACCCTCTTTTTTTATTAAATCTTTAGCGTAATGAGTGATTGGATTATAAGGGTCTTCATTAAGAACAGAACCTTTTATAATAGGAACATACTCATCTAGCAATTCAACAAGCTCTCTAGCTATCTTCGTTTTAGCTTGCCCTCTAAGCCCTAAGAAATTAATATCATGTTTTGATAAGATAGCTCTTTCTAGATCTGGTATAACGGTTTCTTCATAACCATGAATATCTTTGAAAATATCTTTTTTTTCTGTTTTAGATATTATAAGATTATCTCTTAACTCATCTTTAATTGACTTAGATTTCCAACTTGAATTTTTTAATGCTCCTAGAGATGTTATTTTTAAATATTCCATTATTAATATTTTTTAATTTTATTTCTACTATAATCTTTTAATACCATTGAACCCAAATCATTTAGATCAGCGAAATAAGCTGACCCATCATTTATTTCCGTGAATTTTTCTACGAATTCCATAAGATATGGATCAGAAGCTATCATGAAAGTGTTAACTCTTATATTACTCTTCTTACAAACAGAAGCTAAATTATATGTTTTATTCAATATTTTTGGGTCAAGTCCAAATGCATTTTTATAATAATTAATTCCAACCTTCATACATGTTGGCTTACCATCAGTTATCATAAATATTTGTTTATTATTATTTTTTCTTCTTCTTAATATATCAATAGCTAATTCCAAACCAGCAATTGTATTAGTGTGATATGGACCAACTTTAAGATAAGGTATATCCTTAATTTTAACCTGCCAAGCATCGTTACCAAATACGGCAACATCAATAGTATCTTTCTTATACTTTTTCATTATTAATTCTGATAATGCCATTGCTACTTTTTTTGCAGGTGTAATTCTATCCTCTCCATATAAAATCATCGAATGACTTATATCAATTAACAGAACAGTTGAAGTCTGAGTTTTATGGTCAGACTCATATGTCTCCAAATCATCTTCATAAAGTTTAAAGTTTTCGATTCCATGATTTATTTGAGCATTTTTAATAGACTCATTAAATGCTATGTTTTCTAAATTGTCACCATACTCATAAGGTTTAGTTGATGAGTCTAATTCTATACTTGGGCCAGTAGTATTAGTCATGTGATTACCTATATTTCCTTTCTTAAGTTTTCCAAAAATTTCTTCTAGAGCAGACTGTCTTAATTCCATCTCCGACTTTTTAGTAATCTCAATTTTATCTTCAGATTTATTTTCAACAATGTACCCTTTCTTCTTTAAGTCTTCAATAAAATTACCAATGCCATAATTATCTGAGGTAATATTATATTTTCTATCAAGTTCAGTCAATAGAGATATTGTCTTATTAAAATCTCCTGATGTTATCAATAGAATTTGTTGATAAATTTTTAAAAGATCATCAAAATTTTTTGATTTTAAATTCTTTAAAGACCCAAGAAATTTTTCGAAAATAACTCCTTCCACAGTGATATTACTTACGTTAAGTAAGGTTAAAGAGTTATGTTGATTTTTTTGATGGAAATGTTTTAATAAAAATTATTAAGCCAAGTATAATCATAGGTATACTTAACCACTGTCCCATATTCATTGGTATATCCGCCTCCCAATCAACTTGATTTTCTTTTACAAGCTCATCAAAAATTCTAAGCGTCCATAGCACTATCATAAAAATTGAAAAAATAAAACCATCATTTAAGGAATTTCGCTTGAAATACCATAGACTCAAAAGAGATATAAATAATAAAAGACAGTAGAACGCTTCGTACATCTGAGCGGGATGCCTAGGAATTCCTATTGTATAAATCTCAGCATAATACTTGGAGCCATTTTTAAATATTTTAAAGTCTAAATCTTTTCCCTGTTCCTCATAAATGTGTTTTCTTATACCCTCATAACCTATCAAATAATTTTTGACATTAGTCCTGTAATAATTATTTTCACTCTCCTCATCTACACCTACACCATCTCCGTACTCGAGTCTAATAGTTAAAGGAATTCCATTTTCATTTGAGTCTCCTTCCCTCTTATGGAATGTAATGTTTTCAACTCTTCCATCAAACCTAAATGTCAATATATCATTTACACTTCTAGCAAATACTACTCCATTTTCCGATTCAGTTGGTAGTCCAAGAATTTCAGAATTCATAAAATTTCCTGTTCTTATAAAAGCTCCTGCAAGACAAACAACAATTACAATTCTATCCATTACCCAGAAGAAGTGTTCATTTACTTTCCTTGAATAAATAATCATACCAAGTATAATAGAAATAGCTGCACCATGACTTGCAAGTCCGCCCTCCCATATATATAAAATTTTTAGAGGATTGGAAAGATAATAAACTGGATCATAAAACAAACAGTGACCAACTCTTGCACCAACAATAGTTGCAATAACCATATACAAAGTGAGTCTCTCAACTTCCTCAGGATCTCTTCCATCTAACTTGTATATCCATCGCATTATATACGAACCTATCAAGAAACCTGATGCAAATAATAGTCCATACCATCTTGGTGGTAATCCAGATATTATTTCAGGATTAGCATTCCAAATTATGTAAAAAGCGTATTCCATATTAATTATATTTCCAGAAAACAGGAGTTAAAATCATTAAAAAAGTTAGTAACTCAAGTCTTCCAATAAACATTAAAAGAGAGAGAAAATATTTTCCAGCATTAGGGATAGAATTAAAATTACTTGAAGGTCCTACTTCTCCAATTCCAGGACCAACATTTCCAAGAGTTGCAGCAACTGAACCGATTGAAGTTATAAAATCAACACCCAAAATAGTCATAATTATAGACCCCACAGAAAAAATTACTACATATAACATCATAAACGCAAGAATATTGGTAACTACACTTTGCGGGACTTTATTGTTATTAAACTTAAGTGTGAAAACAGCAGACTGATGGAGTTGTTTTTTAATTTCATTATAGCTATTCTTTAGAAGAATAACATGTCTTACAATTTTTATACCTCCGGAGGTAGATCCTGCAGATGCCCCAAAGAACATTAAAATAAAAAACAGGATTGTAATAAACTCATTCCATCCAGTAAAGTCAACAGTTGTAAAGCCTGTTGTTGTTATTATTGAGACAATGCTAAAGAGTGCAGACCTAAAAGTTTCTTCAGCATAAGAACTGTCAATACCTAACAAAGTTAAGAATACAACAAGCGTTAATATTACAATGAAAAAGAAATAAATTCTAAACTCTTCATTATTAATAACTTTCTTAAAATTAAGATTTATTGCGAAATATGTTAGGGTAAAGTTTGTAGCAGAAATAAACATAAAAAGAATTATTGTATATTGAATCATAGGAGATTCAAAATATCCAATACTCGCATTTTTAGTCGAAAAACCTCCTGTTGCAAAAGTAGTCATAGCGTGATTAACTGCCTGAAATGAATCCATACCTTCAGCCCACAATATAAAAAATAGGACTACAGTAAATGATATATATATCTGCCATAACCTCTGAGCTGTTTCTTTTATTCTAGGTTGTAATTTATCTATTGATACTCCCGGAGCTTCAGCAACAAATAACTGCATACCACCAATTCCTAAGAAAGGCAAAATAGCAACAGCTAATACAATTATTCCCATTCCTCCAATCCACTGAGTTAAACTTCTCCAATATAAAATCCCATGGTCTAAAGACTCAATATCATCCAAAATAGTAGCACCTGTTGTTGTATATCCTGAAACAGTCTCAAAAAAGGCATTAGCAATACCAGGAATTTGACCTGTTAAAAGATAAGGGAGCATACCAAAAAAAGACATAATAATCCAAGAAGATGTTACAATGAGGTATCCATCTCTCTTTCTTAATTCTTTATTATCATTATTCTTTGTGGAATAATAAAGGAAAAATCCAATAGCAGAATTTATTAATGAAGAAAGTAATATTCCCTTCCAAGAACTTTCGATATGATAAATTCCAAAAGGGACAGCGGTAAGCATAAGAAACCCATTAATCATTAATAGAATCCCAATTATATTACCAATAACTTTTAAATTGAATCTCATTTAAACATTGACTCTATAGTACTCTTTGTTTCTTTTTTTGTGACTACAATAACCCTATCTTCCTCCTCAAATTCAAACTCACCTCTAGGGAATAATGCCTTATCACCTCTTGTAAGACCTCCTACTATACTATCTTTTGGAAAATTTAAATCTTTCAGCTTTTTACCTAAAACCTCTGATCCAGATTTTACTTCTACTTCTATAATTTCAGCGTCAACACCTTGCAATGTAGAGTAATCAAGAAATTTACTTTCACTTATATATTTGAAAATAAAATTAGCTGCTAAATACTTAATATTAATTGTAGTATTTAGTCCCATATTCTGAGCTAACGGTATAAAATCTATATTTTCAACTTGAGATATTGTCTTCCTTACTCCAGATTCCTTAGCTGCTAACGAAGCTAAAATATTTTTTTCAGTTTCATATGAAAGTGCAAGGAAAGCATCCATATTATCAAGATCTTCTTCTTTCATTAAATCAATATTTGTAGCAGAGCCGTTGATAACCATAACGTTTGACAATTCATCAGCAAATTTTTCACATTTCACTATATCATCACAGATTAATTTAATATTATATTTTTTTGAAAGATATTTTGCCGTCATGTAGGCAAGTGGAGAACCTCCAAAAATCATAATATCTTTAATATCTAAATTTTCTTTACCTGCCAAAGATAAAACCCTATCAACTCCCTTATCAGACTCCGTAATAAAGTAGGCGTGATCACCTTTCTTAAGAATATTATGTGAACGCGGGATAATAGTTTCATTATGAATTACATCTTCAATATCTCTAACTATTGCGACTGGTGTAAAATTAGTATCTGGGTTTAAATATGCAGATTCAGCAAGTGTTTTATCTTTTAATTCAGATTTATCATCTATCATTATTCCTATAAGATGTAAGTATCCTCCCTCAAACTCTAAGGAATCTGTTGCGGCTGATTCTTTGAGAAGGTTTTTAATTTCATTAGCACCTAATGCTTCAGGATAAATTACCTCATCAATACCCAAAGATGCTAGATCAAACGTATCTTTTCTGTGAAGCAATTCTGTATTTGAAATTCTAGCAATACACTTTTTAACACCAAAATTTTTACCAATGGAACATGATAATATGTTTACTTGTTGAGATGAAGTAACTGCTATTAAGAGATCTGCCTTTTTTGCACCAGCAACTTCAAGGGTCCTTATAGATGTAGCATCTCCGTTTATCGTAGAGACATCTAGATTGTGAGTGGCCTTTTCGAGCGCTTTTTTATCATGGTCAATAATGACTATGTTATGAGATTCCTGTGCAAGTAACTTAGAAAGGTAAAAACCAACTTCACCTGTTCCCGCAATAATTATATTCATGTTTTGCTTTTATCGCATTACAAATATAAAAATTTGTTGCTATATGAGTCAATTTAATTTTTTAAAATAATCTTTAGCCATTTTATCAACTTTTGGTGCTAAAATTAGTGCAGAGATTAATGTTGGAAAGGCCATAATACCATATGAAAGATCTATTAAACTAATAACAAACTTTAGTGATGATACAGAACCAATTAATATTAGTATGAGATATAACACTCGATAATTAGAACTATACTTTTCTCCAAATAAAAATGCAGTACACCTTTCCCCAAAAAAGGATAAACTAAATAATGTAGAAATAGCAAAAGTTAAAGTTGTAAACATTAATATATATGATCCAAATTTTGGCATAGAACTACTAAATGCGTAATTAACCATTTCTATACCTGCATAATTATAGTTTGTCCAAGAATCCGTAACTAACACACATAAGGCGGTAAGAGTACATACTATTATTGTATCTACAAATGGACCAATCATTGAGACAATACCTTCCTCCACTGGATTCTCTGTTTTACTTGAGGCGTGTATAATTGGTGCTGTACCAATTCCAGCTTCATTAGAAAATGAGGCTCTTCTTGCCCCAATCAATATGATAGAGCCAATTGACCCTCCTAAAACTGAGTTTGCAGTGAATGCGTCGGTAATTATTAAGGTAAGACTTGGCAAAACCATATCATAATTGATTACCATAATATAAAATACCATAATCATATAAACTAGAACCATAATTGGAGCTATTTTACTTGCAACTTTTCCTATTCTCTTAATCCCTCCTAAGATCACTGAAGAAACAAGAATTACAATGAATACACCAATTATTAGATCATTATAAAACTTATCATTAAATAAAAAGTTTTCTTTAATAATAACTGCATTTATCACTTCGACAATCTGATTTGATTGGAAAATTGGAGATACACCAAGCATCCCAAAAAAACAAAATATAATTGCCAATGGTTTCCACTTTCTGCCTAAACCCTTAGAAATTACTATCATTGGTCCCCCGTAAAATTTATCATCTACTTTTTTTCTATACAAAACAGCAAGAGAACAGGTATAAAATTTTGTTATCATTCCAAATAATGCAGTTACCCACATCCAAAATATTGCTCCTGGACCACCAAGAGAAATTGCAATAGCTACACCACTTATATTTCCCATACCAACTATTCCCGCTATTTGACTTGAGGCACTTTCAAATGAACTTAACCCTTTTTGAGAATTATCTTTCTTTCTTATAAGTTTAAATGAATGTCTAAAAAATAATAACGGAGTAAGTTTTGATCTGATAGAAAAGTATATTCCTCCACCTATAAGTAAAGAAATTAGAATTGGGCCATTCCATAGAAAATCAGCTGAACTTATAATTAAGTTTGACAAATATGTGACTAAGTCCATTAATCAAAAAAAGAATTTACAAACTCGCCTTTATGAAACAACTTTAAATCACCAACTTTCTCTCCGACACCAATATATTTGATAGGAATTTTAAATTGATCTGTAATACCAATTACGACACCTCCCTTTGCGGTACCATCTAGTTTTGTAATTGTTATAGAATTAACATCTGTAGCCTTAGTGAATTCTTCAGCCTGAACAAATGCGTTTTGACCTGTACTTCCATCTAGTATTAACATTACTTCATGAGGGGCATCTGCTTTAAATTTTTGAACTACCCTCTTAATCTTTGACAACTCATTCATTAAATTAAGTTTAGTATGTAATCTACCAGCAGTGTCAATAATTACAACATCATATTTTTCATCTACTGCTTTTTTCACAGTGTCATATGCAACTGATGCTGGATCTGTATTCATCCCATGAGATACAACTTCAACTCCAACTTTTTTACCCCACATCAATATCTGATCAACGGCTGCGGCCCTAAAAGTATCAGCAGCTCCAATTAAGACTTTTAGCCCTCCTTCTTTAAACTGAGATGCTAATTTACCAATAGTAGTAGTTTTTCCAACTCCGTTTACACCAACAACTAGGATAACATAAGGAACCGAATCTTCTGATACATCAAACGCGTCAAGATCAGAGCTATTCTCAGCTAAAATTTTTACAATTTCATCTTTTAAAATACCATTAAGTTCTTTTACACTGGTATATTTCTCTTTTGATACTCTCTCCTCTATTTTTTGAATAATTTTTACTGTTGTTTCAACTCCAACATCTGACGTAATTAATACTTCTTCCAAATCATCTAGAACTTCATCATCAATCTTAGATTTTCCGAGAACTGCTGATTTTAATTTAGAGAAAAAACTTTTTTTAGTTTTTTCTAACCCTTTTTTTAATGATTCATCATCTTCTGAATCAGG
>CAZGPH010000026.1:0-16761 GCA_964527965.1 uncultured Marinoscillum sp.
GCTCCAGCTGCTGAAGAAAAAAAAGATTCTGACAAAAAAGACTAAATATGGGATTAACCCATTTAGGTCAAATAATTAAACACAAAGGATTAAACGGTAACGTAGTTTTTAAATTGAACTTCGGGTTAAGTTTTAATTATCAAGAAATCAAAACTTTATTTATTGATTTAAACAATAGTAAAGTGCCATTTCAAATTGACACAATAACAAAGATTGATTCTTATCATTACCTTCTAAAGTTTATTGACTTGAACAAAAGAGAAGAAACTGAAAAGATAATTAATAAAGATGTTTTTCTAGAAAACATTTCTAATAAGTCAAAAATGACTGAATTATCAAAAATTATAGATTATAAAATATATGAAGATGACAAAGAAATAGGTGAAGTGAAAAATTATTTCGAAAAAAACCAACCTATTCTATTTTGTGAAATAAATAAAAAAGAAGCTTTAATTCCATACGTAAAAGAAATTATAAGATCCGTTGATCATTTAAATCATAAAATTCATGTTAAAATACCAAAAGGATTACTAGATTTAAATTAATGAATCATTTAGATATAATAACCTGTCAACCAGAACTATTAAAGAGTCCTCTAAATCATAGTATCTTAAAAATTGCTCAAGATAAAAATCTAATAGAAATTAAAATTCATAACCTAAGAGACTTTTCAGAAAACAAACATAAAAAGGTTGATGATTATGCCTTTGGTGGTGGTGGTGGTATGGTTTTAAAAATTGAACCAATATATAAGTGCCTTGAAATTATTAAAACTCAAAATGAAGTAGATGAAGTCATTTATATGAGCCCTGATGGTGAAAAATTAAATCAAAAAATGAGCAATGAATTATCTCTAAAAAAGAATTTAGTCATAATTTGTGGTCATTATAAGGGTATCGATGAGAGGATAAGAGAAAATTTAATAACAAGAGAAATAAGCATAGGAGATTATGTGCTAACTGGAGGCGAACTTCCTGCTGTAATATTGGTTGATTCTATAATAAGGCTGATTCCAGGAGTTGTTTCAAATGAATCTGCAGCTCTATCAGACTCTTTTCAAGATAATTTATTAGGTCACCCAAATTATACCAGACCTTCTGAATTTAATGGATGGAAAGTCCCAGAAGTTCTTCTTTCTGGAGATCAAAAAGAAATTGATGAATGGAGAATGAAAAAATCATACGAAAAAACAAAAAAGGAAAGACCTGATCTTTTAGATGAATAATTTAAATATTAATCAATATTTAAAACGAAACAACAAATAGCAAAGAAGTTAAAACCAAACCTATAAACACTTTTATTAAATATCTCTTTTTATTTGATTTTTTTAGTGATGGTATATACATAACAATATCTTAATGTTAAGGTAATGTTAACTAATTGTTAAGAAATATCCAAATATCCTCTTAATTAAGAGTACAAGACATTTTAATGATTAAAGCTTAATGCTAACAGCTAAAACAAAAACATTTTTTTGAGACCACGATATATTTTCACCACTTACTTTTCTATTAGACTCTAAAATATAACTGGGTTTAAAATTAAATGGGGTCTTCTTGAATTTTATATTTAAACCTAGATTGATTCTATTTCTAATAAATTTATTTTCAGTAAAAAAAATCTCATTTTGAATAAATGGATTATAATTATCAAACATCTTTAATGAATACGAATACCTCACCCTGTGTCTGAATACGTTATCATCTAACTCCTTGATCCTAAACTCGTTTCTATACCTTATTTTCATATTATCATTAAGCTTGTATGTAAGGTCTAGATGTGGCCTTAATTCAGAAACCCTCCCATCTTTTTTAACATCATATATTTCTCTATAATAAATACCAGCTTTTAGTTTTTTCATTTTATAAGCTAAACCGAAATCGATTCTACCTTGTTTAGATTCTCGAGCAGAATTGTCATATTTATTTCTATATTCTAATTTTACTTCAATATCATCAAAGACTTCGCCTTGAATATCTATTGTTGGCCAAGTCTGAAAAACTGACTGAGATTTAAGATCATTAATAGAAAAAATTAAAAGTATTAATAAGAAAGGATATATAATATGTGTTTTCATTATACAATTTTAAAAAAAAACAATTTTGAAAACGTTAATAAAATGTTATGAAATTATTACATATATTAACTTTAAATCATTTAAAATAAGATTTCACCACTGTATTCTTCAGTAGGCTGACCTATTAGATAAATATCTGAAAATTTATATAATTTATTTCTCTTAAAAAGGACCTTCAACACACCTCCTTTGGTTTTTACTTTATTAACTGGATGATTCTTATATAATGAAAACGCAACGACGGAAGCAACAGCGCCTGTTCCACAACTTAAAGTTTCGCGTTCTACACCTTTCTCAAAAGTTCTTACATAAATTGAGCCATCACCTAAATATGAAACTAAATTCACATTACAATCTTTTAGCCTATAAAAGGGTCTTTTCCTTATTAAATCGGCCTCAATTTTAATATCAAAACTATGTACATTATCTACAAATTTAATGTGATGAGGAGCACCTGAGTCTATAAAATATTCATCATCAAAACATTTAAAAGAAGTAATATTTTTCATTTTTAAAGAAATTTCAGAACTAATTTTAGCAGAATATCTTTTCCCAAGAGATATAAAAGATGCTGTTTCTTGAATTTGATTTTTTGCTTTTAGATAATGCAGAGAACATAAGCTTCCATTCCCACAGAAACTCCTAGATCCGTCTGGGTTATAAAAAGATAAAATAAAATCAGACTTCTTTGAGTTAGTAAGAAATAGTATTCCATCAGATTTCTTAACTATAGGATGTTTAATTAAAGTATTAATTTTATCATCAAAATTGAATTTTTCATTAATACAATCTATTAATATAAAATTGTTTCCGGATGACTGGTATTTGAAATATTTGATTTTCATAAAAAAACCAATCTGTTAAGATTGGTTTTAAATTTATATTTTTTCTTTGATCTTAGCACTCTTACCCTTTCTCTTTCTAAGATAGAAGATTCTAGCTCTTCTAACTTTACCCTTTCTAATTAGTTCTATTTTCTCAATATTTGGTGAAAAAATAGGCATAATTTTTTCGACAGCAATAGAATCAGATATTTTTCTTAATGTAAAAGTCTCCCCGTTGGAACCAACACTTTTACGTTGAATAACAGTTCCTTGAAACTGTTGAATTCTTTCTTTATTACCTTCTTTAATTTTTACGTGAACATTTATAGTATCACCTGAAGTAAAATCAGGGAATGATTTTTTTAACTCAATATTCTCCTTACTTAAATTGATATTCACTGCAGCCATTATTTTTTTTTGGTGTGCAAATATAATCTATTTTTAATTTTTTAAAATTTTATTTCTATAATTTAATTACTGAATAAAATAACAGCAACCTGTTCTTTTTTTTTGCAATTCTACTAAAAGAATTAATTAATTCGGATTTGTATTGATTAAATTTGAGTAAATATATATTCAATGTTTGGATTTCTTAAAAATATTTTAGGTTCAAAGTCAGATAAAGATCTTAAAGATCTTTATCCTATGGTCGATAAAATCAATTCAGAATTTGATAAGCTAAAAAACATATCAGATGAAGACTTAAGGAATAAAACTGACCTTTTCAAAAAACAAATAACTGATAATTTAAAAGACACTAACTCGGAGATTAAAGATCTTAAAAAAAAATATAAGAAGCCCAAAATATCATTATCAGAGAAAGAAGTTTTATTAAATGACATTGATAAGATCGAAGAATCTCAAAATGAAATAATTGAGAAAACGTTAAACGAAATACTCCCACAAGCATTTGCCGTAATAAAAGAGACCGCCAGAAGGTTTACTGAAAATAAAAAATTAGAGTTAAATGCTACTGACTTTGATCATGAAATTGCTAAAATTAAAAATAATGTAGTTATTAAAGGCTCGAAAGCTATTTGGGAGAATGAGTGGGAAGCTGCGGGCGTACCTATTCAGTGGAACATGATTCATTATGATGTTCAGCTTATAGGGGGAGTAGTCTTACACCAGGGTAAAATTTCTGAGATGGCAACAGGAGAAGGTAAGACATTAGTTGCTACTCTACCAGCATACTTAAATGCTCTATCAGGAAGAGGAGTACACATAGTAACAGTTAATGATTATTTAGCAAAAAGAGATGCAGAGTGGAATGCTCCTATTTTTGAATTTCACAAACTTAAAGTTGACTGTATAGATAAATATGAATCTAATTCCCAAGATAGAATTAATGCATATAATGCCGACATAACTTATGGAACTAATAATGAGTTTGGTTTTGATTATCTCAGAGATAACATGGTTCGAGAGAAGTCAGAACTAGTTCAAAGAAAACATAATTTTGCAATGGTTGACGAGGTTGACTCTGTTTTAATTGATGAGGCCAGAACTCCTTTGATAATATCTGGACCGGTTCCCAGAGGAGATGACCATGAGTTTTTTGAATTAAAACCTAGGATACAAAAACTCTTTGATCTGCAAAAAAAACTAGTTACTCAATACCTTACAGAAGCAAAAAAATTTATAGGCGATAAAAATGAAGATGATGGTGGGTTATCTCTTTTCAGGGCACACAGGGGTCTTCCTAAATACAAGCCTCTTATCAAATATTTAAGTGAGATCGGGACTAAAGCAATAATGCAAAAAACAGAAAATTATTATCTACAAGATAATTCAAAGTTGATGCCTGAAGCTGATGAGCCACTATACTTTACCATTGAAGAAAAAAGCAATAGCATTCAGTTAACAGAAAAGGGGATAGACACCATCACTAGCTCAGGTGATGATAGTAATTTTTTTGTAGTTCCTGACATTGGAGTTGATATTAACAAAATCGAAAAATCTGATAACTCAGCAGAAGAAATCGCACAAGAAAAAGATAAAATAATTCAAGACTATAGTATAAAGACTAAAAGAATACATACTGTCAACCAATTACTAAAGGCGTATTCTTTATTTGAAAAAGATCAAGAGTATGTAGTAATGGACTCCAAGGTAAAAATTGTTGACGAGCAGACTGGAAGAATTATGGAAGGCAGGAGGTATTCAGATGGACTTCATCAGGCAATAGAAGCTAAAGAAAATGTTAAAATTGAAGATGCCTCTCAAACATACGCAACTATTACACTCCAAAATTATTTTAGAATGTATAATAAATTATCCGGGATGACTGGTACAGCTGAGACAGAAGCTGGAGAATTCTGGGAAATTTACAAATTAGATTGTGTTGTAATCCCTACTAATAGAGATATAGTAAGGTCTGACATGGAGGATAAAGTCTATAAGACATTAAAAGCAAAATTTAATGCAGTTATTGACGAGATAATTGAATTAAAAAATAATGGAAGACCAATTCTAGTAGGAACAACATCTGTAGAAATTTCTGAACTCTTAAGCAGAATGCTAAATATGAAAAAAATCTCTCATCAGGTATTAAACGCTAAACAACATTCAAAAGAAGCGGATGTAGTAGCTGAAGCTGGAAAGCCTGGAACAGTAACTATTGCTACGAATATGGCCGGTAGAGGTACTGATATTAAGCTTACTGAAGATTCTAGAGGAAGTGGTGGACTTGCTATTATTGGAACAGAAAGACATGAGTCAAGGAGAGTAGATAGACAGCTAAGAGGTAGATCTGGAAGGCAAGGAGATGTTGGTTCGTCTCAGTTTTTTGTCTCTTTAGAGGATAACCTGATGAGATTATTTGGTTCAGACAGAATGATCAAGGTGATGGATAGAATGAATATGGATGAAGATGAAGTTATCCAACACAGCATGATCACAAAATCTATAGAGAGAGCACAAAAAAAGGTAGAAGAAAACAATTTTGCTATTAGAAAACGTCTATTAGAATATGATAATGTAATGAATTCTCAAAGAGAAGTTATCTACAAGAAAAGAAGAAATGCAATAAATGGAGAGAGATTAGATGTAGACATTTTAAATATGTTATTTGATACTTGCGAAGATATAGTTCTTGGGTCTAAGGATTCTGAGAATTATGATGACTTTAGACTTAATACATTAACCATTCTAGGATTGGACTATAGTAAACTTACAAAAGAAGAATTTCTAAAAAATGACAGCACCACCATTACAGAAAAATTATACAATGATGTAATAGATAATTATGATAAAAAAAATAGTAGTATAATTTCAGCTGCCATGCCTATTATAAAAAAAATAAAGAAAGAAAGAGGAGCAGTAGTGAAAGATGTACTTATTCCATTCACTGATGGAACTAAACAAATTGGAGTCTCAGTAAATCTTGATGATGTAATTGAAAATGAGGGCAAAAATATAATTGAAGAAATGCAAAAAATAATTTCTCTTGGGATGATTGACTTTAATTGGAAGGAACACCTTAGAGAAATGGATGATTTAAAACAATCTGTTCAGAGTGCAGTTTATGAACAAAAAGATCCGTTAGTAATATATAAGTTTGAGGGATTTGAATTATTTAAAAAATTCATTGCTAAAGTTAATCAAGAAACTATATCATTCCTGACAAAATGTTTAATTCCTGTTCAAAATTCTAATCAAGTTGAGGAGGCAAAGAACAAAGCTTCAAAAGAAAATTATGAGACAAATAAAGAAGAATCTAGATCACTTTTAACAGGAAACAGAACTTCTAACCCTGAAAAAACACAACCAATAAAATCAGAAAAAACTTTTGGACGGAACTCAAGAGTCTCTGTAAGATACTCTGATGGTTCAGTTAAAAAAGATATTAAATTTAAGAAAGTAGAAGGTGATATAAATTCTGAAAAATGTGTGATAATCGAGGATTAATTTTTTTTGGTTTACTATTATTAATAAGTAATTGTATCTCACAAAAACCAGTCGAAGTAAAAAATCAAGGAAGGACATACTTTGAAGATTTAGCATATATAAGATCAGAAGAAGTCAAGTTAATAGATAATTCAGAAAAAGATGATACAACTAATTATAAAAATATAAATGATATATCTAAAGACTTAGACAGTGTTATATCTATAATCAAAATAGAAAGTCAAAATATTGAATATGTTGATGGCTTTACAATTCAGTTATACCTCGGTGGTGACAGGAATATGGCTGAAGAAACAGAAGAAAAAATAAATGAAATTGATAGTATTATTTATAGGACAACAATATTTACCCAACCTAATTACAGAGTAAAAGTTGGCAACTATTATGATAGATTTTTGGTGAATAAAGAATTTAAAAAGTTTAAAGAAAAGTTTCCTGATGCAATTATAATTCCTGAGAAGATTAAGTTTAATTAAATAACTGATTTCTCATGTTTTCATTTATTGAGAAAGCTAAAATTAAAGACACAATTAAACCTATACCAGCAAATAAGGTGTCTTTACCTACCATTTTTAAAGCTTTTTTATAATTACCCTTGTTTTTTCTAAGATTAATTGCCAATTCTCTACCTCCAAGCAACCCTATAAACACCCAAGTAGTACTTATAGGTATTGAACTCAGCACTTTTAAATAATATAAAAGACATGCATAGATAAAATCAACAACAGTAGCAGCTCTAACATCTATGATATCTGATTTTTCTAAGACAATTTGTTGAATTTTATCCCCTCTAAGATAAAAAAGCAAACCAAGACCAAAAAAGATAAAAGAAACAACTACTATAAATTGATCAGAAGAAAGTGAACGTGGCAGTACTACTGCAACATTAGCCATATCTTGCATGATCCATGTAGACCATAGTGCTCCACTAGAAATCCATTGCAATGGCAACCATAACCTTGAAGGTTTAGAGTTTTTATATTTTTCAAATAAATGGGTAGTTAATGTCCATACTATTATTGCAATAACAAAAGCTATAAAATACCCATAAAGACTTTTAGAGAGAATACTAGTTATAGAACTAGCTTTAGTTGCAAATGCACTAAGTAAAAGAATTGAAGTTGATACAGGCATTTTTAATCTAGTCATCATTAATAATGCAACAGGAGCAAAAACTTGAAGAAAGCTAAAGCTTGATGGAGCTTCATTTAATCCTTTAGAAGCAAGCCTTCCATAGCTAATATCACCATCGTAATTCATCCAACTATAAGTTGCAGTTAGAATAAAGATACCACCCATATATATCCAGAGATAATACCACTTCTTATCTGAATTGGAGGCAATAAACGTACCTATTGTTTGTATACTATCATTAGCAATTGCCGAATAGGACGCCATAAAAAAAACAGCCCACATAGCTACAGCAGGATATGGATAAACTATCCAACAAATAACTGACAAAATTACCGGTGCGATTAAATCATTTCTCTTTAAACTCATAAAACAAAAATATTTTTTAGTTAAAACCTAACCATGAATTTAATATTATGTAAATGTTATTTTTACTAGATACTTGTTAATAAAATGTTAAGAAAAAATAGTTTAAAAGCATTAACAAAAAAGAAAGTAACTTTGCTTAAGAGTTATGATAAAAATTGATAAAGTTATTGAGTCTATATCTTCATTTTTGAAAGATAGATTTGAGCATATGAAGGGAGATATAATTGAAAAGATATCTTCCATAATATCTAAGCTAATCTCATTTTTTATTCTATTCCTTATTTTTCTATTTACGATTGGCTTTGCAAGTCTAACTTTAGCAAAATATATTAATTCTATACTTGATAGTGACTTTTCTGGTTATGGAATAATAAGTGCCTTCTACTTGATTGTATTTATAGTTTTATATAAACTATTTAAAACTGGTAAATTAAAAAAGGCTATAGAATCAGAGATGAGGAAAGGACTTAAAGGCTAAATTTCATTTAACCTTTTCTTCATTTTACCAGCCTGAACACCGAACATCATCTTAAATCTCCTACAAAAATATGCGGTATCTCTAAAGCCAACATCATTGCTTATGACCTTAATCGCTTCAGAATCTTCTCTTAACATCTTTATTGCTTTTTCCATTCTCCTGTGCTCAATATAATCCTGAGGGGGAAATCCAATATTGTTTTTGAAAAATTGACCAACATAGTCCTCAGAGATATTGAGATGATCTGATAATGTTTTATTTGATAATTCCTTTCCAATATTTTCTTCAATAAACTTGAAGAGATCTAGAATCTTCTCATCGTTAAAAAACTTAAAGTTTTCTTCTATGCTAGAGAAAAGAGGTTGTCTAGATAATATATCTCTAATTAACTCATATACTAACTGATTAGAAAGAGATTCTATAACTTTTTGAGCTCCTGGAAGGTTGGAATAAACCTCACGAGCAATACCCTTGAATAAAGATGTCACGCGAGAATTCTTATATAGAATAGATAAATCTAAATTCTTTGTATGAAAGATATTGACTAGGTCATAGGCTTTTACATCAAGGTTAATTATTAGGTATCTATCTAAATTTGAATTTTTTCTGAGGTTATTATCTTCATCAATATATTTTGTTTTTTTATCAATAAAATCTTCATAAGCAAGTGTCTTTGTTCTTTTAGAGCCAAAAGATAAAGAGACAGTAGAGTGTGCAGGAATAAAAATACAGTCTTCATTAGATATTATTTTTTTATACTTTCCGTATCGAAAGTTTCCAGAGATGGGATAGATTATCGTATTATCAATATCATAATAATTATCAATTGTGAAGGATCTCTTCACATTAATGATGTTAACCTTCTTAAGTGAAACGGAGAGGTTATTATTAACTACGTCTAAAAAGTTTTTATCCATATTTATATAAAAAGCGACATCAAATCTAAAGGTTAAATAGATAAAACCTAATATCTAATAAAAAAATTATTTCTCTAATCTATCTATAATTGATGAAGTAGAGTAACCGCCAAGTAGGTCAATAATAATTACGCTTCCTCCGTTCTTTTCAACTAAATCTGCGCCGACAATTTCTGATTTATTGTAATCACCACCTTTCACAAGGAAATTTGGTTTAATTAATTCTATTAATTCTATTGGAGTATCTTCATCAAAAATAATTACATGGTCCACATGTTTAATAGAACATAAAATTTTTATTCTATCGGACTCACTATTTATCGGTCTAGATTCACCCTTTAAGTTTTTAACTGAGCTATTAGAATTTAATCCCACTATCAAGACATCACCATAAGATTTTGCTTCTTCTAAGATATGAATATGGCCAGGATGAATTATATCAAAACATCCATTTGTAAAGACAATATCTAATTTTCTTAGTTTTAAATCAGACACAAGGTCTGATAGGTTTTTTAATGTTACCAGTTTATTTTTCATTTGATCTAATCTTAAGAAATAAAATGATTGAACTAAAAATACCCAAAATTGCTAGACAAATTATTTGTGAAGTATGTAATAAAGTGGCAAAAAATAAACCAGACTCATAATTGATATTATAACTAATTAATATTGAAGCAACTAAAAAATGATATGCTCCAATTCCAGCATTTACTGGTACAATCATTCCAATTGAGCCAGCAATAAGAACAGCAAAACCTGCATTTATTCCTAAAGAACTTGTCTCATTGAAAGAAAAGAAAATAACATAACCCATTAGAAAGTAGATAACCCATAATAATACTGTAGATACAATAAAGGCCTTATTTTTATAAATATTACCTACTGAAAAGAAGCCGGCCTTAAATTCTTCAAACTTTTCTGAAAACATTTTAGAGTTCTTACTAAAATATCTAATTAATATAAATACAATTATTACAGCAGACAGTAATATCAAAATATTAGTTGGGTTAAGTGTAATGTTTATAAAGACATACTCCTTCAGAAAAGAATAGAAAAGCTCAAACTCGAGAACTATAAAAATTAATAAAATTAGAAAAAGAGAAATAAGGTCAAATATTCTCTCAGAGACTACTGTACCTAATGAAGTAGAAACCTTAATATTATTAGTTTTTGAAATCAAGTAACATCTTATAAAATCATTAAACCTAGGAATGAACAATGCAAAAAAATATGATACAATCATTACATTCGTCGTAACATAAGTTGAGAGATTAGTTTTAGGAGTTCTCATTAGAAGGTTCCACCTATACCCTCTTAAGACATGTTCAAAAATTGAGATAAACATAGAAAAATAAATCCAAGAATAATTTATCTCAGAGAGTTTAGCATAAAAAGATTTTAGATCAATTTTGTCAAAAACTATATATATCAAAAAGCAACCTAGCGCTAATGAAAGAAAAGTGTTTATTATAATATTTTGCTTTTTCAACGTTACATTTTAATTAACAAATCTAAGTCTTAATGATTACCTAAAATAAAAATTATTAATGATTAAATCATAAAATTGAAAAATGACTTATTTTATTTAAATTTGTAGTTCATTTAATAATTACTATTCACCGAAATAATGGCTAAAAATTTTAGAGTGCTTTATGTTGCTTCAGAAATCAAACCGTTTCTTAACGATACTTATGTATCTGAAATAGTTAGAAAGCTCCCACAAGAAATGCAAGAGAAAGGTGTTGAAATTAGAATTTTAGTCCCAAGGTTTGGTTTAATAAATGAAAGAAAAAATAGACTCCATGAGGTGGTTAGATTATCTGGAATGAATATACCAATCGGAGATGATGACAGACCACTTATTATAAAAGTTGCTTCTATCCCCGCCGCAAAACTCCAAGTTTATTTTATTGACAACGAAGATTACTTCAAAAGAAAAACAGTTTTTAAAAATAAGAGCGGAAAATTTCATAAAGATAATGACGAGAGATGTCTGTTCTTCTGCAAAGGAGTTCTAGAGACAGTTATCAAATTAGGGTGGTCACCAGATATCATTCACTGTAATGACTGGATGAGTTCATTGGTTCCGTTATTTATAAAAACAATTTATTCAGAACAACACATCTTTGAAAATACCAAGTGCATATACTCAATTTATAAAAATGAGTTTAAAGACAAACTGGATAAAAAAATGATTGAGAAGGTACTTGAAGATGAGGAAGAATTAAATGAGAAAATGCTTAAACCTCTTGAGTCATTAGACTATAGTGGACTAATTAAAATAGCTTCTGAATATTCTGAAGCAGTTATAAGACCTAAAGAAGAATTAAGTAAAAATGTTGAAAAAACAATAAGTGAGATATCTCCAAAAAAGAAAATACACTCTATTGATGATGATGAAAAATCCGTTGGATCACATTATAAATTATATAATGAAATTCTCAAGTAGACTATTAATAATTTTATCTCTTTTCCTATATAACTGCGATGAAACAAGTGAGATAGGTATAGATGAATTATTATCAAATCAAAAAGAAAAAATAAAAGTTCATTATCTTGAAATACCCTTAGGTGCATCAAATATTTATCTAGACAGCGTAAGGACTGACGATGGAGATCTATACTTTGGAAAGTATAATGATCCAATTTTTGGGAACATAAAATCAATAGCTTATTCTCAATTTATTTTCCAAGAGGGGTCAGATGTTTTGCCTCAACCTGGTCAAGTTTCAGAAAATTATTATCTTCCAAATTCATCCTCTCAACTAGACTCTGCTGTTTTATATTTAAAATTATCTAAAGTTTATGGAGAAGAAACTTTTGAAGAACAAGAAATGACCATAACTCAGATTGAAGATACATTATTTTCTTCAGGGTTGTACACCTCTTCAAGATACACAGAAATTAGCCCGCCTAAAGGTATAATTGGATTTACAAGATTCACAGTGTTGAATACAGACACTTTTCTTACCATACCAATAACTGATAAATACGGAAAATTTATTTTGGGAAGAATTATAGATGAAGTTACCGATTTCGAATTACTCGATCAGCTTAGAGGAATAGCTTTTGTGCCAGGAGAAAATAATAAACAAATTGTTAGCTTTGATCTAGAAGACGAGGATTCTAAACTTGTTCTTTACTTTAATAACCCTGAAGAGGGAAATGCAAACAGCCCTGCAGATGATTCACTCCAATATGTTTTTAGATTTAATTCTCCTTTAACAAAACATTACAGTTACTACGAGATAGACAGGTCAAGTACAGATTTATCAATTATTGATAATTTAGACAAAAATGAAAACTTTAATCTAGACGATAAAATTTATTGGCAATCAGCGTCTGGAATTTATCCAATTATAGATTTAGGAAATTATAATAACTTTTTAGATACTGCAGAAAACATTGTCTTGAATAAAGTTGAGATAGTTACAGGACCGCTAGATAAATTAAATAATTTATCTCCTCCTTCAAAAGCAATATATTATATAGCAAGAAATAATAAACTTGACCCTGTAGGAATAATTTCTAATCCTGAAGAAAATGTCATAATGAGAGATAATGCTTATTATTCTACTGATTCTGATCCGGCTGAACATGTTTTTGATAGTATTATATCATATTCATACAAGGGTGAGTCTACAGTGTTTTTTCAAGAGATAGCTATGCAAAACCTTACTGCAGATAAACTTATTGCATTCCCAAGTTCTCCAAACACATTTGAGAAAATGATCGTAAATAAAGATAAATTCTATATGAAAGTTTTTTATACTAAATATAAAAAGCAAAATTGACAAGAAAATTAGAAGTCTGCAGCTTTAATCTAACCGATTTTAATAAAATTATTAAACACAAAGTTTCGAGAGTGGAGTTATGTGTAAAGAAAGAAGTTGGAGGTATTACTCCCCCATATTCAGATATAGAATATGCTACATCTAAAAATATACCTATTCATCCAATAATTAGAACAAGACCTGGAAACTTTATCTATAATAGAAAGGAATTAAATGAAATGATTGACTCAGTAAAATACTGTAGAGATATTGGTTGTAAAGGTATTGTTCTTGGTATTTTAGATAAAAGTAACGCTATAGATTACGTCAACTGTAAGAGACTAGTAAAAGAATCCAGAGGGATGTCTTTAACTTTTCATATGGCATTTGATTTGACTCGGGATCCTTTTTTGTCTATGGAAAAAATTATTGATTTAGGATTTGATAGGATATTAACTAGTGGTCAAAAA
Organism: uncultured Marinoscillum sp.; assembly: GCA_964527965.1. Taxonomy (GTDB): domain Bacteria; phylum Bacteroidota; class Bacteroidia; order Cytophagales; family MED-G16; genus MED-G16. The sequence continues at coordinate 13,949 of CAZGPH010000026.1, forward strand.
GAAAGTGCAGAGTCTGGGATAAATCTCATTAATGAACTAGCTGAAAAAGGAGAAAAAAGAATTTCAATAATGCCTGGCTCAAGTGTAAGATCTTCAAATATTGATCTTTTCTTACAAAACAAACTCATAGATGAATTCCATTCATCATGCTATATAAATAATAAATTTTCTGAAAAAGAACTAAAATTACTTAGTAAAGCAATCAATAAAAAAAAGATTAGTTAAAGGATCTAGCTTCTCTTACTTGGAAAAAAAAGTATATTAAAATACTAGTCACTATTATTTTTTGAGAAGTTACTTGTATAAATAGTGAATGGTTATTTTCAAAGGGACTTGGACCAAATTCCATCACTAGAATAAATAAAAATAACAGGACAACAAATATTAAGGTTACTGAAGTAATTAATTTACTGAAAGCATCAATAGATTTAATAAATAGATATTGAAATATACAGTGAGCAAATAGTGAATAAAATCCAATTTTAACAAAGAGTATGTGAATATCAAAAGTTTCTGGATCAGAGGAAAATATGGCAACAAATACAAATCCAGTAAGTGATATAATAATACTTGTAATAAGCAGAAAACTTAAAATTGAATTATCCCCCAACTGTAATTGCATTCTTAAAAAAGAAATATAAAACAGAGAATATGAAAGTGCTAGAATAAGCATTGAGGAGTTAAACAAGTAAGCAGATAAAACATTAGACTGACCGTTTTTTGCTGTCCACTCTCCAAGGTTGCTGAAAAAATTATAGAAAAACAGATACCCCTCAGTAGTAGAATCAATAATTGTCCCACCAGGATAATAAACCATTGCTATTATATTAAATATTACAAAAAGTATGATTCCTATATACCCTTGATTTATAAATATTTTTCTCACAGTTAAAAATAATAAATCTATATTTATAGAAACTATTTTTAAATAAAATTAGAAAATGAAAGTAGCAGTTATTGGTTCTGGAATATGGGGAGCATGTACAGCATATCACCTCCAGAAAGAGGGATTAGATGTCGATCTATATGATATGTGGGGAGCGGGAAATTCAAGATCAGGTTCTGGTGGTGCCTCTAGGATTATTAGGTTAGCTTATGGTGAAGATAAAATATATACTGAACTAACTAATAATTCATTTCAATTTTGGGAGGAACTTTCAAATAAAAGTGACCGAAAACTTTACCATGAGTGTGGAATGCTCTGGCTTGTTAGCCAGGATGATAGTAACTACATAAAAAATTCTTCTAAACATATAGAAAGTTGTGGCCACTCAATGTCAAGCCTATCAAAAAATGAAGTTATCAAAAAATATCCTCACATTAATTTAGATGATATAAATGAAATTTATTTTGAAAAAAAAGCAGGTGCTTTATTTGCAAGCAGATGTTGTAAAAGTGTAGTAAGAAACTTTAAAGCAAATGGTGGCAAAATTTATATTGGAGAAGTTGAAATTAATGAGAGCAACCTAGATAAAAACCATATATATTTTAATAATAAAAAAATTAATGCAGACAAATATATAATTGCATGTGGGCCTTGGGGAAGAAAACTTTTACCAGAAATGCTTGGGAAAAGCACATATGTTTCCAGACAAGAAGTATATTATTTTTCTGTGCCCAATAATAAAGCAATAGAATTTGATTTGAATTCGATGCCTTGCTGGCTAGATTTAAATGAAAATAATCCATCATATTACGGAATTCCTTTCCATCTAAATAAGGGTTTCAAGATTGCATATGATGAGAGATCAACTCTATTTGATCCTGATACTTCTGATAGAATACCTCTACCAGATCTAGTAAAAAGGACAAAATCTTATTTATATCATAGATTCCCAAAGCTTAAAGGACTACCTATCTCAGAGACTAGAGTTTGTCAATATGAAAACAGCCTAGACGGTAATTTTATAGTTAATTGGCATAAAAAAAACAATGACGTTTTAGTTCTTGCGGGAAGCTCAGGTCATGGTTTTAAATTAGGTCCAGGTTTAGGTGAATTAGTAAAAGATGTGGTGTTAGAAAATAAAGAAATTCCTGAGTTTTTTGATATTAAAAGACTTGGATCAAATGACAAGTCATCCCAATACTATAATTCTCAAATAAAGTACAATAAAAGAAAAAGACTTTTTAATTAATATGAGAAACTTACACTTATTTATACTTTTTTTATGTTTTTCATGCCAAGATAATTATGAAAATTGTTTGGATTTAGAATACGGAACAGAATATATTAAAATAACTGGAGTAAGTGAATCCGATAGGAACTACTTTAAATACTTCTGTAAAACAGCAGAGGTATTTGGCATTAAAATTTATGCTACTGAAAATGTAGAAAATGAGAAAGTACTTCATGCTGCATCTATATTGGCTGAATATTTGGATAATGATGAAGATGGAACTGCTGATAATCAAAGAATAGTAAATAGGTTAATTGATAAAAAAGCTTGGTTATTAATGGCTATGAATGAAGAAGAATCAAGTGATGCAATAAGGTTACCTATTGGAAATTCAGCTTTTTTAGAATTATATGATGACGAGGTATCAATAATTAATGGGAATCCTAGATTTGATGCTTCTCTCGAAGAAATACTGCACCTCATTACACAACATGGTTATGCTGAAGTGTATCCTAATAAATTTGGTGAAGATAAAAATTCGGAAATAGCAAAGGCAATGGATGAATCCAGAGGAGGATATTTTAAAAATGTTCCTAATTCATACCCATCTAGTGCCTGGTATACTTATGATGATAAAACCTGTAACTACTCCTGTCAAATCACAGAATATACCTATTGGGCATTGACTTCTATACT
>CAZGPH010000027.1:0-16226 GCA_964527965.1 uncultured Marinoscillum sp.
ATATCCACCATATCCACCATATCCACCATATCCACCATATCCACCATATCCACCATATCCACCACCGTATCCACCTAATCCACCACCGTATCCACCTAATCCACCACCGTATCCACCATATGGATTATAACCACCCATCCCTGTACCAAAGAAATCAAGCATTCTATTTACAGAGTAACTATAATTTATACTAAAATTATTTGGCTTTCTTCCTCCTAACCATGGCTCAGAAAATGTAAATGAATATGTTTGAAACTGCCTCCCATTAGCCTGGACTCTCACTGATAGTTTTTGTCCGTCACCTACAGGTAAAGGCCTCCATTTACTAAAATCTTTTATGTTCTTAACAGAGAAGTTACTGAAACTCAACCCTACTGTTCCAACAAATCCAAAGTATCCACCCCAACCCCCAGATAGTTCTACCTGATCACTGGGTTTCTCTGCTAGCTCCCAAGTTATGTCTACGGTTTCGTTTTGGGGATTTGGTATAGGAATTGGATTAATACTTTCAGGATCAAAGTATCCAAGTTGTGATAATTCTCTTTGAGTTCTGATTAGCTCTGACCTATTATATTTTTGTCCTGGAATTGTTCTTAACTCTCTCCTAATAACATGATCACTTGTCCTGTCGTTTCCTTTAATAAAAATTTTATTTATTGTCGCTTGTGCTCCCTCATAAATTCTCATTTCTACATCAACAGAGTCACCCAATATACCTATTTCAATTGGTTGAATGTTAGAGAAAAGATAACCATTGTCTTGATATAAAGATGAAACATCAGAACCCTTTGGATTATAAGTTATTTTCTTCTCTAGAGTTTCTGTATCGTAGACATCCCCCTTTGAAATACCTAAAACTTCATTTAATATGTCTTCTTCATAAATATAATTTCCAGTCCATTTAATATTTCTAAAATAATATTGATTTCCTGGATTAACCTTGATGTTTAAGTCTACATAGTCACCATATCTTGACACTTCCTCCCCAAGAATTTTTATGTCTCTATATCCTTTTGACTGATAAAACCCAATAAGATTATCTTTATCATTTTCAAATTCTGATAATATATACTTACTAGATTTTAAAAAATTAACTTTAGCATTATCTGTTATAAAATTTATTAACTCATTTTTATCTATACCCTTTTTATCTCCAAATAGTATTTTAGGTTTTAATAAATTAATAGATTTATTAAAAATTTCTTTGAATAAAGTTACCCTTACTCTTTCACCAGATTTTTTTAATTTTCCTTTTAATTTAGCATCAGAAAAATAAGAGTTTCCTTCAAATGAGACATTACTGATTTTGACTTTTTTGTTTTTTGTAACGTCAATTCCTAACTTAATGCTGTTTGCAACAACTGTATCAACTTCTTGATTTATTATAACATCTACATTAAAGAAACCTTTCTTTTTAAAATAATTTTCAACGGTATTTTGTGTGTTTTTAATTATTGCATCTGTAACTATTCTTCCTCTAATTAAATTTATTTTTTCTGATAATTCTGATTTTTGTGTTTTCCCAATTCCATTTATTTCAAAAGTGCTTAGTCTTGGTCTTTCTTTCAGCACAATTTTTAAGAAGATTTTATCGTCTTCAATTTTATTAACTAAAATTTTAATGTCACCAATAATGCCCTGTTTCCATAGTTTTTTTATTGCTCCTGAAATAGCTTCTCCAGGGATAGATATATTATCTCCCACTTTGATTCCAGATAATGATTTTAATGCTATCTCATCTAAATATTTTTCTCCAATTACCTCAATCTCTGCAACTTCATATGTTTTAGGATTGGTATAACTAATAGCTATTTGTTGTTCATTATTAAGGTCATACCTTATCTGACTTATCGATTCTAAGACAAAAACAAATAAAAACAAACATAAGAATATTAATTTTTTCATATTTTTAAACTGAACCAAACCTTCTATTTCTTTTTTTAAACTCGAAAATAGCATTATTTAATTCTTTTTTACTAAAATCCGGCCATAAAATATTAGTGAAATATAATTCTGAATAAGCGCTTTGCCATAAGTAAAAATTACTAATTCTTTGTTCTCCACTAGTTCTTATAATTAATTCTGGATCTGGAATATTACTTGTTGATAAATTTTTTTCAAAATATTTTTCGTTAAAATTAGCTAAATCTCCTTTTGGATTATTTTCTATAATTTTTTTTGTTGCATTAATAATATCCCATTTCCCTGAGTAATTTATTGCCAGAATAAGAGTTAAACCATCATTATTTTCAGTATCCGAGATTGCTTCTTTCAAACTTTTTCTAGTTTTTTCAGGTAGTTCTTGCAAGTTACCAATTACTTTTAGTTTAATATTTTGCTGTATTAGATTCAATAATTCATCTTTAATTACAACATGAAGAAGGTTCATTAATGCCTTTACTTCAAGACGAGGTCTATTCCAGTTTTCAGTAGAAAACGCAAACAAACTTAAGTAATCAATTTTATTTTCAACACAGAATTCTATACTCTCCCTAACACTTTTTTTTGCTTTTCTATGTCCTTCAATTCTCGATTCACCTCTTTTTTTTGCCCATCTCCCATTACCATCCATCACAATTGCAATATGTTTAGGCTTGCTTTCTTCTTTCTTCATAACTCAAAGTTAATAGATACTATTGTAAGGAGCTGAATTCTTAGGGCAAGGAATTCTATAAAAAATATAGCTAATACTAATTCCTGTGAAATAATAGAAATCATTATCATTTCCACTACCGTATTGATAGTTTTTAATACTATTGTTAAAATTTAATCCTGTCACTTGATTAATATTTTTTGTGTTTGCACCAGAAATATAATCTAGATTATCATTAAATGTTTTTTTTATTTCTAGCTCAAATGCTATTGAAAATTGTCTGTTTATCAAATATTTGAATCCTAAGCCAAATGGAATATTTACAAATAACTCTTTACTGTTTATTATTTTATCTCTTTCTTTAATATTTTTTAAAATAGTGGCTCCTAGACCAAAAAAGAGATATGGTGTAAAATTGTGTCTGGTAACTTCATCAAAATAGTCTAAAAAATTATATTCTATTTTACCAGAAATTTCTGAAACCTTAGATTTAAACCACATATCCCTATTTAAAGAAAGTGCATCATTTATTATTTCTTTTCCACCTATAGAACCTCTTTTGTAAGACACTTTAAAAGTTTGATGTGAGCTGATATTAAATCTATTGAAAACCTCAAGTCCCATTTGTCCAGGAAAAGGAGAATATCCTCTTTTTAGATCACCAGAATAGCTATTTAATCCAACACTGACTCCTGGTTCTAGAAATTGCGAATAACAATTAATTGTAGAGCTTAATAGAAATATTATGTTAATAGTATATTTAATCATAAGACATTAACGAAATAATTGTAATTATTGTATTAATTTCTAAGGTCAAATCCCCAATTAAGTTTTTTTCTTAATGTTTCAAAAAAATCATAATTATTTGGATGGATAAGATTTACATAAAATTTTGATTTTTCAACTAAAAACTCTTGCTCTCCCTTAAATGTATATGATCTAGAGTCCATGGATACAAGAAAATTATATTTTTGATTTTCAATTTTCAATTTTATTTTTGATTCATCAGAAATTATTAAACTCCTAAGGCCTAAATTATGAGGGCTTATCGGTGTAATTAGAAGGTTTTTGTTATTAGGGGTTAAAATAGGTCCTCCGCAAGAAAGGGAGTATCCGGTAGACCCAGTAGGGGTAGAAATAATTAATCCGTCTGACCAGTATGTACATATAAATTTATTATCAATATAGCATTGGATTTTTATCATTGACGATGAGTCCTTTTTAATCAATGAAATTTCATTTAAAGCAAAGTTTTTATCAATTTTATTACTATGGTTTTTTAATGTAACGAGAGATCTTTTCTCTAATGTGTAGTTATTATTAATAATATCGTCTATTATTTTTTCAAAAACATCGTGAACATCAAAAGATAAAAACCCTAATTTACCAATGTTTACACCTAGAATTTTTGTGTTGGATTTACCTACATGATTAACTGTATTTAAAAGAGTTCCATCACCTCCTAGGCTTATAATAAAATTAAGATTTTTTATATTTTTTTGGTTATAGGTTTTGTAATTAGATTTTGAAAAACATTTATCCAGTTCTATTGAAAAATAAATAGTGAAATTTTTACTTTCTAAAAATTCAATAAATGATTTTAGTATTTTCTTTTTCTCACCTCTAATATTTATTCCGTTTATACCAACTTTCATAATTAAGAATATATAAAAGGTTTTATTAGTTTGTTAAATTTTAGAGGATTTTCCATCATGGGAGCATGGCAGCACTTATCTATAAAAACTAATTTAGATTTAGGTATTAATTTGTTGAACTGGTGTGCCACTGAGGGCGGAGTTATGGTATCATTTAACCCCCAAACTAATAGAGTTGGACACTTTATTTTATAAAGCTTTTTAGCCAAATTATTTCTTTGGGCTGACCTTGCAATAGTAATTATATTTAAACATTTTGCGTTATCATTCAAAGTGCTAAAAATTTCATCAATATATTTTTTGGTCAAAATGTCTGGATTATAAAAAGTGTGATTTACCCTGTCATTAATATAATTATAATCACCTCTTTTAGGGAAAGAACCTCCAAAGGAATTCTCATAGAGGCCAGAACTTCCTGTAAGAATTAATTTTTTGACTTTTTTTGGATTAAGTAAAGAATAAATTAAAGCTATATGTCCCCCTAGTGAATTTCCTATAAGTATGAAATTATTAAGTTTCATTTTATTTATAAACTTTTTAACGTAATCTGTTAATGACTCTAGGTTTGCCTCTTTTACATTAACTTCTGTCAATGGAATTTTAGGAATAATTATCCTGTGAGTTTTAGAAAAGGTTGAAATTACACTTTTCCAATTACTTAAAGCTCCAAATAATCCGTGTAGAAGGATTATCGGTTCTCCTTTCCCTTTCTCAATATAAGTTTTATTATCAATCATTTATACTATTGTTTTTTCTGTTTTTCCTTCAACTATAAATTCAAGAGAGGGGAAAAAGTCAATAAAATAAGCAAATGTATTAGGGGCAAAGTCTAATAAATAGTAACTAATAATAGATTTTTTTATTTCTTCTTCAAATATAGTTATGTCAAAATATTGAAAAATATTAATCATAAAACTTATTATTAATGAGGTAGTCAACAGACCAAAAAAAGCTCCAGTTATATCATCAATCATTCCAATTAAAGTCATATCTAAAATATATTTCAATCCTTTTGATATTTTGTTTATAATGAAAGAGGAAATAAAAAATGTAATAATTATTGAAACAAAGCCTAACAATAACTTTTCAGAATTTGGAAGAAAATTTAATAATATATTAGAAACGAAATAAGAATAATTAAGTGAAATAATAATACTTAAAAAAATAGAAAGAAAACTTATTAGGCTTATCATAAAACCTTTTTGGAATCCTCTATATGAAAAGTAAACAAGGAAGAAAGCAAAAAAAATATCTATCAAATTCAATTTAACTTTTCTTTTATGGTTTTAGCAATTCTTGAGTTATCTGCCTTTCCTGATAGTTTTTTTGTTGCCATACCCATTACTCTGCCCATTTCTTTTATGTTTGAAGCACCTGATTCATTAATAATTTTCTCAATTTCCTCTGAAAGCTCATTGTCACTTAACTGCTTTGGTAAAAATTCTTCAATAATTAAGATTTCACTTTCTTCTTTTGAGGCAAGATCTTCTCTATTTTGTTCCTTATAAAGCGTAAGAGAATCTTTGCGTTGCTTTATAAGTTTCATTAATAGTTGAACTTCATTTATATTGTCAGAAACTCCATTTTTTTCTTCAAGCAAGATTGCAGATTTAATCGCCCTTAGGGGGGTTAACCTTTCTTTGCTTTTGCTTAGCATAGCTTCTTTTATTTGATTATCTATTGTATTTTTGAAATTCATTTTTTAACAAAGTTATTAAATACTGATTTAATGAAGACCCGATTAAGCGTAAATGTCAATAAAATAGCAACATTAAGAAATGCAAGGGGCGGTAATAACCCAGACATTTTAGATTTAATAAAAAAAATTGAATCATTTGGGGCTGATGGAATAACTGTTCACCCAAGAAATGATGAAAGACATATAACATTAAATGATGTATATGAAATTTCACAAATAGTTAAAACGGATTATAATATAGAGGGGTACCCAGACAAAAGATTTTTAAAAATAATTAATGATATTAAGCCAGAACAAGTGACATTGGTTCCTGATGCTCCAGATGTAATAACATCAAATAGGGGATGGAAAGAGTCTGATTTAAATTTTGATTTAAAGACGATAGTAAAATCTATTAAAAAACTAGGTTCAAAAGTTTCTTTGTTTATTGACCCTTCTATTTCTATGGTTAATTTTGCTTTAGACTATGGTGTTGATAGAATAGAGTTATACACAGGAACATATGCTGATTCATTTAGTAATAATGTTGCCATAATTGATAAATATGTCTCAGTTTCAGATTATGCTTATAAAAATGGAATTGAAATAAATGCTGGACATGACCTTGACTTAGAAAATTTAAGTTTTTTTAAAAAATCTATTCCTAATTTATATGAGGTATCAATAGGTCACGCTCTAATATGTGATTCATTATCATATGGTTTAGAAAAAACAATTAAACTGTATCTCGAACAGTTAAAATAATAATGGAAATAAATTTTAAATCTTATGGAGAAGGTAAGCCAGTTGTAATATTACATGGTTTATTAGGTTCTCTAGATAATTGGGTTTCAATATCAAAATCCCTTTCAGAAAATTTTAAAATAATAATACTAGACCTTCCTGATCATGGTAAATCATCTCATACTTCTAAGTTTTCTTATAAAAGAATAGCAGAACAGCTTCATTTTTTTTTTGAGAGGAATTCCCTTAAAAACATTTCAATAATTGGGCACTCAATGGGAGGTAAGGTAGGTATGAAATATGCAGATCTATTTCACAAAAACATAGATAAACTCATAGTTGTAGATATAACAAATAAAGAATATTCCTCACAAAGATTTGATCATATATTTCTTGCAATTAATGAATTAAAAGAAACAAAAATAACCTCAAGATCTCATGCTGATGAGATATCAAAAAAATTCATACCTAATGAAGCCGAGAGAAATTTTATCCTTAAAAATTTGAAGAGGAAAGGAGATTATTTTGGTTGGGCTCCTAATATTAATTTGTTACTTAATTCAATCTCATCTATATCATCAGAAATATTATTGAAATCACCTATTAAAAATGAAGTGCTTTTCTTAAAAGGTGCAAAATCAGATTATATTAATAATGAAGATATAGATAAGCTAAAAGACAGTTTTTTAAATTATAAAATAAATGAAATCCCAAATTCAGGACATTGGGTACATGCTGAAAATTCAAAAGATTTTATTAATTCTGTAGAGAGTTTTCTTAAGCCCTAGGGTGTGATTTTTTAAATGTTTCTTTAAGTTTTTCAATTGAATTATGGGTATAGATTTGTGTTGCCGCTAAACTCTTATGCCCTAATAGGTCTTTAATTGAATTTAGATCACCTCCTTTATTTAGAATATGGGTAGCAAAGGTATGTCTTAATAAATGTGGATTATATTTTTTACTATTTATTAATGAAGAAAGATGTTTTTTTACAGCTCTAGAAATTAACATTGGGTATGCTTTTCCTCCTTTTTCAGTACAAATTAATTCTGACGTCTCTATAGAAAGCTCTTCTTTTGTTCTATTAAATTTCTTAATTTGTTCAATTGACTTATTGTGCAGGGGTATAATCCTCTCCTTATTTCTTTTTCCTAACACTTTAATTTCTTTTTTTATAAAATTAATGTCTGACAATTTTAGATTAATCAGCTCAGATATTCTGATCCCTGTTCCGTATAATAATTCCAATATTAATAAATCCCTAATCCCTTTAAACCCACCTTCTAGTTCTAGATTATCAAACAGATAAATCATGTCTTTCTCCTTAATAAATTGAGGTATTTCTTGATTTGTTTTGAGAGAGTTAATTCCAGATGTAGGGTTTGATCTTATTAAGCTTCTTTTAATTAGATATTTAAAAAAAGATTTTAGTGTAGCAAGCTTTCTATTTATTGATCTTGGAGATAAGTCTTTTAAAGAAAGCTCAACAACCCATGACCTTATGGCCCTTCTGTCAACTTTTTTTATATTATCATTATATGAGTAGTTTTTATAAAAAAGCAGGAACTGGTCAAGGTCATTACTATAACTTGTAATTGTATGTGGACTCAGTCTCTTTTCAAATGATAGATATTTAAGGAATGCATCTTTCATTAATATTATTTAATGAAAGATAATAAAAATTATAATTCTTTTGACTTTAATTTTTGAACGTAACTAGCTCTTAACTTTTCTTCTCTGAGCATTACTGATTTTTTTGTATAGAATGCGTTGCTTCTATAATCTTTAATAACCTGAGCCTTTTCAAATTTTTTTTTGAACCTTTTAAGTGCTCTGTTTATATCTTCGTTTTCTTTTATTGAAACTCTAATCATTTCGTTTTTTTTGTGTGGCAAAGATAAGAAAACAATTATATTATCAAAATTTAAATTTATTATATGAACTTAATAATATAGATTGTGATTTAGCAGGTCTGCTATAAAGAACGAGTAAATTTAATCTTAATCCCAATTTTTTTTCTTGCTGGTTTTTCCAATACCTGGATTAAAACTATTCGTAGGGTCTAATTTTTTATAAAAATTTGATAAAATTGGTTTTGCAGAATACTCGTGGCCTACGTTATGTTCAGAAGGGTACTCCGCACCCCTATCATCATATGTTTTTAGAAGCTTGTTTTTAATTTTATTTGCATTAGTGCCTTTTTTTAGAATATAATTTTGATGTAAAACATGGCAAAATAGGTGACCATAGTAAAGTTTCATTTCAAACATTTCATTTATATCTTCAGGCAACTTTTCAAACCAATCTTTCTCATTTCTTGGAAACGCTACATCTAAAGACATCATTTCTCCATGATTTTTAGAGTTTAGAGCATGATACCTTCCAATAGCACTTGCAGACACATATCTATGTAATAGTGCTTTTTTGCCTTCTTTATCAGTACACTCGAAAAAATCACCCTCATTCTTATCAAAAAAATTTTTAAAGTAATTTTTTGCTTCTTCTATTCCCTCATCTGACATTTCTATTATCCAGTGATGTTCATATTTGTTTCTATAGTCTTCCATTCTTTTTGGAAGATGGTTTGGCCAAAAAAAACTTAAAAACTGCATTAATCTATCAGAAAACTTATCTGGTAAAAAACTTATTTTGCTAGCGAGTATATCTACACCTCTCTTTAATTCAAAAAGAGTTGGAAGGAAATCTGTCCCTAACTTTTCAATAACAATAAAATTGTCTTTACTATATTTTTTTGCTGCATCATAACAGTCTCTATGAAGGTAATCACCTAATGTTGGAAGCGTTTTGAATTTTGAAAGAATATCTCTTCTTATCTTCCAAAAGGTATTAGGTTTGTTAGATCCGACATAGAAGACTCTACTTTTTTTAGGCTTAGGGTAAGTGTCTAGCCTCACTGCAAAAACAATAATCTTTCCGGCACTTCCTGAAGCGCCATATAATAACCTTTTATCAGCATTAAATCTTGCCGGAGTTTTTGAGTTAATTTGTCTGACTATTTCTGAATATTTGTCATCAGATGCTAGTTTGTCTGAGTTTACAATATCAGACTTTTTATAATTGACATTTTGTAAGTTGTTTAAAATCTCCTCAGGTTTTGACCCTAAATTAATACCTAAATCATTAACCAATTCCAATTTTCCATTCTTATTAACTTTAGCATATAATGCTAATTGAGTATATGCAGGTCCTCTTTTAACCAAAGATCCTCCGGAATTATTACAAATCCCACCAATGATTGAAGCACCAATAGAGGTAGAGCCTATAATTGAGTGAGGCTCTCTATCAAATGGTTTTAATTTTCTTTCTAAACCGTACAAAGTACTTCCAGAGAGCCCTATTATCTGTCTCCCTTCGTTAATAATATGAATGTCTTTTATCCTTAAGGTATTTATAATAATAACCGGACGATCATAGTCATTACCGTAAGGTGTGGATCCTCCTGTTAGCCCGGTATTAGCTGCCTGCATTATTACTATTATATTATTATCAACACAAACTTTTAAAATATCCCAAATTTCAAGAAGGGTTCCTGGTTTAACAACAGCAAATGCCTTTCCTGAACCATAGCGCCACCCTTCAGAGTAAGGAACTTTACTCCATTTAGCTGTAAGAATATATTTGTCCCCAACTATATGTTTAAGTTTTTTAATAGTTTCTTTATTATTTTTCATTAAAATATAAGATATTTGTTTAAGCGGTTATACGAGTTTAATAATTAATTATTCCTTCTTTAGATTCAATTATTAATTCATTTGTTGAAGAATCTTCTACTAAACCTATAATTTTAGCGTCTATATTAAACCCTTTGGAGATATCTATTATTTCATCTGCAATTGTCGGTTCACAATAAATTTCCATTCTATGTCCCATATTAAAAACTTCATACATTTCTTTAAGTGAACTTTCGGTGTCCCTATGAATTATCTCAAATACCTCAGGTATTTGAAATAGATTATTCTTTATTATTCTTTTATTATTAACAAAATGAAGAACTTTTGTCTGCCCACCTCCTGTGCAATGAATTATACCTGATATTTTATTTACACAGTTAGATAATATCTTTTTTATTATTGGAGAATAGGTTCTGGTAGGGGATAGTAATAATTTTCCAATATTTTCATGTGTTTTACATTTATCTGTTAATAAATTTTTACCACAATAGATTAGATCATTTTTAGTTTTATTACAGTAAGTTTCTGGATATTTTTTTGCATAGATTTTATCAAGAATATCGTGTCTTGCGGAGGTTAAGCCATTACTTCCTATCCCGCTGTTATAGCTCTTCTCATATTTTGATTTTCCATATGAACTGAGACCAACAATAACATCCCCACTTTTAATTTTGCATTCTATAATATTCTTTCTTCTCTCTCTTGCAAAAACTGTACTGTCTACTATAATTGTTTTAGTTATATCACCTACATCTGCCGTTTCCCCTCCAGACGATACAACCTTTATACCATTATCATTTAAAGTTTGAATAATCTCTGTATTTCCTTGAATAATTTCTGAAATAACTTCTCCAGGAATTAAATGTTTATTTCTTCCTATTGTTGATGACATAACAATATTATCTGTGATTCCGACACAGACTAAATCATCTATATTCATTATTAATGCATCTTGAGCTATTCCTTTCCATACACTTATATCACCCGTCTCTTTCCAATATAAATAAGCTAAGGCAGATTTAGTTCCTGCCCCATCTGCGTGCATTACATTTGAATAATCAGGATCTCCAGATATTATATCCGGAACAACTTTGCAAAAAGTGTTTTGAAATATTCCTTTATCTTGATTTTTTATTGCCTTGTGTACATCTTCTTTTTTTGAAGAGACACCCCTATCTAAATATCTTCTAGACATTTAACTTTAATTGTTATTAAAAAACTTTTCTTCTGAGTCGACATCTTCTGAGTTTTCAACAAATTCATAGCTTGTAACTTTAAATTCAGTTCTTCTATTTATTTGATGTTCCTCTTCAGTTTTGGCGTTTGGAATAATAAGTTGAGATTCCCCATATCCTTTAGCAGTCATTCTTTTTTCACTAATTCCTTTACTAATAATATAAGAAACTGCAGATTCTGCTCTTCTTTGAGACAGATCTTGATTATAATCTACTGTAGATCGATCATCAGTATGAGAGCTTAATTCTACGGTTATATTAGGATTATCATTTAAAATAACTACAAGTTTATCAAGCTCTAAAGCAGCATCTTCTCTTATATCTGCTTTGTTTAGGTCATAGTAAATATTATCTAATACAATAGATTTATTTACTACTATTTTGTCTAACACTAAGTTTTTCTCAAATTCCACATTAGTTATAAATTCTTTTAGTTTGGTTCTGTCTACTTCTTTTCCTATGGTACTAAAGTCACCTCTTGTGCTAAAATAATTTTCTTTTTCTCCTATCAATATATAATCTTCATCTGAGTATACTGTGAACTCAAATTTTCCTTTCTCATCTGTAAATGTTTCTTGAATTATATTTTCATCTTTATCTAAAAGCTTAACACTACTATTTCCCAAAACACTTAATTCTTTATTTTCACTCTTAGGTGTCAAGGTTGTCCCTTTAAGTATATAATTAACAATTTTTAAATTTGGGTCATCATTTACAAATGTGTATATATCATCATCCCCATAGCCGCCGTCTCTATTTGAAGTGAAAAACCCTCTTGTGGCGTTATATGGGTTCACTCCAAAGTCATCACCTCTTGAGTTTAGAGGTTTACCAGGATTTGATATGGTAACTTTACCAGATTTTCTGGAAGCAACAAAAATATCTAGTCCACCAAACCCCTCGTGGTTATCTGAAGAAAAATATAACCTACCATCTTCAGTTACAGATGGAAACAACTCATTTCCAGGAGTGTTTATTTCAGGGCCTAAATTTTGAATATTAATCCACCTACCCCTTCTATTTACATTAGCTTTGTAAATATCAGTACCACCATATCCTTTTGATCTATTTGATGCAAAATAAAGTGTTTTTCCATCTTTAGATAAATAAGGCGTAGAGTCCCAGCTTCTTGAAGTGTTTACATTTAATAGTCTCGGGTTAGTCCATCCGCTTCTTCTGTATCTAGAATAATAAAGGTCTACATTATTTCTTCCATTGCTTTTTCCATTATTACCTTTAGCAAAAATCATATACATCCCATCTCCAGAAAAAGTAATTGATCCCTCATTGACCTTCTCATTATTAATATTTTCCCCCAGTTTTTTTAAGGAGTTAATATCAACATTAGCACCCTTACTCTTTATTTCGTATAAATCTGTAAAAGGAGTTCCGGTTCCACTATATATTTTTTCAGATTGTCTATTAGAAACAAAATATAATTTTTCATTTGAGAATGCAGGAGAGTACTCAGCATAACTAGTATTTAAAGCTTTTAAGTTTTTTACCTTATAATAACTAGTATCTGGATAAAGTCTAAGGTTTTTAATGTGAAGGGATTCTCTTCTCATTAAGTTTATTACAGCTTCATCTTTTCCTTTAGAAAGATAATTTGAAATTAAAGAATCAGCAGCATCATAATTACTATTTCCTTTTAATGATAACGTCAAATAGTAATAAGCCATCTCATCTCTAATACCAAATTTTATGGCATCATTATAATGCTTCTCAGCCTGCCATAGTCTGTTAGATTTTCTTAAAGATTCAGCTAATAGAAAACTGTTTTCGGAGTCCCCATCTTTTATTATCTTTTCAAATTTTATTGATGCATCATAATATTCAGCATTATTAAAGTCTTTAATAGCAGTTTTTGTTGTTATGCAAGAGCTAAAGCTCAAAATAACCAATGCAAAAATTATAATTTTATGCTTTATCATTTAATAAAATTAACTAACCAAGATTTATTTATATTTAAAATCCAATTTTTATCAAATTCTCCTTTGTTTTTTACGGTCGTGTTTACCATTTTATTTTCTACACTTAACTCTCTATTAGAAATAAGTTTAATTAAAGTTGATTTGTCTTTAAATTCAATATTTTCATCGATAAAGATACCAATTTTAGAATTAGGCTGTATATCAATTTTAAGTTGATTTAAACTTTCTCTTAATAAAGCGCTTGAGCTGTCAATAGAACAACCACTAATTTCATCCTCAGCAAAGAGAATAATGAAATTCTCTTTGTATAGTTGAAATGAGGAGACAACATCTTTCCCATGAGAAACCCATTTTTGACATAAATTCTTCAAAAATTCTGTAACTATATATTTATTTTCAATAATAGGTTTGTCAGTTATGAAGACCCAACATCTTGCTTTTTCATTTAGTTCATTATAAGAAACATACATATTATTTTTTTAAATTTTCTTCTATAATTTCTGAGATGTCTTTAACGTTAATTTTTTTATCTAGATTTTTTTCATTCACACCATCACTTATCATTGTCATGCAGAAAGGGCAAGCAACGGCTACAGTGTCTGGGTTAATATCTTCAATATCTTTAATCCTTTCTAGATTTATTTCAACATTTCCAGATTCGGATTCTTTAAAAATTTGAGATCCTCCTGCGCCACAACATAAACCATTTTCTTTACTTCTTTTCATCTCGTGAAGGTTTTCAGATAATAAGTTTATTAAATTTCTTGGGGCCTCATAAATTTTGTTTCCTCTTCCTAAATAGCAGGAGTCGTGATATGTAATTTTAATGTTTGATTTTTTTGATAATAATTTTCCATCCTCTAAAAGTTCATTTAAAAATTCAGTGTGATGTATTACATCATAATCACCCCCAAGCTCTGGATATTCATTTTTTAATGTATTGAAACAATGTGGACACATTGTTACAATTCTCTTTATGTTATATTTATTGAGTGTATTGATATTATTTAAAGCTTGCATCTGAAATAAGTATTCATTTCCAGCTCTTCTGGCTGGGTCGCCTGTACATCCTTCTTCATCTCCAAGAACAGCAAAATCTATTTTTAAATGGTTTAAAATTTTAACAAATGACTTTGTGACTTTCTTATACCTGTCATCGTAAGATCCTGCGCAACCCACCCAAAAAAGAATTTCCGGGTTTTGATTTGAATTAATAAATTCACTTATAGTTTTAACTTTCATATGTCTTTTTTAAACCAATTAGATCTTTCATCAATTGGAAACTTCCATGGTGAAAAATTAGTTTCAATGTTTTGCATCATGGAATTCCATTCTGCTGGGATATTTGAATCCTCTAAAGCAGCATACCTCCTACACTCTATAATAACATCTAATGGGTTTATGTTAATGGGACACTCCTCAACACAAGCATTACACGAAGTACATGCAAATATCTCTTCTTTACTTATATAATCCCCTAGTAAACTTTTATTATCATAATTTAGATTCTTGTCTTTCATTTTTCCAATTTCTTCAGACCTATCTCTTACGTCCATCATTATTTTTCTTGGGGACAGTTTCTTCCCTGTAATATTTGCTGGACATACGGAGGTACATCTACCACATTCTGAACATGAGTATGCTTCTAAAATATTTTTCCAAGATAAATCTGTTACGTCTTTTGCGCCAAACCTTTTAGGGGGTTCATTAACTTCCTCTGTTGAAATACCCATCATAATCTTAATTTCATTTGTTATAGAATCCATATTACTCATTTTACCCTTTTCATTATCACTTGTATAATAGATATTAGGAAAAGAAAGAAAGATATGTAGGTGTTTAGAATAGGTTACATAAACTGCAAAAAGAAAGATTCCAATTATATGAATCCACCAAAATGTTCTTTCAATAATTATTAAACTATTCGTTGAAAAGTTAATAAGTAATGGTTTTAATATGCTTGAAAAATAAAAATTCCCAGTGAGATTATATTTCCCATGATCTTGTAAAATAAGATCAGACGCATTCATGGTCAGAATAGCAACCATTAAAATTATTTCGAATATTAGAATCAAGTTAGCGTCTAAAATTGGCCATCCCTTTAATTCAGAGCTCCTTAATCTATTAATATTTACAAAGTTTCTTCTCAATAAAAATATAACACATGATATTAAAACTAGAATAATGAAAAATTCAATTATTGATATAAAAACATTATAAAAAGGCATGCCAATCATGTTAAATATTCTATGAGTACCTAGAACCCCATCGAGTATTATTTCTATTATCTCAATGTTTATTATAATAAAACCAGTATAGATCATCAAATGAAGAATAGCGGGAATCATTTTTTTAAACATTTTGGATTGTCCAAATGCAACCAATAATAAATTTTTTAATCTTGTCTCTTTTTTTGTTGAAGTTTTATAATTCTTATTGCCTAATAAAATATTTCTTTTTATTGTCTTAATTCGTTTGAAGAGAATATAGCTAAAAAATAATAGCAAAAAGAGAAATAAAAATTGAGGGAGAGCGTCCATATTTTAATTGTTCAAATTCAAAAATAATAATTTTGTGAGAAATGTTTATTTAATTAGGTTTGCAAATATTTCATCAGGTGCTGTAGCTCAGGTGGTAGAGCATCGGACTGAAAATCCGTGAGTCGGTGGTTCGAGTCCACCCAGCACCACAACCT
>CAZGPH010000028.1:0-15233 GCA_964527965.1 uncultured Marinoscillum sp.
TTAAATTTTATTGTCTGCTTAATATCTGGGTTTAAACTCTTTGCCACAGGACAATTTTCAGCTACTTCAGTTAGTTTCCTTTTCTGTGAATCTGTTAACTCATTATCTTCAAACGATAACTCAACTATAATCTCAGATATTTTCCTTGGCTCTGCAGACATAACCTTTGTCACCTTGGCCGATGAGTTAGGCATCTGAAAATTTCCTTTTGCAGCGCATATCCCCATCACCGTTGTCATGCAGCTACATAGCGCAGAACTTACAAGGTCTGTCGGAGAGAATGCCTCACCCTTGCCGTTATTGTCTGTGGGAGCGTCGGTGATTATAGTGTCTCCTGACTGTAGGTGTGTGGAGGATGTTCTTAAATTTCCAACATAATTATTTTTAATTGAATGACTCATTTTAGTAAAATTTTATCTATTAATGGTTTTAAATTTTTTGTCCATACCTCGTACCCGCTGCTGTTCATGTGGAGCATATCTTTCCAAAAGTACTTGGCCGGAATATCTCCCTTTTCATCTAGCATTATCGACCAAGAATCAAAGTAGTATGTGTCTTCATTCTCATCACAGAATTTTTTTATTCTCTGATTTATTAAAGAGTATTGTCCTTTAAGGTTCCACCTCGAGGGGCTGGGTTTAGGAGCTATGTATATTATTGGGATATCTTCAGAAGAAGACCTTACCTTATCGAATGATGTCTTAAAGTCAGTGAAGATGTCTTCAAGAGGAATCTCTGTTGCCACATCATTATCTCCCTCGTAAATTACTACCATATCTGGCTCGTGCTTAAGTACTAATTCTTCCATATAAAAATTAAGGTCAGAGAAGATAGAACCGCCAAATCCTCTGTTCAGCACGTCATACTCCTTAAAATCTTCAGTCAAACTTCCCCAGAATCTTATACTTGAGCTCCCTGTAAATACTATCAGCTGTCTATTGGATTTAATATATGGATCCTCAGAAAGTTTTGATGATATCTCAGAATAAAACCTTTTCGGGTCTGGGTAGGATTCGTACCTTTTGTGAGAAGGCTCCTGTCCAAAGGCATTTGATACCACAAAAAATGATACAATAAGTATGATTCTGTTCATTAATTAAACTTAAATTAATTTTTTTAAAAAATTTCTAAATCAAAATCTAATTTTTTCGTTATATGAATATTGTTAATTTTATATTATGAAAATAAAATCTTTTCTGATCCTTGTAATTATCCTTTCTTCAGAGGTCTGCTTTTCTCAGAACTCAGGGTATTTTGATACTGAGAGAGAGGTGTACTGGGGTATTAACAAAAACTCTTGGGGAGGACTTATAGGAGGCGGGGTATTAAAGTTCTCCAATAAGGTATCTGATAAGATGTACCAAACAGTTGGAGTTGAGATTGTTAATATCAAGCACCCAAAAGAAAATAAGTACTCTTCTGCCCTAGGCTATGGTAGGACATTTGTTTGGGGTAAAAAAAATTATCTCTTCTCTCTTAGGGGACAGTACGGAAGGGAGATGATACTAGTAAATAAGAAAGACCCTCAGGGTATCAGGATAAATGCACAAGTTGCAGTAGGTCCCTCTATAGGATTACTAGTTCCTTACTACATAAAATATAGTAGAAACAACAGGATGGAAATTGAAAATTTTGACTCTTCAATTCACACATTCAATAATGTCATAGGCTCTGCAAGTTTTTTTGAGGGTCTAGATGAGTTGAAGATTAAACCGGGAATAAACTTGAAGGCAGCTCTTAATTTTGAGTTTGGTGGACCTAGGTCAGCTACTGCTATAGAAGTTGGTTTCTTAGCCGATATTTTTACTAAGGAGATCATGATGATGCCAACAGCAGAAAATTATAGTATTTATCCTACAGCTTTTATTACTTTATTCTATGGTAGAAAATATTAAATTATCATATTCTTTGACTAAAATTGCAATCAGATGGGAGAGATAAAATCGAAATTACCAAGATTCAAGAAGCCAAAATGGTTAAGGGTAAAATTACCCGTTGGAGAGGAGTATAAGAAGGTAAGGAATATAGTAGATAAATATAAACTACACACCATATGTGAGAGTGGAAACTGCCCAAACATGGGAGAGTGCTGGGGAGCAGGCACGGCGACCTTTATGATACTAGGAAATGTGTGTACAAGGAGCTGTACCTTCTGCGCAGTTGCAACAGGTAGACCTCCAGAGTACGACGAGTTAGAGCCGGCAAGAGTTGCAAAGGCAATCAAGAAGATGGGAGTGAAGCATGCCGTGATAACTTCTGTTAACAGAGACGAGTTAAAAGACAGGGGTGCTGAGATATGGTACCAGACAGTATCTCAGACTAAGAAGCTATCACCTGAGACTACTATTGAGACTTTAATTCCAGATGTGAGGGGAAACTGGGAGGCTCTGTACAGGATGATTGATGCAGGCCAAGAGGTAGTGTCTCATAATATAGAGACAGTGGAGAGATTATACAAGAGGGTAAGACCTCAGGCGAAGTATGAGAGGAGTCTTGAGCAAATTAAGATAACAAATGAGAAAGGAATGAGAACTAAGTCAGGTATAATGGTTGGACTCGGAGAGAAAAAGGAGGAGGTGTTTAAGACTATGGACGATATGGTAGAGCACGGTCTACACATACTTACTATCGGTCAGTATCTTCAACCTACTAAGATGCACTTGCAGGTGGATGATTTTATAAGCCCTGAAGTTTTTGATATGTACAGAGAAGAAGGTCTGAAGAGGGGCCTGAAGTATGTAGAGTCTGGACCTCTAGTTAGGTCTTCTTACCATGCTGAAAGACACGTAAATGTCCCAATTTAAAATTTTATTATTATTTATTTTTTCGAGCTTGACATTAAGTGCTCAGGTTAATACTTCCAATATCGAGATTGTGAGAGATAAGTGGGGAGTGCCACATATTTACGCTAAGACGGATAGAGAGGTAGCGTATGGTCTCGCGTGGTCACACGCTGAAGATGACTTCTCAACAATCCAGAAAACATTTCTCCCAGCAAAGGGAATGCTTGGAAGGTTAGACGGGATAAGAGGAGCAGTACTTGATTTTGCTGTTGAGCTACTCAAGTCGAGAGAGGTAGCCGAGAGAGAACTAAAGAACCTCCCACCAGAAGGTTTGGCCGTGATACATGGTTATCTTGAAGGGCTCAATGACTATGCAGAGAAATTTCCTGAAAAAGTACTGGTAAAAAATTCATTTCCTCTTAGTATTTATGACTACCTAACAGGACTTAACCTCATGTTACACCTCTTCTCAGACACAGGAGATATTATTGGCCAGTTACTAAGTAATTCAATTGAACCAATTGATGAGATGTCAGGAGTAGACGATAATATTGGCTCAACCATTGGGTCTAATGGTTACGCATTTAATAGTAAAAAGACAAAGGACGGTAAAGCTTACCTTAATGTTAATACTCACCAACCTCTAGAGGGTCCTTTCTCTTGGTACGAGGCACATCTGGTTAGTGAAGAAGGTTGGAATATGTTAGGAGGATTATTTCCTGGACTTCCCCTTCCCGTGATAGGTACCAACGAAAATTTAGGATGGACCCATACATATAATTACCCAGATATGAATGATGTTTTTCAGCTGGTAATAAACCCTGATGATAAGAGACAGTACATGCTAGACGGGAAATGGAAAAACTTTGAGATAAAGGAAATTAAGCTAAAAGTAAAATCACTACTTGGGATTAAGCTAAATGTGAAGAGAGAAGTTATATGGTCTGTATTTGGTCCCGTGATTAAAAATAAGAGGGGACACTTTGCATTCTTTTCTCAGTCCCTAAATAATATTAGTGCTATTGAGCAATGGCTGAAGATGAATAAGGCATCTAACTTTAGTGAGTTTGAAGAGTCACTAAAATTACTAGGGATACCACGATTTAATATAGTATATGCTGACCGTGAAGATAATATCTTCTACATGAGTAACGCACGATTATCTGTTAGAGATACAACTAAAAACTGGAGAAAATTAATTGTGGGAAATACCTCGTCACTAATACTAGATAAATATCATCCTTATGAGGACCTGCCAAAACTTTTAAACCCTGAGAGTGGGTATCTATTTAATACTAACAACTCTCCGTTCAACTCGACATCAGCAGAATATAATCTTGAAGAGAAAAATTATCCTATTACCTTTAGTTTTAGAGAGGAAGAGAATAACAGAAGCCATAGGTTTATGGAGTTAATTTCAGATTATGATAAGGTAACTTATGAGGATTTTAAAAAAATAAAATATGATCAAAAATATCCTGACTCTATCCTTTATATTGGAAACTTAAAAGACATCTTCCAACTGGATTTAGATAATGAGTATGTAGATGACATACTGAAACTAATTAAGGAGTGGGACAGAGGAGGGGGTTACAATAATTTAGGTGCTGCCCAGTGGAGTCTTTACTATAAAAATATTTTAGGAATACTTTCTGATAATAAACTAAAAATTACAGACTCAATACCAGATAAATTTCATATTGAATCTCTAAAAAAATCTAAGAAACATCTCTTAAAGTATTTTGGTAAGGTAGACATATTACTGGGAGATTTACAGAGGCACTCTAGGGGAGAAGCTAATCTACCTGTCTCGGGATTAATTGATATGATTGCCCCGACATATGTTGTAGGTGATGATAACGGGAGATTTAAATCAGTTTCTGGTGAGTCTTACATCATGCTAGTAAAGTACTCAAAATCTGATATTGAGATAGAGACAGTATTGCCTTACGGGAACTCAAATAATAATACTAGCCCTCATTATACTGACCAGATGGAATTATATATAAATAAGAAGACCAAGGAAATGACACTAGATAGGGATAAGATATACAGAGAGGCTGTTAGAGTCTACAACCCTAATTAATTAATTTTATTTTCTTTTTAAGATTTTGAATTCTTCTGAAGGACTCATTGATTCTCAGTAGTGAGATATCTCCGTCTCTCACACCTTCCTCAATTATAGAAATTACTTTATTTGGATCAACCCTGTCCTTATATAGCATGTTATTTGAGAAGATAAGTACGTCTACTCCTGCGTTAATTGCAAGAACAATTGCCTCTTCCAGACCATAATTTCTAACTATTGCTCCCATCTGCATATCATCAGAGAAGACTACCCCTTCGTAATCAAGAAACTCTCTAAGTAGCTTGTTGATACTTCTTTCGGATAGGGTGGCAGGAACCATACTGTCATCAATCTTACTATTCACCACATGGCTAGTCATAATCCCGTCGGCCTTGTCTTCTATGATAAGTTTGTGGTAGGGGAAAAGTTCTTCTACTATCCAAGTGTCAGAAACATCAGTAAACTCTTTGTGTGTGTCTGTCCTAGAGCTTCCGTGACCAGGAAAATGTTTTAGAACGGTTACTATATCATTTTCTTCATGAGCCCTAATAAAATTTCTAGAATGGAAAAAAACTTTTTCACTATCTCTGCCAAAACTTCTTTCTGCCTTGTATATAAAATTAGACGTGTTAATAGCCAGGTCTACAACAGGCGCAAAGTTCACATTTATACCAAGTTCCTTCAGCAGATCACTGGTAAGTTTTGCGTAGTAATATGTTGAATCTAAATTATTTATATCTCCAAGGTATTTTGCTGAACGTGTCTGATGAAATCCATACTTCGGTTTTAACCTATTTACTTTCCCTCCCTCTTCATCTATCGCTATAAAAGATGGTATCTGGGAGTTTCTTTGAATTTCATCAACTAAAATTTTGAGTTGGTTCTTAGATCTTTTCTTAGTTATATTTTTCTCAAAGAGAATGACTCCTCCAAGGTGGGAATTAGAGTAAGCTTCTAACATGGAGTCAGCTTCCATGACTTTTTGTACATCTTGAATCCCGAAAATTAACATCTGAGATATTTTTATTTTTAGCGAGTCGTACTGGTAATTATTTGAATAGCTTGTGCTGCTAAACATGAAAGAAAAGAAAAAAAAGATGGTTAAAGACTTAATGTTTTTCATTTATTTCAATAATTTTTTTTATTAGCTCACTAAAATATTTACCGTTATATGGGCCATACCAGTTCATTGTGTGCGTCTCGTAGGTATTGATGTCATCTCTATCGTACCATTTGTCGTCAGTCACATAACCGATGTAGCCCCCGTTGAAACTATTTATCATCAAATTTAAACTTTTATTTGAAATTGACTTTTCTATTGGGTTAACTAATTCACCTGAAAAATCACTTGGTGTTCCTACAACTAGTATATCTCCAAGTCTAAAATATGATAAATATTTTGGTGTGTCACCTACTAAAAACTTGAATAGCCACGGCCTAATAATTAGTTTAGAATTTATTTTAAAAGATTGTTCCCTAAGCTCTATATCTATTTTCTGGCTATTTAATTTTGTCTCATACTTCACTCCTATAGACCTGTAACCCTCTATCAGATATTGGAATAGTCCGTTAGCAATCTCATTAACTTTTTTATCACCTTTATTTGATTTGGTTCTAGGACTCATACTACCTACAGCTCCGGCACCGTAAACAGCAAAATCTATCTCTCTCGTCTCTTCAAGAAGACGTATAATCTTTCCAGGATAGTCCCCACTAATACTTCTCTGGTTATGTCCATAGCATGTGGCATGAGCAGAATATGAAAAAATGGTAGCATTTTTTTTATCGTCTCGATTTATTTTAATTACTCTTAAGAATGGGTCGTATGTCCCAAGTGAATCTCCAACTAGTCTGTTTGTAATAAAGTCAGCCGCATATATTGATGCAAATCCAACCTTTGCCCTCTCAAGATCACTCATTGCATTTTTTATTGACTGTTTTGTGCTTTTATTAATAAAATTAATTACATCTTCATTATACTTACCACCAAACAAGTTTCCAGCTAAGCCCTCAAGATAACCCCCAATGCTAGAGTGCGTGTGGCTGGCCGTAAAGAAAATATTTTCACTTTTAATACCCAGTCCATCAGCAATCTTATCCTTATCTAAGTTTGGCGGGACTATAAGTAAATCCATAGAGACGTACGCAGATGTATTTATCCCATTATCAAAAACTACAGCTCTTACCCATATAGAGTCTTTGACTCCTTCGTAGTGTGCTCCCTTTCTAGCACCATAACCAGCCATAGGCACAACAAAAGGAGGTATTAGACTTTCTTTTGCCCATCCCACCTTTATCGTATCACCTGAAATATTATTATCATAATTATTATATCTACTTTCAATGTCTGAAATGGTTGATTTATAGTAACTAGTTTCATACAATGGAGTCCTGTCAAGAGGCTTTATAGTAATAACCAATAGAAAAATTATGGAAAGTATAGATACTGAATATTTATTAAACATTAAATTTCATATTAAATTTGGTAAAACAATATTATAAAATTATGAAAAACATCTTCACAATACTCTCATTAATATTTATTCTGTCTGCACTTATGCCTGTAGTTGATACAGATAAAAAAGATAAAAAAACAGTTGATTCACTAGTCTTTGATATTGGAGAGTGGAGAAATATTGGTCCTTTTAGGGGTGGTAGATCTACTGCTGCTACGGGAATTACTGGAGATGACCAGGTCTATTATATGGGGACAACAGGTGGTGGTGTCTGGAAGACGGAAGATGCTGGCCTAAGCTGGA
The DNA here is from genome assembly GCA_964527965.1 of uncultured Marinoscillum sp. Classification (GTDB taxonomy): domain Bacteria; phylum Bacteroidota; class Bacteroidia; order Cytophagales; family MED-G16; genus MED-G16. The sequence goes on from CAZGPH010000028.1 coordinate 7,611, forward strand.
GAAATATTTCAGATGGATACTTTAAGACTGGTTCTGTTGGTGCAGTTTCAGTATCAGAGAGTGACAATAATATTGTAGTAGTAGGGATGGGAGAGTCACCGGTAAGAGGTGTAATGACATCATCTGGTGATGGGGTCTACAAATCTACTGACGCCGGAGATACTTGGGAACATATAGGACTTGACGGTACAAAGCACATCTCCCAAGTAAGAATTCACCCAAGTGATCCAGACATAATATACGTTTCTGCTCAGGGAAGTCCCTATGCGAGTACAGACGAGAGGGGAGTGTATAGGACTGTAGACGGAGGAAAAAACTGGGAGAGGGTCCTTTTTGTTGACTCTAGTTCAGGTGCTAATGATTTAGCGATTGACTACACAAATCCTAGAATTTTATACGCATCTTTCTGGGATCATCAGAGATTACCTTGGTACGTGAGAAGTGGAGGTAAGGGTAGTGGCATATGGAAGTCAGTAGATGGAGGAGACACATGGAAAAAATTAACAGAAGGCCTTCCAAGTACAGTCATGGGAAAGATTGGTGTTACTGTGTCTAGAGCTAACCCCAAACTTGTCTATGCAATCATAGAGTCTGATGAAGGTGGACTTTATAGGTCTGATGACGGAGGAAACTCTTGGAGACTTATAAATGATGAGAGAGTTTTAAGGGCAAGGTCTTGGTATTATATGCACATATATGCTGACCCTTCTGACGAAAATATAGTGTATGTATTGAACGCTCCTATGATGAAGTCCATAGACGGAGGAAAAACTTTTACTAATATCCCTGTGCCTCACGGAGATAACCACTACTTATGGATTAATCCTAGTAACTCTGAGGTGATGATTAACTCAAATGATGGGGGAGCAAATATCTCCTTTAATTCTGGTAGGTCATGGTCCACTCAAAAAAATCAACCTACTGCCCAATTTTACAGAGTCAATGTAGATAATAGGTTTCCTTACTGGGTCTATGGTGGCCAGCAAGATAACTCTTCTGTGGCCATTAAGAGTAGCACCTTCAGTAATGGAATAAGTTGGAAAGATTGGATAGCTGGAGTGGGGGGTTGTGAGACTGCTTATGTTGCCTTTGACCCAGATAATCCTGTTCTAATGTACGCTGGTTGTTACCAAGGAATTATAAACGAATACAATCTAGAGCTGGATAATACGAAAGATATAATGGCTTACCCTTCAATGGGTCTCGGAGAGCCATCCGACGAGCAGAAGTACAGATTTAATTGGAATGCTCCGATTTTAGTGTCTATGCATGACCCTAATGTAATATTCCATGCGGCAAATAAATTATTAAAGACAAGTGATAGGGGGATAAGTTGGGAGGAGATAAGCCCAGACCTCACAAAAAATAATAGAGAGAATATGGGTCCTGGTGGTGGTCCGATAACTAACGAAGGAGCAGGTGGCGAGGTTTATCATACCATATACTATGTCGCTGAATCTCCTCATAGTAAAGACGTAATATATGCTGGTGCAGATGACGGGCTTCTCCATATCACAACTGACGGAGGAGGGTCTTGGTCAGATATCACTCCTGATATGCAGGAAGGTATGATAAACGCTATAGAGGTTTCTCCTCATAACCCCGCAACAGTTTATATAGCATTCAATAGGTACAAGTTTGATGATTTTAGACCTTATGTCCTAAAGTCGACTGACTACGGTAAGTCATGGAAGGTATACAGTGAAGGAATTGAGGAAAATAGTTTTGTCAGGGTGGTAAGAGAAGATAACGAGGTGGAAGGGTTACTATATGCTGGAACTGAGAGGGGAGTATACATGTCTAGTGATGGGGGTGAGACATGGGTAAAATGGCAAAGAAATCTTCCAATAGTTCCTATAACAGACTTAAAAGTTCACGGAAATGATCTTGTTATAGCAACACAAGGAAGAGGTTTCTGGATATATGATGACCTGACTCCAATGCATGAATTTCTAGCTTTAGAAACTAAAAATAAAGTTCATATGTTCGATGTCGAAGACAACCATAAAATTTTATATTCTGCCATGAGAAGGCAGGGGCCGCTTGGTAAAAATCCATATTACGGCACAGAGATAAAATATTTCATAACAGATTTTGATGAGAAAGATTCTCTGGAACTAAAAGTTGAAATATCAAATGTCAATGGAGAAGTTATAAGGACCTTCTCAAGTGAGGGAAAATATAAAAGTGATAGAATTGATTTAAAAGAGGGTTATTCCTCAATAAAATGGGGTGGTGATGTAGATGGTTTTGTCCCCCCTGAAGGTGTGATGACACCAAGAGGCTCAGACGGCTACATGAGATCATACAGGGTAAATCCTGGAAAATATTCTGTGAAGTTTACTTTTGGATCTTATGAGAAATCAAGTGATTTTAATATCCTGCCAGATCCTAGACAGACAACTTCTACTAGTGATTTTGAAAGAAAAGAAAGGCTTCTAAAAGGAATTCATGGAGATATCGCAGATATTTATGAGAGTCTAGTTAAGATGCAAGACGCAAGAAACCAAATCTCTGATCTGACTAATAGATTAGATTCAGAAAAGTACTCTGACATAAATGATTTAGCAAAAGAGACTATAGATCTAATTGATAAGACTGAGGTAATGCTGATATCGCCTAAACAAAAAACTTTTCAGGATGTTATAAACTTTAGAAACCAGCTGGATGCCCAGATGTTTGATCTGTTAAATACTGTAGATGGAAATATACCTCCAATTACAAAAGGAGAAATTTCTAGGCACGAAGACTTAAATGCTAAGTGGCTAGAAATAAAGAAAGGGTTTGATAAGGTAATAGATAATATCAGTCAAATTAATAATTTGATTATTGAAAATTCTGTTCCTTTTATATCAAAAGGTGAGTAATTAAATGATTAGGTTTCTCATATATATTCTTCTTATCATAACACCCTCTTTGTCTTATTCCCAGAGTGTGAAGAAGGCGTATAAGCTATATGAGAAGGGTGATGTAATTAAGTTTAAGGAATCTCTTGAGAAGATGGATGAGAAGGCCATTGAGAGTTCAGGTAAGTTTTATTTATATTCTCTATTTTACCTTTTAGATAATGAAATCAGAGATAATGTAGACTCCTCTTTTTTTTTCATTAAGAAATCAAAAGAATTATATCCTAGCGCCACTGCCAAGGAGATGGAGACACTGCAGGAGCTGAAAATCACCATAGAATCCTTAGACTCAGTTGCAAGTGTAATAGATTCCTTAGAATATAACTTCGTCTTAGAAGAGAATACTATCGAGGAATACAGGGGTTATATGCAGGACCACAACCTATCTAAATTTTATGTCTCTGCAAAGGAGAACTGGCACAGTTTAGAGTTCAAAAACTCTTCAATAGTTAATACTTGGATGTCTTACAAGAAGTTCATGGACTCATTCCCTAGTGCCATAGAATTCGATATGGCAAAGTCTAGGTATGAGGAATTGATATTTCTTGACAAGACTGCAGATATGCGACTTTCTTCTTACGAGATTTTCTTAGAAGAAAATCCAACTACTCCGTACAGAGACTCTATAGAATTTATAATCTTAAAGTACTATAGTATTTTGAATAGTCCAGATAACTATAAGAAATTTATTAAAAAATATACTGAGAGTGTACACTTAAGATTTGCAATAAATTTATTATATCATTCATCTGGAAGAGACTTCTCTAAAATTGAGAAACTTGAACTAGCTAGCAATGTAGTTGACTCTATTGAAAATATCTCTTTAGTAGATAAGCAAGAAATTATTGGACTTTACGAAGACGAAAAAGTTTCATTTTCTGATCCTAGCGGTAAATTTATTTTAAGTGGATTGACAGAAGATTTTACTGGTGAAGTTTTCTGCTCCTTCTCTGACTCAGATTTTTTCGTTATAAACTCTGGAGGGGAAACTAAGATTTTAAATAGGAATCTAGAAACTTTCTATTTTCGAGAGGATGCTAATTACATAGAAGATATTGGAATGGGTATAATTAAGATATCTCATGAAGAAGGGTTAGATATTATACATAAATCGGGTTTTAAAATCCTGTCAGGAGTTTACGAAAATGTGTACCTAGTAGATAATAAGTTTTTATTAGTAGAAGCTGATCAAAAATATTCTCTCTTTACGTTTCTAGGTGACCCAATCTTTGATTACAGTTTTACAGATGTATCTCAAGAGGGTCCATTTATTATTTTTGAGAATTCTTTCAATAAATTATACGTTGTGACTTCTGCTAAAATTGAAGAGAAAATACTAGATCTTGATAATAATATTGAGTTCACAATTGATGATTATGAATATTTTGATTCTGACCATATTCTCCTATTCTCAGAAAACACCGAGCAACTACTTGACTCAGAAATGCAAGATATTATATCTGCTGATAATCAAATAATTGAGAGATATAACTTTGGGTGGACATCTACCACGGACTTTGGGATAAGAGTTGTAAGTGATATCTTAAGTTTTCCGTTCTCTAGCTTATTTGAATCTGTCATCAACTCTTCCTCCTATTTTATTGGTAAAAGAAATGATTTGTGGGATGTAATTAGCTTAGATGGTGGAAGTACTGTGATTGAAAATGTAGATAGTATATATGTTGTCTCTGACTCCACACTTTGGTATAGACAGGAGAATAAGGAAGCTCTCCTTTTTTCTAATTCTAGGGAAATAATTTTAGAGGGTGATTATTCATTTAAAGTATTAACTCCACGTTATGGCTCAAAAAGTTATATTAAAATCTTTTCTAATGATGGAGGCTATATACTTAGTCCTTCTGGTGCTAAGCTCCCTTCAGCTGAGTACTACTATACAGTAGAGAGTGGAAACACATTTAGTTTATTATCAAAAAAGTTTAATATTTCCCAGTCAGAGATTTTAAGATTAAACAACAAAAAAAATAAGAAGTTATATGTTGGCGAAAAAATTAAGGTAAGAGGTTATGTGCCTAGCGATGTGATATCTGACTCTCTATTTCTAATAGAGTTTAAAGGTAAGAAGGGAATTGCTGATATAGAAGGGAAAATAATTATAGAGCCGGAATATGATGGGATAACTAACCAGTCTGATAACGATATAATTCTTATCAAAGATCAGTTGTTTGGTAATTTTAATATTAGGACAAAGAAGATAATTCAACCAAAGTATAAAACAATTTTACAGCCTGTTGGTTTAAAAAATTATGCTGCATTAAATGAAAAATTCGCTCTGATTTCAGGAGATGGAGAAGTTATATTGCCACAAGAGTATGACAAAATTAGTGATTGGAATGACTCAACAGTTTTGGTCAGTTATGATGGAGTTAACGCTATAGTTGATCTTGAAAGTAAGGAAGTGATACATGAGTTCAGCAGTTACGATTTTATTGGAGATGATGAGAATGGAATAATTGAAGTAAATGGAGAAGATGGATTTGGAATTTATTCAAAATTTCATGGAGAGGTACTTGAACCGGTATACAACTCTATCCAAAAACTTGAACTAGAAAACAAAATTTATTTCCTTGCCAAGAGGCAGATCCCAGAGGCTAAGCTACTTATTAATTTATTAGTTGATTATCATGGTGAGGTTGTTATAAATCAGGCACTAGATTTAAATGATATCTCTCTGATAAATTGTGACTTATAAACCTATCAGTTCTTATAATATATTTATATAGTCTCTATTCCCTTTTTTAAAAGCCCATTTTTTTTCTTAGATTGTATTTTGCAACTTATTCTTTACCATGAAATATTATATATCCTTACTTATCTTTTTAATTTCATTTTCAACATATAGCCAGTCTCCGCAAGGCTTTAACTACCAGGCAATTGTAAGAGATGCCGCAGGTAATATCAGATCAAACCAAGGCGTACAGTTCATTTTCGAGATACAAGACGTATCAGGGAATTCAGTCTACACAGAATCTCACACAACAGTAACAAATAAGTACGGTCTAGCAGACGGAATAGTAATAGGAAAAGGATCTACTATAAACAACTTCGCAGCTATAGATTGGGGTAACGGAACTTTTTATGTTAATGTAAAAGTTGACGGAGTGGACATGGGCACTTCACAACTAATGAGTGTTCCTTACGCACTCTATGCCCTTAAAGCAGGTTCTGGCGGAGGTGGAGGCGGAGGAGCTGATGGTGTTGGCATCCAGTCTTCTGTAGATAATGGTGACGGGACTTTTACTTTAAATTATACTGACGGAACAAGTTTTACAACTATTAATCTTACTGGACCAGGTGGTAAGACAATACTTAGCGGAGTATTTGATCCTGTTTTTTCTGATGGTGTGGACGGAGATTTTTATATTAATACATCATCAAATAAGATATTTGGGCCTAAGAAAAGTGGCTCAACGCCATCTGGTTGGTCTTCTGGTGTTTCATTAGTTGGGGAGAAGGGTGATAAGGGAGAAAAAGGCGATTCTGGTACGAAAGGAGATAAAGGTGATTCTGGAGATGATGGAGAAGACGGTTCTGGAGGTTTTTTGAGTGGAGTCTCTGACCCTGGATTATCCGATGGAGTAGACGGTGATTTTTATATCAACACCTTTTCAAATAAAATATTTGGTCCTAAGAAAACTGGGTCAACCCCTACGGGATGGTCTGCTGGAGTGTCGTTAGTAGGATCTAAAGGAGATGCTGGTGAGAAAGGAGATACTGGTGAGAAAGGAGACAAGGGTGAAATGGGTATAACGGGACCTAAAGGAGACAAGGGAGACAAGGGAGATGATGGCTCAGGAGGTTTTTTAAGTGGTTTTTCAGACCCCATCTCTGCAGATGGTGTTGATGGAGACTTCTTTATAAATAAAGTCTCAAGTACAATATTTGGCCCTAAGTCAGGTGGTAATTGGCCTTCGGGAGTCTCTCTAATTGGTGCGACTGGTGCAAAGGGAGATACTGGTGCGACTGGTGCAAAGGGAGATACTGGTGCGACTGGTGCAAAGGGAGATACTGGAGATAAAGGTGATCAGGGAGATGATGGATCTGGAGGCTTTTTGAGTGGTACCTCAACACCAACTTCTTCTGATGGAGTTGACGGAGACTTTTATATAAATACCTCTAATAGTACAATATTTGGACCTAAAAAAACAGGAGCAACTCCTTCTGGATGGCCGAGTGGAATATCTTTAATTGGACCAACTGGTGCCGCTGGAAAAGATGCAGAAATTAGTGCAGGTACAGGAGTTTCTGTATCAAGTAATTCAGTTTCAATAGGTCAACCTATAGGCCCCTCAGATGATGTGACATTTAACTCTTTAACTTCAAATTTAATTGGAAACGTAACAGGTGCTGTCACTGGAAACGTAACAGGAGATGTCACTGGAAATATAACGGGAGATGTCACTGGAAATGTAACGGGAGATGTCACTGGAGATCTTACAGGTAATGTGACAGGTAATCTAACCGGAGATGTTACGGGTAATGTGACAGGTAATTTAACTGGTGATGTTACTGGATCAGTTACTGGATCAGTTTTGTTTCCATCTCAAAATAATATCACAACTATGAAAGGATTAACCTCAATAGGAAAATCTGGGGCTAATACTACTGTGAATGGTCCAGTTGTAGCTTCCGAAGGTGTAACTGGAAACGTAACGGGAGATCTAACTGGAAACGTAACGGGAGATCTAACTGGAGACGT
>CAZGPH010000029.1:0-13284 GCA_964527965.1 uncultured Marinoscillum sp.
ATTTAATCTGTCGGGGTGGCAGGATTCGAACCTGCGACCTCCTCGTCCCAAACGAGGCGCGATAACCGGGCTACGCTACACCCCGAGATTAAGTGTGCAAATTTATAAAAGAAAATGTTTGTAAAACAAACCTTTACAAAAAGATTAATTAATGAATTTTTATATATTTAAGGATGAAACTTTCAACAACAAATGATATAAAAGGATATTCTATAGCTGAATCTTTAGGTATAGCCCGAGGCAGCACCGTAAGAACAAGAAATGTAGGTAATGATATTTTAGCTGCATTTAAAAACCTTATAGGTGGAGAAGTGGCAGAGTACACAAGACTTCAGGCCGATGCCAGAGAGCAGGCTCTTCAGAGAATGATCGAAGACGCTAGAAAAATGGGTGCCGACGCAGTGATCTGTGTCAGGTTCCAGACCTCGGTGATGATGGCAGGAGCCTCTGAGCTACTCGCATATGGAACGGCAGTAAAACTTAGCTAGTTTTTTACTTCTTATACTTATCAAACCAAGCAGTTATTGCGTTAACCTTCGCTATAAGATTACTAGGCCTAGCTGCTATCCCGTGACTCGCACCCGGAATTCTCACGAGCATAGACTCTACCTTATTAAGTTTAAGTCCAGCATAAAATTGTTCGCTTTCTGCCATAGGGGTCCTGTAATCATCTTCTCCTGTTAAGAGCATAGTAGGAGTAGTCACATTCCCTACATAAGATATCGGAGATCTCTTCATGTACTCTTCTAAATTATCCCAAGGCATTCCAGGGAACCAGTACTTATAAAAAAATGATATGTTATCAGCATACAGAACAAAACTGTACCAGTTTATAACAGGCTTTGCTACGACAGCAGCCCTGAATCTGTCAGTCTTTCCAATAATCCAAGAGGTGAGAACACCTCCCCCGCTACCACCTGTGACAAAAAGATTGTCTCCATCTATATAATCTCTTGTCACCACATGATCCACTCCTGACATCAGGTCGTCATAGTCCTGGCTTGGGTAATTATGATGAATCAGATTAGCAAAATCTTTCCCGTAGCTCGTACTACCTCTAGGGTTCGTATATAACACAAAATATCCCTCGCTAGCAAATAACTGCACCTCAGCAGAAAATCTAAATCCATAATTTGTAAATGGCCCACCATGTATCTCTAGTATAAGAGGGTACGTAGTTGTAGGATCAAAATTTGGAGGATAAACTAACCACCCCTGAATCCTCTTACCGTCATATGATGACTCGTACCAAACCTCCTCAACCCTACCAAGCTCCTTGTAATCAAAAAGGTCTTTATTCAAGAATGTCAGCCTTTCTTTAGAGCCGTTGAACCCTACAGCTAAGTCAGCAGGATTATATACATTTCCATAAGTGAATGCATACCTTCCACTTGGTGATACCGTGAAAGATCCACCACTATAAGGCCTCCCCAAAGAAAGTCCACCAAGTTCATCTACAATATCTTTTACCTTTCCACTTAGACTCATACTCGCAACCTTGGTCATACCCTCTGTATCATACTGGAAGTAAAGACCCTTACCGTCTCTCATCCAGTTTATGTTACTAATATTTCTGTCAAAACCTTCAGATATTAACTTGACATTACTACCATCCGTATCCATCACGTACAATGAATTTTGCTGATAGCCTAAGTACTTATCATCATAACCAAGGAAAGCAATTTTACTATTATCAGGAGATACCACCGGAGACCTATCAGGACCAAATCTAGTAGTGAGTTGTTTCATTTCTCCTGAGTTAATATCTAATACATGAATCTCAGAGTTGTTTGGCTCAAAGTCTGAGTTTTCATGGAGGTTAGCTGAGAATAACACCTTATCTCTTCCCAACCACACTGCTGAACTAGGGTTCTTATCTAAAGAACTCACCTGTCTTGGTGTCCCTCCTTCGACAGGAAGAATAAATATCTGGTTGTTACCACTTCTTCTGTAGCCACCACCATCATACCTGTACACCATATCATCAATTTCTATTGGAGGTGAGTTCCAGTCTGCACCCTTAGGCTTCTTTGGCATCTTGATAAGTCTTGAGTCAGCACTCTCAACAAAAGAGTTAAACAGAAGGTACTTGTCATCTGGAGACCACTCCACATTACCTATTGAGGATTGCATATTGGTAAGTTTTTGAGTAGAATTATTTTGCAAATTATACAGATATAACTGTGTCCTTCCCTCTACATTAGACTTATATGTAAACATATTACCAGAATGTGACCACTTAGGTGAGAATGCGTTATGATCACCAGTAGTTATAGGCATCATACCCGTCCCATCAAAATTTACTATCCATAAATTAGATAAGTTTTTATCAGTCATAATATCTTTAAAATTTCTCTGGAATAATACCTTATCGCCTTTTGGAGATATCTCAGTATTTGAGACGTATTCCATATCAAATACATCAATTGGCTCAAGCTTATTACTAGGCTGAGAGATGGCAAGAGGAGAGATTAGGAAGAGAGAGCAAATTGTCAAACAAAGTTTCTTTAATTGAGTTTCCATAATATTTACTATATTTAAATTATTCAGTTTATTAGTCATTATTTAAATGTAAAAATTTTATCCGTATGAACAATCAAATTACTAGAAGAAATTTATTAAAATTATTAGGAGTCTCAGGTGTAGCACTGCCTCTAACAGGAATAAGTAAGGAGTTAGATATTAAAACTAATTCAATAAAACAATCTGGTTCAGTTATAAAATTAAGCTCCAACGAAAACCCGTACGGACCTTCACCTAAAGTAAGAAATGCAATCATAGACGCATTTGATGAGGCGTGTAGATACCCGTACTCTAGAGTGTCTGAACTCGAGAAAAAAATAGCAGATAGAGAAGGTGTAGACCCTAGCATGGTACTAGTAACTGGGGGATCTAACGAAGGGTTAAGGGCAACTGGTAGATTATTTGGGATAGAGAAGAAAGAAATTATAGCGTGCAAGCCCACTTACTTGGCACTAATGACATATGCTGAAGAATTTGACTGCAATATTAACTGGGTCCCTCTAGACAATGAGCTAAAGTATGACCTCAACGAAATATCAAAGAGGACATCAAAGAATACAAGCATGGTATTCATTTGTAACCCTAATAACCCTACAGGCACAATGCTTGGAGCAGATGAACTAGAAGATTTTTGCGTTTCTACATCTAAAAAGACATGTGTTTTTGTTGACGAGGCTTATTATGATTACTCGATCAATGACGGATATCCTACCATGACAAAACTTGTTAAAGAAGGTCTTAACGTAATTGTATCTAGGACATTCTCAAAAATTTATGGTCTAGCCGGAGTGAGAATTGGATACCTTATATCCAGTCCTGAGAGAATTGCCCAATTAAAAAAATGCACAATGGCAGGAACTAATATGCTTGCTACACACGCGGCAATGACCGCTTACGATGAGAAGAGCTTCTTCGATTATAGTCTTGGTAAAAACAAAGAGGCACTAGAGATATTCTATGATACATTTGAAGAACTGAATTTAGATTATGTGAAGTCTTACACAAATTTTGCCTTCTTTAAGACAGGAACTCACATAGATGAATTCAGCAAGTACATGAAAGATAGAGGAATTCTAGTGGGAAGACCTTTCCCTCCTTACTACGACTGGTGTAGGATAAGCACTGGAAAAATAGAGGATGTGAGAAGATTTACTCAGATTCTAAAAAGATTTTACTCTTAAAATTTAAGCAAAAAAAAAGTGAGAATTTCTTCTCACTTTTTCTTAATAGTAATTGGTAATATTACTGCTTCACTAATTCATAAGTCCAGAAATTAGTTCCATTTCCACCACTGTAATCAAGAGTAATCTTCATTGTAGTTGCAGTTATTTCCATAATCTCATAAGTAATAGCTCCACCAGAATTTCCGTCTTCACCACCATTGTGAGCTTTAGCAAGACCCATGTAAGCGCCTGTACCAGAAACTGTCAAAGTTGTACCAGCAAGTGTGTAAGTATGTGAGGTGCTGTTAACATGAGGAGAAACTGGAGCACCACAGCCTTCATTACCGTCTCCTGACCATCCTTGCCAACTCTCAATCCAAGTCTCTGTACCGTGATCGATTTCAAATCCACCTCCAGATGTAAATGTATAAGTATCATCTTTATGACAATCTCTACCATTACCATCCCAAGTCCACCAGTCACCATTATCTGCAGCAGGACCAACTTTATATCCGTCAAGTTTCCATGTTCCAACTAAGGTGCTAGGAATGTCTATACAATCTTCACAAGAATTATAGCACGCAGTATTTAGCGTTACATTTTCTTCTAAGTTACCTAAAGCTAGAGGTCTGTTATAATAAGTTCCATCTACAGTAGCAGCACATGCATCAGATGAACCAAACTGTTCCTGTGCATTCCATCCATTAATAGTAAACTTATACTCGTAAGATTGATTTGTAGTAAGCTCTTTAGTAATTTCATATATACCATCAGAGTCAGCGTCAGTCATGACGTTACAACCTCCACACCAGCCGCCTAGTTCGCCGCCTCCGTTAAGATTAACAACATCTCCTGAGCTTAATCCTGCATTCTTCATATCTACAGAAAAAGTAACATTTGCTTTCGTGTAGGTAGGCAAATTAATTTGCACTGACTGAGAAGCAGATTGTTTCCAACCCAAGGCATTACTAGTTCCTGCTGCCGTCGCAGTCAAAGTAACAGTAAATGCTCCTGCACCAGAATAAGTGTGAGAAGGATTAGCATCAGATGAGCCGTTTCCATCACCAAAATCCCAGTTATAGGATATAGCTCCAGAGGAACTGTTAGTAAATGACCAAGTGAAAATATCACCAGCCGATTGAGCTGCAGTGAATGCTACAGTAGGTTTAGTTCCGTAGATAGGTTCTGGCATGCTATCATCGCAACTAAAGGTAATTGCAGTAAACAATACAACTAGAAATAGAAAAGATTTAAATTTTCTTGATTTCATTATAGTTTAGTTTAGTTTAAAATATTTTATTAATTACAGTTTATTACGTAATAATGGACAATAATAGTAAATATTCTACTAAATATTAAGAATTAACTTAATTTTTAAAGGCATAATTTAACAATCAAAAATATCATAATAGAAACTCTGATATTAAAGAATATAATTTTGAGGAAAATTTTATTTTTTAATTAATTTTTTCGAGAAGGAATTACCTCTAGAATGTACTTTTATGTTATATGTTCCCCTGGCAAGACCCGAGAAGTTTATAGAAAAGTTATATCTATTTTCTACAACCTTAGAAAGGAGTTTTCCAGAAGAGTTGAATAGTTGAATAGTGTACGGTGGATCTATATTGTTTTTAATATTAAAAAAGGTATTTCCAAGAGTTGGGTTAGGATAGACAATAATACTATTATCATTATTAAATTTTTCTAATGACAACAAAAGTTCTTCGTCGTCATCAATTTCAGACATTTTATCAGCTAAAATCATAAACTGACCAGGATAGAGGGTAACCCTATTATCCTGAGAAACAATAACCTTAGAATTATTCCTAAAAATATCAAACCACTCACCATCAGGCAAAATAACACCAGAAACATCTTTGGACTCCGTTCCAAAATTACTTATAATGATAACTTTAGATATACCTTCTCCAGGATCATCATCTTCTAATACCATGTGCTTTAATTCCGATGAAAAACTTGTATTAAATTTCTTTGTATTAAAAATTTTCTCAATTTTTCTTATTTGCAGAATTCTAGACCATGTACTATATAGTTTCATTCTGTCTTTATCTTTATCCATTCCTAACTCAAAAGCAGATGTTTTTGGAGACAACTTACAATCTCCATCCACACTACCATCCTCACAAATATTTATACTTAACTCATACCCTAGCTCACCAAACTGCCATATCATCTTAGGCCCAGGCACAGTTAAAAATAAGGAACCCGCAGCCTTCATTCGATTTAGAGAATTATTAAAATCTTTCACATCATAATTTTGAATGGAATTACCATATGTTATATTTTTATACATAAGTCTCTCCTTGTCATGACTTTCCATGAAACCAACAAGTGTAGGCTCAGAAAACCCTCTACTTTTATAGTTAATCCCTTTAAAATCTGATGGATATCCCATAGTGGCCTCATTATAATTATAATTCTCTTCGCCCCAAGACATAATCCCATACTCAGAGAAGACCTTCTCTTCCTCATTCTGGAAATGTTCAAATATGATGTACGTGTCTTCATCGTTATCCCATACGTCATCAGCTAATTTTTTTAGATAATTAACTCTTTGAGAAGAATAATTTTCTGCAATATTCTTATTGGTAAAACCCTTGGTTAAGTCAAACCTGAAACCATCTATGTGATATTCATTTATAAGGAAGTTATTTATCCTTCTCATGTATTCTCTAACATATCCTGACTCATGATTCATATCGTTAAAATAGTTGAGGTAAGACTCAGAAATAGGAGACTCTTGGAAATAAGGATTCTGAGGAGTAGGGCTACCCACATAAGAATTATTTTCTGTATTCCACAATCTGAAGTATGGATTCTGTCCCGTAGCATGATTGTATACCACGTCTAAAATAACTGCAATTCCTCTCTTATGACACTCATTAACAAGTTCTTTAAATTTTGTTGGAGATCCGTAAATTTTATCTACTGCCATATGAAATGAGGGGTTATATCCCCAGCTGCTATTACCATCAAACTCATTAACAGGCATTAACTCAATAGCATTTATCCCCAACCCCTGAAGGTAATCTAGTTTTTCTACTACTGACTCAAATGACTTATCCTCATGAAAATCTCTTATTAAGATTTCATAAATAATTAAATCATTCTGATTTGGTGGTATAAAAGAATCGTCTTCCCAAGAGAAACCATCATCTACTTTAAACATTGTTGCGGCATGCTTATTATTTTTTGGGTACGAGGGAAAGGTGCTAAATCCACAAGCGGAAGTCTTACACACATAAGAGTCATTATAAGAATCTAGTATTATTGGAGAATAAGGATCTGCAATATAAATAGAGCCATCTACTAGGTACTGATAAGAATGGTAAGCACTTTGATCAACACCACTCAAAACAAACCAAAACCTATTAATAGTATCATCATATTTCATCAAATACTGATCATCTACTTCCCAGTTATTAAATGAACCTACAAGGTTCACAAAAGATTTACCCGGAGCATTTAATACAAAAACTACATTTCCATTTATAAAATTCAGACCATCATCTACTTCTGAGTAAGGAATGTTTTCTACAGAAACATCAGGTTTAATAAATACATCGAATGCTCTCTCTATCTCACTTCCTGATTCTATATCGGTTACCAATAAAGTGTAACTTAAACTCTGAGTAATATTGGTTATGGTATATGAGTAAGATGTGACACCATCAACTTCATCTATTAGATTATTATTCTCTTTTAATTTAAAATTTGAATTAGAACTTGATGTAGCCTCTACCTCTAGGTTTTCTCCGCTCTCTATAACAGAAGTAAAACCTGAAGGACTTATAAGGTTTACTTCGAATAACCCCACCTGAAAAATAAAATCTTGAGATTTCTTATCTCCTGTAGCATCTTTTGCTTTTGCCAGTACGCCAATAGTCTCAATCCCTGTGTCACTAAAAAAATCTTTGGGCGTGAAACTGAAGCTATACGAACCGTCTAAGTTTTTTGTCATTTTCATTCCCTCATTTGAATTGTTCCACTGACCGTTCCACTCTGAGTCTGGGTTAGTAGATCCACCTCCAAATTTTGTGTACCAAGTCCATAAATAAATATCATTTACTCCCGAAAGGTTTCCTGAGTTAATGTCAGATACAGTAAAAGTAATTTGTTGGCTTTCTAGAAAAGGATCGGGATCAACTTGCCAGCTCCCCTGAGGAATCTGTGAAAATGATATACTAGATATAAAAGTAAGAAGTAATATGATATACCTTATTTTCATTTAACTTAATTTTTTCTAAATTGCTATTCTAGATATGGTAAGATATTTCATTTATGCATTAGTCTTATTTTCAACTTCTTGTACGAATATTGAAAAAAATAGTAGCCCTAATATAGTAATTATATTTATGGATGACTTAGGCTACGGAGATATTTCAAACTTTGGTGCAATCAACTATAAAACTCCAAATATTGACAAGATGGCAAACCAGGGAATGCTATTCACAAATTTTTATTCGGCACAGGCAGTATGCAGTGCATCAAGAGCTGGACTTCTAACAGGGACATATCCAAATAGAATTGGAATTAGTGGGGCTCTAATGCCATACTCAAGAAAGGGCTTACATAAAGATGAAATTACAATTGCTGAAATGTTAAAAGATCAGGGCTATGCTACAGGAATTTTTGGGAAGTGGCATTTAGGACATCAAAAAAAGTTTCTCCCTAATAGCCATGGTTTTGACACATACCTTGGGATACCCTACTCCAATGATATGTGGCCAGTAGATTTTGATGGTAACCAAATCTCAGATACATCTAGCTGGAAGAAAAAAACATATCCTCAGTTACCATTAATTGAAGATTTTGAGAAGGTAAGAGAGATAAAAACATTAGAAGATCAGTCTATTCTAACAACATTATATACTGAGAAGTCTGTAGAATTTATAAATAAGAATAAAGACAGACCTTTTTTCCTTTACCTGCCACACTCAATGCCTCATGTTCCTATAGCTGTTTCCGAAAAATTTTTAGGGAAGAGTAAACAAGGGCTATACGGTGACCTCATGATGGAAATTGACTGGTCAGTTGGAGAAATTATTAAAAGTATTGAGTCAAATAATTTATCAGAAAATACTCTGATAATTTTTACTAGTGATAACGGTCCATGGTTAAATTTTGGAAACCATGCTGGATCTACAGGAGGATTGAGAGAAGGAAAAGGTACAAGCTTTGAAGGAGGTCAGAGGGTCCCTACAGTTATGATGTGGGATGGTATAATTCCTAAAGGAAAAATTGCAAATCAGTTGTCTTCAACTATAGACATAATGCCAACAATTGCTCATATTACAGGAGGCCAGTTACCTGATCACAAGATAGATGGAGTTAATATTTTTGATATTTTAAGAGGTACTGAGAAAGAACCTAGAGATCATTTTTATTATTATTATGGAAATAATAACCTTGAGGCAGTAAGAAAAGATAACTGGAAATTAGTTCTACCCCACTCATCTAGATCCTACAAAGGGGTATTACCTAAAAACGATGGCCACGGAGGTCCATACAATAGAATTGAGACTGGACTAGAGCTTTATAATTTACGAAGAGATCCTGGAGAGGAATATGATGTAATTGCTTTATACCCAGATATAGCTAGAGAATTAGAGGATCTTGCTGAATTAGCAAGAGCTGACATGGGAGATAATCTCACAGGAAGAAAAGGCTCAAATATTAGAAAATCAGGAAGATTATGATCAGAAATTATTTTTTATTATTTACAGCTCTTTTAATTTCATGTGATAAGGAAAATAATCAAATAGATAATAAATACAAAGTTCAGGCACAAGTATGGACTCAAAATGCGGCTGAGTACAGAGCTTTATGTTATCAAGCATTCAATACAGCAAAAATTAATTTAGATGCCTTTTTGCTTTTTAATAAAAAGCCTGTAAAACCTCTTGCTATTATAACAGATGTAGATGAAACAGTTCTAGACAATAGCCCTTATGACGGTAAGCTTATTTTAAATAATATATCATATAATAGAGAGAGTTGGGTAGAATGGGGAAATTTAGAGGAAGCTGATGCTATTCCGGGATCTCTAGAGTTTTTACAGTATGCTTCAGAAAAAAATGTTGAAATTTTTTATATATCTAATAGATATTCAGAACAAAAAGAATCTACTGTAAACAATCTGAAAAAATTAGGTTTTCCTGATGCAAAAAAATCAAATGTTCTCTTGAGAAGTGAGGGAAGAAGTAAAAGTGAAAGAAGAAAATCAGTATCTGATATATATGAAGTGATTATGTTAATAGGAGATAATTTAGCTGATTTTAATGATGTGTTTGAAGAAAAACTATCTAAGGAAAGAATAAATTATACTGATGAATTAAGTGATAATTTTGGAACAAAACTAATCGTATTGCCTAATCCTAATTACGGAGATTGGGAGTCAAATGGGTTATTTGAAGGGATGAATTATAATAATTTACAAAAAGATTCTATTAGAAAAGCAAAAATCAAATCCTACTAAGTATTAATTTTTTTTCTTGTCCTTTTTATTCTTTTTATTACCAAAGACACCACCCACATTGTTTTCTGTTAGATATTCAGATAATCGAGTATTATAGTCTTGGTCAGAATCTCTCCAATTTTTTGTCCAGGTAGTATTTGCAGCCAGTGTAACATAACTTGGCTCATAGTCAAATAAATTGAGAATGATTTCATCCTGAAATTCAAAATTAAGAGATTTATTAATTGACATAGAACTATTTAGCTCAACTTTATATCTAATATATAATGTAGATGCCTCAATATCACCAATGCTATTAGGGTCACCTGCTGCATATACTCTATTTTTATTTTCACACCCCCCGTCAATAGTACCATACATTTCCCCTTTTTTATTAGATATTGCCTTAAGAATTACATTATCTCCTAATGATATTTCATAAATACCGCTTAGAGGTGGCGCTAAATTATCTTCTAACTTCTTCTTATTAATAAGACGGTTTGTACCTGCCCAAGCCGTTCTAAATTTAATGTCTGTTTTACCCATGTTTCTTATAGAAAGAACAGCTTCAAAATTTTCACATTCATTTTTTGATTTTAGACCTGTATTTGGCTTAGATATAAAATCAAGAGTAAAACTTATCGTATCATTCTCATACCTGTAATGATAATTATCTAAATCAAATTTCTTTCTAAATACAAGATTATCATCTATTCCAATCACCTGAGAAGTTTTGTCTAAAAACTTTCCAGTCATTTTATCATTTAATTTTTTTGCCTTAAATCCAATTTGAGCTTCTACACTAAAAGAAGAAAGGATAATAATTACAGATAATATAAGGTTTTTCATAATTTTTAAATTAAAGTGATATGTTACCCAATATATATAAATTTGTGAAAAGATTTTTTCTGGTATAAAAAAATAACATGTTAAAAAATAAAATATTCATATTAATACTATTAATAGTTAGTTCATATTCCTGTACAAATCCTGAAGTTGAAAAATCAAATTTTGATTTTTTTGCAGAGCAATTTGAAGACATAAAAGTTCTAAGATATCAAGTGCCTGGATTTGAGGAGCTTACATTAAAGCAAAAAAAACTTGTTTATTTTCTTACTGAGGCCGGTCTTGCGGGAAGAGATATTATGTATGACCAAAATTATAGACATAATCTTTCTATAAGGAGAGCTCTAGAAAATATATACACTAAATACAAAGGAGATAAAGACAATAAAAACTGGAAAAATTTTGAGATATATTTAAAAAGAATATGGTTTTCTAATGGTATCCATCACCATTACTCGAATGATAAATTTATTCCTGGGTTTTCAGATGAATATTTACAGTCCCTATTATCTGATACTGAGACATCATTGAATTCTGATGCATTAAATATAATTTTTGATGATAAAGACTCTAAGAAAGTTAACAGAGATGCTAGCAAAGGATTAGTTATTGGATCTGCAGTTAATTTTTATGGAGAAGACGTAACAGAAAAAGATGTTGACACTTTTTACAATATAATGAAATCTCCAGACCCTAATAAACCTCTTTCCCTAGGATTAAATTCTAAATTAGTAAAAGAAGATGGGAAGTTAATCGAGAAAATATATAGGGTTGATGGCATGTACTCAAATTCTATTAAAAAAATTATTTACTGGTTAAATAAAGCCAAAGAAGTTGCTGAAAATAAAAAGCAAGAAGAAGCCTTTGAATTACTTATAAAGTATTATAAAACAGGAGACTTAAAAACTTGGGACGATTATAATATAGCATGGGTTGAGTCAACTGAGGGTGATGTCGATTATATTAATGGATTTATTGAAGTATATAATGACCCCAAGGGATACAGAGGTTCTTACGAATCAGTAGTCCAAATAAAAGATTTTGAGATGAGTAGGAAAATGTCTGCAATTTCTAAGGAGGCACAGTGGTTTGAAGATAACTCAACTATAATGGATGCTCATAAAAAGAAAAATGTTGTAGGAATATCATATAATACTGTGAATGTAGCCGGAGAATCGGGAGATGCTTCACCTTCCACCCCGATAGGCATTAATCTTCCAAACGCAAACTGGATCAGAGCAAATCATGGCTCAAAGTCTATATCATTAGGAAATATCTTGTATGCTTACGGACAAGCAGGTTCCTCTGGTAGATTAGAAGAATTTGGATATGATAAAGAAGGTATTGAGTTAGAAAAAAAATATGGTAAAGATGCAGATAACTTACACACTTCTTTACATGAGGTAATAGGACACGCTAGTGGTCAAATTGTAGAGGGAGTTGGAACTCCTAAGGAGACTTTAAAAAGTTATGCGTCTACTCTTGAAGAGGCCCGAGCTGATCTAGTAGGACTATACTTTATTCCTGATAAGAAAATGGAAGAACTAGGTGTTGCAGAATCATCTAAAGATATGGGAAGAGTAAGTTATGATGAGTATATAAGAAATGGACTAATGACACAACTTATTAGAATTAAGCTTGGTGATAATATAGAACAATCTCACATGAGAAATAGACAGACGGTTTCAAAGTGGGCCTATGAAAATGGGAAGGCTGAAAACATTATTGAAAAAGTTGTTGAAAATAATAAAACTTATTTTGTGATTAATGATTACGAAAAGCTTAGAAATCTCTTTGGTGAATTATTAAGAGAAGTTCAGAGAATTAAATCTGAGGGAGATTATGAAGCCTGCAAAAATTTAATTGAAAATTATGGAGTTAAAGTTGATCAGGATTTACATAGAGAAATTCTGAAAAGGAATGAAAAATTTTCTTCAGCTCCTTACAGTGGATTTATTAATCCAGAGCTTGTACCTATTTATAATGAGTCTAATGAAATTACAGATATAAGAATTACTCAGCCTAAAGATTTTGCTACGCAGATGATAGATTACGCTAAAAGATACACTACCCTTCCTGACTATAATTAATTTGTGATTCCGGAAGGACTCGAACCTTCAACCTACTGCTTAGAAGGCAGTTGCTCTATCCAGTTGAGCTACGGAACCAGATAATGTTGGCAAATGTAAATCTATTAATTAATTAATGCAAGAGGTGATTCTGTAGGTTTTCCTTTCATTTAAAAGAAAGATAAGAGAGATTAGGTAAATAGCA
>CAZGPH010000030.1:0-5663 GCA_964527965.1 uncultured Marinoscillum sp.
TACTTGAAATAAACGCATTCCCTAATCCAACACTTGATAAGGTGATGTTTGAAGGAGGTGACCCTGTCGGGACATACCATATTAGGGTAGTAGATAAACTCGGAAGAGTTCTTGAACAAAAAACTGTACCTTTTTCTGATCTAACTTTGGAAATGAAAAAATATAATAATGGATCATATATTGTTGAGGTTATTGAGGATAAGTCAGGTAGGAGAAAAATATTTAATATCGTAAAAAGTCAAAGGTAGTTAGGTATATATATCTTATCTCAACTATTAGTGCCCATAATTCGTTAATTTTATTTCATCTAAAAAAACAAAATGCAAACTAAGTCAAAAGAAAAAATCAATATTGTAACATTAGGTTGCGCAAAAAATATTGTTGATTCTGAAGTTCTCCTCACTCAATTGAAGGGAAACGACAAGAAGGCATTCCACCAGAGGGATGATATTAACCCAGACGTGGTGATCATAAATACATGTGGTTTCATTGATAATGCAAAACAAGAGTCTATAGACACTATACTATCTTATGCAAAACAGAAAGAGTTAGGGGATATAAAAAAATTATTTGTGACGGGTTGTCTCTCCGAGAGGTATAAAGAAAATTTAGAGAAAGACATTCCTGAAGTTGATGGTTTTTATGGCACTAGGGATCTACCAGAACTTCTAAAAAATTTTCAAGCTAAATATAGAAATGAGCTATTAGGAGAAAGGGTTATTACTACGGATTCACATTATGCATATCTTAAAATTTCTGAGGGTTGTGACAGACCTTGTTCCTTTTGTGCTATACCTATTATGAGGGGTAAGCACAGGTCTAAGTCTATAGAAGATCTAGTTACCGAAACTAAAAATCTTGTAAAAAATGGAGTGAGAGAGATAATGGTAATTGCTCAGGATTCAACCTATTACGGATTAGACTTGTACGGGGAGAGAAAATTGCCAGATTTGTTAAAAAGACTATCGGATATTGAAGGTTTGGACTGGATAAGGGTACATTATGCATATCCCTCTGGTTTCCCTCTTGAAATTATTAAGGTAATGAGAGATAGAGAAAATATCTGTAATTATTTAGATATACCTCTCCAGCACGGTTCTTCAGAAATATTAAAACTTATGAGAAGAGGAATTACTAGAGAGAAGACTGATGCATTAATTAAAGATATAAGAGATATTAATCCTGAAATATCAATTAGAACTACACTAATTGCAGGGCACCCAGGAGAGAAAGATACCCACTTCAAGGAGATGTATGATTTTGTAGAAAGGAATAGATTTGATAGGTTAGGAGTATTTACATATTCACATGAGGAAGGAACACATTCTCATTCATTTGAAGATGATGTACCTGAGACACTTAAGAGGAAGAGATATAATCAGATAATGTCATTACAGCAGAGTATTTCAGAGGATTTAAATAAAAAGAAAGTTGGTAAATCATTTAAAGTATTAATTGATAGAGGTGATAAAAATAATTATTTTGGTAGGACAGAGTTTGATTCTCCTGAGGTAGATAATGAAGTAATTATCCCGGCTAAGGATTTTCATCTAAGGGTTGGAGAATTTTATGATGTTAAGATAATATCGGCGAGTGAGTACGATTTAATTGGAGAAGTTTTAAAATGAAGAAAGAAACGATAAGTTTTAATGATACAGGAAATTTTTCTAAAAAATTTTTAAGCTTCATAAATAAAGATTCTAAAGAGGAACATTTCCCGGATGAAAAAAATATTATCAAGGCTATAGACAAAGTTAATTTTGGTAATAGTAAGAGGAAAACACTTCATTCTGAGATTATATCTCAATATGATTCCATAGAAATTAGCAATAAACTTAGTGAAAATATAGACTCAATTTTATCAGATAATACTTTTACAATAACAACAGGACATCAGCTGAATGTATGTACTGGCCCCCTTTATGTGATATATAAAATAATTTCAACTATTAAGTTGGCTGAGAATCTATCAAAAAAATATCCAAATTATAATTTTGTTCCAGTGTACTGGATGGCTTCAGAAGACCATGATTTTGATGAAATTAAATCTTTTCATTCTTTGGGAAGAACCCACGTCTGGGATATAAAAACATCAGGCCCTGTAGGGAATATTGACCCTAAACCTTTTGCTAAGATTTTACAAAAAGAATCTTCTATCCCTAGCTTTTTTCTTGAAGCTTATAACTCTAGTGACTCTTTATCTGAGGCGGTAATCAAATACATGAACTTTCTATTTGGTGAGAGAGGTTTAATAGTTATTAACCCTGACTCAAAGCTCTTAAAAAAATCTTTTGTACAAATAATTGAAGATGATATAATAAATAATACAATTTATAATATTGAAAAGACTTCAGAAATCAAGTCTGATGTGTTAGTCAGAAAAATCAACTTTTTTTATCAAGAGAAAAACTTTAGAGAGAGAATTGAGAAAGAAAATGAATATAAAATTTTATCTACTTCAAAGTCTTTTGATGAGAGCACGATGAAAAAACTAATACATTCCTCTCCTGAAAATTTTAGCCCTAATGTAATATCACGTTGTCTGTTTCAGCAGTCTATATTGCCCAATATATCTTATGTTGGTGGGCCTGCGGAGATAGTTTATTGGCTTAGTTTCAAAAAATTTTTTAAAAGTTATGACATTAACTATCCTGTACTTGTACCTAGAGATTTTTGTCTAATTCTTTCAGAGAAGGTGCAGAAGATAATAGAGAAGTACAGCCTTACTTCAAGAGATTTATTTAAAAGTAGACACGTCTTAGAATCTAAATCTATTGGTGCCTTTGAGGATGAGACAAAAAACTTTAGCAATGAAATTCAAAAAATAAAAGATGCAGTTGAAAGTTTGTCATCAAAGTTTGGAGATATTGATTCTACTATGAAACCTCATGTCTTGGCAACCGGAAAAAAAATTGAGAAGACAGTAAGTCAGGTAGAGAGGAGATATGTGAATGCACTTAAAAAAAATAATTCTGATGCTATATCACACATAAAATTTTTATGTGATAATCTAAAGCCTAATAATTCGATTCAAGAAAGAAAGGAAAACATGATTTCTTTTTATAATTCATCATTTATTGATGACCTATATAAAGAATTAGATCCTCTCGATTTGAATTTTAAAATATTAATGAGATAATATGAAATTTGACCTTTGTATTATAGGTGCTGGACCGATAGGAATCTGTTGTGCTATAGAGGCAAAAAAAAATAATCTTAGCTATGTGATCATAGATAAAGGTTGTCTAGTTAATTCCTTATATAATTACCCAAAAAACATGACGTTTTTTTCTACTTCTGATAAGTTAGAAATTGGTGATGTTCCCTTCATCTCACATAACTCAAAACCTACAAAGTCTGAAGCGCTTGAGTACTACAGAAGGGTCGTCAGCTCGTGGAAATTAGATATTAATCTATATGAGGAAGTAAATAAGATAACGAAAAAAGAAAATTTTGAAGTTGTGACTTCTAAAGGAAAATATATTTCAAAAAATGTGGTAGTATCTACTGGGTTCTATGACCTACCATATAAGCTAAATGTTCCGGGAGAAGACTTAGATAAAGTCAAACATTATTATGATGAACCTCACCCTTACTTTGGTATGAAGGTAGCTGTTGTAGGTGCTGCCAACTCAGCTGTTGATGTCGCTCTTGAGACTTATAGGAAGGGGGCTCAAGAAGTTACGATGATAGTACGTGAGCCAAACTTAAGCGAGAGTGTGAAATACTGGGTAAAACCTGATGTTGAGAATAGAATAAATGAGGGTTCTATAAAGTCTTATTTTAATTCTAATATTAAAAAAATAGATTCTAAAAGTATCACAGTCTCTACTCCGGAAGGAGAAGTGGTAATAGAAAATGATTTTGTTCTTGCTATGACAGGCTACCAACCTGACTTCTCTTTTCTAGAAAGAATAGGTATTAAAATAGGAGATGATGAACACACCACACCTTTCCATGACCCAGACACTATGGAAACTAATGTTAAGGGTATATATCTTGCAGGTGTAATATGTGGTGGATTGAAAACGAATAAGTGGTTTATTGAGAATTCGAGAGATCACTCAAAAATTATTATCGAAGAGATAAAAAAAAATAACTCCTAATATAAATTATCGTATTATAATCGTGATGGCAAAAATTTTACGATATCTATTTTTTTTCTTCTTGGTTTCTACTCAATTGTATGCTCAAGAGAAGTTTACATTAAATGGTTATGTGAGAGACGCAGAGTCTGGAGAAAGTCTTATAGGAGCTACTATTTATATTAATCAGATAAGTGCAGGAACAATAACAAACCCTTATGGTTTCTATTCAATTACATTAGATGAAGGAATATATAATGTCGACTTTAGATATATTGGTTATAGTACCATTTCGAGAGAGTTAGAGTTATCTGATAATTTGAAAGTCGACATTGAACTTTCAAGCCTAGATATTGAGCTTCAAGGAGTTACAGTTAGCGATGTTGCCGAAGATTATAATATATCTAGTATTGAGATGAGTACCTCAAAATTAGACATGTCAAAAGTCACTGAAATACCTACTTTCCTAGGAGAGAATGATATTATTAAGGCTATTCAGTTACTTCCTGGAGTAAGTTCAGTTGGTGAAGGCGCATCTGGATTTAATGTGAGAGGGGGTTCTGTTGGTCAAAACTTGGTGTTACTTGACGAGGCTCCAGTATATAATTCTTCTCATCTTCTTGGTTTTCTTTCTGTGTTTAATCCTGACGCAGTTAAGGACTTGAAATTATATAAAGGAGGAGTCCCATCTAGATATGGGGGGAGGATATCATCGATTTTGGATATAAGGATGAAGGACGGGAATAAAAAAAATACAGTTTTATCAGGGGGTATTGGAACTATCTTTAGTAGGTTAACTCTTGAGTCTCCGATAGTAAAAGATAAGTCTTCATTTATCTTGGCACTGAGAAGGTCTTACGCTGATATTTTAGCAAGACCATTTCTAAAAAGCTCTAATTTTTTTGAGGATGGTGCTGCACTAAACTTTTATGATCTTACCGCCAAAACAAATTTTGAACTGAATGAAAGTAATACATTATATATTTCAAGTTATGTTGGTAGAGATGTTTTTAAGTTTGATGCAAGACAAGGTTTCAATTGGGGTAATAGAACAGGAACAGTGAGATGGAATCATTTATTTAACGACAGGCTCTTCTCAAACTTTACTGCTATATACAGTAACTATGATTATCAACTAGCTTTTGGTAGTGACGACAGAAATAAATTTGAGTGGGATTCAAATGTTGAAACATATAATTTTAAACCAGAGTTCACCTATTTTGTGGATGCTAAAAATGAACTCTCAATAGGGGCTGAGTTGATAAACTATAGATTCGAGCCAGCCAACGCAATAGGTGTAAGCGATGGTGAAAAGACAGACATCACACTCCCGATGAAGTACGCTTTTGAGGGCGCCTTCTATGTCGGTAATGAGCAGAAAATATCAAATTTAACTTTGGCTTATGGTATCAGATACTCATTATATTCTTATAATGGGCCTGGAAGTATTTATGA
Organism: uncultured Marinoscillum sp.; assembly: GCA_964527965.1. GTDB lineage: Bacteria > Bacteroidota > Bacteroidia > Cytophagales > MED-G16 > MED-G16. The sequence continues at coordinate 5,541 of CAZGPH010000030.1, forward strand.
GTTTGGAACATCAACGTTATCTGGTGGGAGAAGACCTCTCGTCTCTGAGACACCTGTGGATGGAAAGGATAATATTAAGTCATATTCTAGCCTTGAACCTAGAATTTCTTTAAATATAAAGTC
>CAZGPH010000030.1:5763-13045 GCA_964527965.1 uncultured Marinoscillum sp.
CTCAAGATAGATGGGATAAATGAATTTAATTGGTATCCTACAAGATATGACCAGACGCATAACTTCAAGGTAACGTCTACATATAAAATTAATGACAGAATTCAGCTCTCAGGAAATTTTGTTTATCTCACAGGAACTCCGGTTACCTTTCCATCATCAAAATTTGTCATTCAGGGCTTTGCTATACCACATAACTCCTCAAATGCAAGACACCAGTTTAGAATTCCTGACTACCACAGGTTAGATTTATCTGTCACTATTAACGGAAAGAAGGAGAAGAAAAATGGTGAGGTGAGGAAAAATGATAGCTCTCTAATTATAGGTGTCTACAATGTCTATAACAGGAGGAATCCGTTTTCGATTTATTTCTCGCAAGGGACAGGAAATGTGACAGATTCTTTTGTGCCTGGAGAAGTTACTCGACTCTCAATTATTGGTTCATTTGTTCCATCTATAACTTATAATTTTAAATTTTAATGAAAAGGTATTATTACATTTTATTTGTATTCTTATTTTCTTGTGAAGATATCATTAATCCAGACCTTCCAACCAATGAGCCAATTCTTGTCGTTGACGCATGGATAAATAATTTAGAAGAAAGTCAAGTCATAAAACTTTCAAAAACTCAAAACTATTTAGATAGTAACTCACCAGTCCCTGTAGTAGGTGCTACCGTATTTATTTATGACGAAAATCTTACACATTTTAATTTTACTGAGGTCAATGATGGAGAATATATTTGGACACCAGACTCAGTATTTAAAAATATTGGAGTAGAAGGGACAAAGTTTTATCTAAGTGTTAGCTACGAAGGAAAAAATATATTTTCTGAATCTCAACTCAATAGAACATCTGTGATAGATAGTGTAAACTTTGTGAGAGGGCAAGTCCCCGAAGATTCTTATTACGCAGAATTTTGGTCTAGAGAAGAAGAAGGAGTTGGAGATGCATACTGGATCAAGAGTTATATTAATGGTGAGCTCCAGACAGGGTTACAAGATATTATAACTTGTATAGACGCTGGTGCTTCATCTGAAGGCGCGGTGATAGATGGAATACCTTTTATTCCTCCAATAAGAAGGGCTGTAACTAAATTTGAGAATGATGATGACGGAAACCTTATGTCACCATTTAAAAAAGGAGATTCACTCTATGTTGAAATTCATTCTGTGACTTTCGAGGCATTTGACTTTTTAAATAAGACAGCTATACAAATAAATAGACCTGGTGGTTTTAGCGAACTGTTTGCTGTGTCTCTATCTAACGTGCCAAATAACCTAATTGTCACTAATATCTCAGACGGGTCTATTGACCCAAATTATCCTGTAGTAGGATTTTTCAATGTGTCTTCTGTCCATGGTATGGGTAATACTCTAGATGATGATGAGATTGGGAAGATAGAGCTTTATAACAGAGAGTGGTAACTTATTTAAAAGCCCTAACCATTTCTTTTTTCCCTTTTGGTCCAGGCAGAACTTCGACATTAAACCCTATACTTTTTAGATCTCTTTTGAACTGACCGCTTGAGCAATAAGTAACTAGTACAGATTTATTATTCATATTCGAATAAATTTTTTCTAAATTTTCTTTTATCCAAATGCTCGGTTGCTTGCTTGGAGCAAAAGCATCAAAAAAGATGATGTCATATCCTCCATCGAGTTTAACGTTTTCTAGAGATTTTTTAGATTTTAAAAATATTAAATTTTCAGTGATATTATTTTTTTTATCAAATTCAATAGAGTGAGATATGTCAAAGACTCTCCTGTATTTTTCTCCTACCTCTGAGACATAGTTTAACTTTTTTATTATCTCTTTAGGTAGAGGGAAGGGCTCAAGGGTATGATAAATTATTTTCTCTTTTCTTTTTTCAAAAAAGGCATGGGTAAGAAGAAAATTTAATCCTGTGCCAAAACCAATCTCTAATATTTTAATATTATTATGATTGTTTTTATTTAGGTAGTACTCTAAGCCATTTCTGATATATACAATACTTGACTCATTTATAGACCCATTTAAAGAGTGGTATGTTTCATTAAGTTCTGAATTATATATGGTGTCAGATCCGTCCGAGGTTTTTATAATCTTTAGACTCATTTTTTTAATAGGCACACGCAGTGGGCTGCTACACCTTCTTCTCTCCCCACAAAGCCGAGTCCCTCGGTAGTGGTAGCCTTAACTGAAATGGAAGCAACTTCAGTGTCAGTAACCTCAGCTATAGTTTTTCTCATCTTATCTATGTGATCTCTAAGTTTAGGTTTCTGTAGTAATATAGTGACGTCAATATTTACTATATCATATTTATTTTCTTTCATGATATTTATTACATCTCGCAGAAGTATTTTACTGTCTATACCCTTATACTTATTATCAGTATCTGGGAAATGAGAACCAATATCTCCTAAACTCATTGCGCCGAGAAGTGCGTCACATATTACATGAATAACTACGTCAGCGTCGGAGTGTCCAATAGCACCTTTGGAGTGATTTATCTCTATCCCTCCAATAATAAACTTTTTACCTTCTTCGAGTTTGTGGACATCATAACCATGTCCTATCCTGTAATTAGAGTCATCCATAGAGTAAATTTATAATTAAACTGTATGATATCGCAAGAAAATTAAATTATTGTCTTCTAATTAAATTGAACATTAACTTAAATTAATGCGTAATATAGTTTAGTATGAAAAATTTATTTTTCTTATGTTCGATAAAGAGCCATTATAATCATATGGCTCTTTTATTTTTTAGAGTTGTGGTTAGCGGTGCGCTAATGACTCACGGCTATGGGAAGATGGTGAGGTTATTAGAGGGAAATATATGGGGGAGAACACACCTATTTTTTAACGAAGAAATCTCAATGGCCCTCGTAGCTTTCGCAGAATTTATATGCCCAATATTGGTGGCACTTGGCCTTGGCACAAGACTGTTTACTATCCCAATAATTTATACTTTTATTATAATTGTTTTTGATGTTCACTTAGAAGATCCGTTTAGTAAGATGGAGAAAGGTCTTCTGTTCTTGGCTTCATATGTCTTAATTTTTCTTCTTGGTCCAGGTAAATATTCAGTAGACAACCAAATTTCTAAAAAGTCATAGTAGAAATTAAAATTTATATATATTTACTTGAGTAAACCAAACTATACTTTTGTACTTTGTACAGAGTAAATATTTCCCATTATCCGACATTACCCGTATGTTGTTTAAAGACAAAACATTCTCACCCGAAAAACTAAAGGAGATTTACCTCTCAATCGTGAAGCCTCGACTTATAGAGGAGAAGATGTTAATCCTTTTGCGTCAAAATAGAATTAGTAAATGGTTCTCTGGAATTGGCCAGGAAGCTACATCTGTTGGTGTGGCTCTAGCCACAGACCCGTCTGAATATATCTTGCCTATGCACAGGAACCTGGGTGTCTTCACTTGCAGGGATGTGTCTATGGTCCAGCTATTTAACCAGTTCCAGGGAAAAGTAGATGGGTTTACTAAGGGAAGAGACAGGTCTTTTCATTTTGGTTCAAGTGAACATAATATCGTCGGCATGATATCTCATCTAGGACCTCAGCTCGGAATTGCAGACGGGATTGCTCTAGCCAAGAAGATGAAAAAGGAAAAGAAGGCTACAGTGGTATTCACTGGTGACGGAGGAACTAGTGAGGGAGATTTTCATGAGGCACTTAATGTAGCATCAGTGTGGGACCTGCCAGTGTTGTTTGTTATAGAAAATAATGGGTATGGACTTTCTACCCCTAACTCAGAACAATTCAAAGGAGAATCTTTAGCTGTGAAGGGAGAGAGTTATGGAATAGAATCACTGTCAATTGATGGAAATAATATTTTAGAAGTGCTTAGTACAGTAAAAGAAAAAATTGAGGATATTAGGGAGACTCCTCGACCTATTTTAGTTGAATGTTTTACCTTTAGGATGCGAGGTCACGAGGAGGCATCGGGAACGAAGTACGTGCCCAAAAAGGTTATGGATTACTGGGCAGAGAAAGATCCAATATTAAATTATGAGAAGCACTTAGTAAAAAGAAAGATTTATACCGAAGGTGAGATAAAAAAAATTAAAGAAGAGATTAGAGAGGAAATTAATTCTGCGGTGAGAGAATCTTTTGACAACAATAAATTTGATGTGGATCAGTCAGTAGAAATATCCGATGTATTTTACCCCTTTGATCAGAAAGTAATATTCCCCAAAGAGAAGTCTATCTCTGAGATGAGGTATGTTGACGCAATATCTGACGGGTTGAGACAGAGCATGAATAAGTATAGAGACATGGTCGTCATGGGTCAAGACATCTCCGACTACGGTGGTGTATTCAAGGTAACTGAAGGGTTCATCGACGAATTTGGTAGGGAGAGAGTAAGGAACACACCCCTTTGTGAGTCCGCAATTGTAGGCACAGCTCTTGGCCTATCTATAGAAGGAATTAAGTCTGTAGTTGAGATGCAATTTGCTGATTTTGTCACGTGTGGATTTAATCAGATAATTAATAACCTGGCGAAGATCCATTACAGGTGGGGGCAGAATGCAGACGTTGTAGTGAGGATGCCCACAGGAGGAGGAGTCTCTGCAGGACCTTTTCATTCGCAGTCTAACGAGGCGTGGTTTTTCCATACTCCAGGGCTTAAGATTGTGTACCCTTCGTGCGCCGCTGACGCAAAGGGGCTTCTTAACGCGGCAATAGAAGACCCTAATCCTTACCTCTTCTTTGAACATAAGGCACTGTACCGATCACACAAGGAGACGGTATTTGATGACTACTTTACAACTGAGGTTGGGAAAGCACGAATGGTTAGTGAGGGAGAGCACTTAACTATTGTCACGTACGGAATGGGCGTATACTGGTCGCTTGATGCAATGGAAAAATTTAAAAATTTTACTGCAGATATAATTGACCTGAGGACTCTTCAGCCCTGGGATAAAGAGTCTGTGAAAAGTTCTGTAAAGAAAACGAGTAAACTTCTCATAGTTCATGAGGACAGCATAACTGGTGGCATAGGCGCAGAGATATCTGCGTGGGTAACTGAGAACTGTTTCAGGTACCTTGACGGGCCAATACTAAGGGCCGGAGGTCTGGATACTCCCATACCATTTAGGAAGGAACTGGAAGATAATTTTATGCCGGTCGGAAGAATTGAAGAAAAATTACGTCTAATTCTTAACTACTAAAGTTTTTAATAAAAAGAATATTTGGAATTAAAATAATTTTTCAATTTCAATATGAAATGAATTTTTATTTATTTATTTTTTCAACTTAATAATTATTAAATATTACGTAATGAGAAAACAACAGCTTAACCTAAGCTTCTTTATACTACTTCTTTCTAGTTTATTAATATCGTGCGGTGAAGAAGGTGGTGGTGGAGGAGGTGGAGGAGGAGTAACTCCCACACCAGATGACCCACTTGACGCACAAGCAGCTATATTAAATGGAAATTGGAAGGTAAAGGATGCAAACTCTGTTACAAAGGACGGAACTATTGTTGACGTGTTTACTACTATGACTCTTAATATCTCTGGCGGCACAAAAAGCGGGGGAAATTATTCTACTAGTCACAGTGAGGAAAGCGGCACTGAGGTCTGGCCTAACTCAGGCTCATGGACTTTCCAGAATGCGGACAAGAACAAGGTGCTAAGAAATGATGGTGTTGTGGTCAGTATATCTGTCACAGAGACTACTCTTAGGACTTCATTCACTGTTTCAGGAGGGATAAAGGACGGGAACTGGGTGTTCAATTTCGTGAAGTAATATACATTTTTTCTGCTGTGGTTTCAGTAGACTTTTTTTAAAAAATAATATTGGATTAATATATGATTAGACTTCTACTTGTCTTTTTATTATTTTCTTTTTTTACCCACAACTCAAGTGGGCAAGGTGCGTCAATCCCTCAGGTGATCGACACCGCTGATTTTGTCATAACAAAAAACCAAAGCCCTTTCACAATCGACAAGTCTATCGTTGTCTCAGAGGGAAGAAAACTTACTATAGAAGATGATGTTGTAGTAAATTTTGTCACATCTGAAAAATATTTTGATGTTAGAGGTACTATGGTCGTTGGAAAAGGCGTCACTTTTAACATGGCCAAAGACACATATATTAAAACAGAGAACTCTGGTAAGTTAGAGGTTAATGGTACAGAGTCTGACTCAGTGACATTTACTGGTACTAACTGGGATGGTATAAGGGCAAATGCTCAGGGATCTTTAATTAAATACTCTAAAATTTTAAATGTCGGAGATGATCAGTGCTGTGACTGGTTTGTGAAATTGATGAACAGGTCTACACTAGAAAATTCTAGGATATCTAATTCTAGAAATGGGGCATATGTTAGTAACAGATCAAAATTATTAAATAGTAAAATTCACAATGTCAGAAGGCATGCTCTTGAAATACATAGTAACTCTACTGTAACGGGTAATGAGATTTATGATAACAACACAAGTGAAACTTCAAATTATCATGTGTATGTATCTAATTCTACATTTAATAGCAATAGGATATACCAGACGTCTGACACAAGAAATAATTATGGAGTAATATCTCAAGGAGGTTCAACCCTTAAGTATAACACCATTGGTGGTTCTGTAGGGAAACACGGTTCTGTTGGTATCTCTGTAAGGTACGATGTTGATCATACTATAATGTATAATAACATCGGTGGGTACGCCTCTAATGTTGTAATTCATGGGTATAAGGATAACTTACAATTTACTGGAAATACTTTCTTTGGAGAGATGGAAACCTCTTCTGGGCAGAGGAATGTGACAATTGTAAACGGACAATCTGATATCGAAGGTTATAATCAGTGGGGGGATTCCTTTAATAACGGGATACTCTCTATTAAAATTAATCTTGAGAATAACTTCTGGGGAAATACGTCTGATATTCCTTCAACTATTAAAGACTATACTGATGAGATAGAGAGGAAGGGGATAGTTGATTATGATCCTAAACTTTCTGCTGCCTCAAGCCAGGCTCCTATATCAATCCCTGGCGGAGTGACAAAGGCACTCTCTGGGTCTGATGTGATCCTTTCTTGGGATGCTGTCACTGCTTCTGATCTTGCAGGTTACAAAATTTATTCTAAGGTTGGTGAGGTGCATACTCTAGTTAAAGACGTTACAGAAAAAACTTCGACGACTTACACTGTTGTTGGTGGAGACATAAACACAAGGTATGTAGTCACTTCTTACGATACTGATGCTGATGGTGTCAATGACCAGGTAGACGGTACCGAGAGTTGGTACTCTTCTGAGTTCAGCGCCTTATCTTTCAG
>CAZGPH010000031.1:0-11889 GCA_964527965.1 uncultured Marinoscillum sp.
GCGACCTCCTGCGTGACAGGCAGGCATTCTAACCAGCTGAACTACCACCCCGGTTGAATTTGATAGGCAAAAGTATCCTTTCGTTTATATTAAAAAAAGTAAAATATTAATTTTTTATTTAATATGATTAAATCTTCACTAAATTTACCGACCAATTGATTTAATAATATGTCATTAGATTTCGAAAAACCTATTATAGAGCTAGAAAAAAAGCTAAATCAAATGAAAGACATAGCTGCTAAAAATGGCAAAAGTCTTGATAAAGAAGCACTATTTCTAGAAGAAAAAATTATTGAATTAAAGAAAGAGATTTTTTCTAATTTGACTAGATGGCAAAAAGTACAACTTTCTAGACATCCTAATAGACCGTACTTCTTAGATTATGTTTATAAGATAACTAATGAGTTCATAGAACTTCATGGTGATAGAGTAGCCAAAGACGATAAGGCAATGGTAGGAGGAATTGCAGAAATTGATGGAAAATCAGTGGTATTAATAGGTCAGCAGAAAGGTAGAACTACTAAAGAAAGGCAATTTAGAAATTTTGGTATGTCTAACCCAGATGGTTACAGGAAAGCTCTCAGACTAATGAAAATGGCAGAAAAGTTCAAGATGCCTGTGGTGTGTCTAATAGATACACCTGGAGCATATCCAGGCCTTGAGGCAGAGGAAAGGGGTCAAGCTGAGGCTATAGCTAAGAATATCCAAGAAATGGCAACGCTAAAGGTGCCAGTTATATGTATTGTCATCGGAGAAGGAGCATCAGGTGGTGCATTAGGAATTGGAGTTGGGGATAAGGTATATATGATGGAATATACATGGTATTCAGTAATATCTCCTGAATCTTGTTCTTCTATTTTATGGAGGAGTTGGGACTATAAAGAACAAGCAGCTGAAGCTTTGAAATTGACTTCTAAGGATTTAAAGAAAATGAAGATAATTGATGGTATTATCAAGGAACCATTAGGAGGTGCTCATAATGATATTGATTTAGCAGCTAAAAAGTTAAAAAAAGTAATAATTGAAGATATTACAGAGCTTGAAAAAATTAAATCTGACAAGAGGATAGAAAATAGAATTAATAAATTCTCTGAGATGGGTGTGATTAATGATTAGATTAATAAGTAAGTTTTTTTTTATAAATCTCTGGGGTTGGAGGATAACAGGAAAGGTCCCTGATGATAAAAAAATAGTAGCAATAGTAGCTCCCCATACGTCATGGCATGATCTTTTTGTAGGTATATTTACTAGGTCTATTCTGAAGATGGAAAATAGGATTAAGTTCTTAGGTAAGCACGAACTTTTTAAGACTCCATTAATTGGTTGGGCTTTAAGGCAACTTGGAGGTTATCCTGTCGTAAGAAATAAACAATTAAATTCTGTTGATAGCGTTGTCAAGATATTTGAGAATAATGAAAATTTTTTTCTTACTCTAGCTCCTGAGGGCACTAGAGCCAAAGTTGACAAGTTAAAGACGGGATTTTATTACATTGCTTTAAAGGCAAAGGTGCCAATATTGTTAGTTGGATTTTGTTTTAAAAAAAGAATTGTTCATTTTGGTGAAAAATTCAATCCATCTGGTAACATTGATAAAGACATGGAAAAAATATTGAATTTTTTTAGATCCTATTATGGTAAGGTGCCTTCTAAAGGTTTAAATCATTAAGTATGAATATAATAATTAGTATTTTATCTTATATCCTTGTCAGTTTCTTTTTGATTTCAAATGATGAAGTTGAAAGACTTGATATAGACAGAGATGTTCTAATTCAATCAGATACATTATTATATCCCAATTCTAAACACAGAGAGCAATCAAAACTTATTTATCAGCTTTTATCTAAGTATCATTATAAGAAGTTAAATGTTAATGATTCTTTATCTGAAAAGATTCTAGAAAAATATATCAAATCTCTTGACCCTAGTAGAGAATATTTTTATCAATCTGATATTACTTATTTCAATCAGTACAAGAGTCAGATGGATGACTATGTAATATCAGGGTACTTAGAACCTGCATATGAAATTTTTACTGTGTATCATGAGAGAGTAAAGAATAGGATTGATTTTGTTTTCTCATTATTAGAGAATGAGCCTAATTTTACTATAGATGAAGACTTTACATTTGATAGAAAGGATTCTCAATGGCTTAAAAGTGATGTTGAGATGGATAACTACTGGAGGAAAAAAATTAAAAATTCAGTCTTAAACCTGAAGATTTTAGGGAAGGAATGGAATTCTAATAAAGAGACTTTAGATAAAAGATACAAGAGGTTCCAGAAGACAATCTCTCAGTTTAACTCAGAAGATGTTTTTGAGATTTTCATTAACTCTTATACTGAACTTTACGACCCACACACAAATTATTTTTCTCCTGTAAATGCAGATAAATTTGAGATAAATATGAGTAAGACTTTTGAGGGCATTGGAGCTAGGTTGCAACAAGACATAGAGTATACTACAATTTATCAGGTGATGCCTGGTGGGCCTGCTTACAGAAGCAAAGAGTTAGAGAAAGGGGATAAGGTTATTGGCGTTGGACAAGGTGATGATGGTGATTTTGAAGATATAATAGGTTGGAGGTTAGATGATGTGGTAACTAAGATAAAAGGCAAAAAGGGCTCAGTAGTTAGACTTTTAGTCCTTAAAAAAGAATCTCAAATTGATGATTATCCTGATACAGTAAGGCTAGTTAGAGATAGAGTAGATGTGGTAGATGAGGATGCTACTTATGAAGTAATTCCTTTTATGGATGAAAACAGAACATATAATATTGGAATGATTAAAATTCCAAGTTTCTATATAAATTTTGAGGAAGCTCAAAGAGGAGTCCAGGATTATAAGAGTGTTACTAGAGATGTGAGAAGATGTATTGATTCTTTAAAAAACCTTTCTGTAGACGGAATAATTATTGATTTAAGAAATAATGGGGGAGGTTCATTGCAAGAAGCTATAGACTTAACTGGTTTATTTATTGAAACAGGACCAGTAGTTCAAATAAAATCATCTTCTGGTAGGATAGAAATAGAGAAAGATTTTGATAAAAGAATTCATTATGATGGACCATTACTGGTATTAAATAATTCATTTACAGCATCTTCATCTGAAATATTTTCTGGTGCTTTGAAAGATTATAACAGAGGTTTGATAGTAGGGGAGTCAACTTTTGGTAAAGGTACTGTTCAAAATTTACTTGATTTAGAAAGATTTTTTCCTAAGACTGATTTAAAATTAGGTCAGTTAAAAATAACACTTGCTAAATACTACAGGGTTAATGGAGGAAGTACTCAGAAGATTGGGGTAGAACCGCATATTGAATTCCCAAATATATATGATAGGGATATCTATACTGAAAACTCTAGGATTAATGCTCTGGAATGGGATAAGATAAGAGATATAACATATGTTGATATAAACTATATAACTAAACCTCTTATTGATCATTTGAACTCTAAATTTATCAAAAATGTAGAGAATGATTCTTCATTTATAAATTATATGTCTTTTGTTAATGAAACTAAAAAGAGCAGAGAGAATAAGACAATTTCTTTAAATTATGATATTAGGTTAAAAGAGAAAAAAGAGAACGACTCAAAAAATAAATCATTAGACACTTCTGTTAAGTTATCAGAGATATTCCCTGTAAAAGAAGAGAGTTTATTAAATAAAATCAAAAACGACATCTATCTAAGGGAAAGTGTAAAACTATTTGTTCAGATGTTAAGCTTCAAAGAAAGCTAATTTCTTACCATATCAACATTTTTTGTTGATAATCATAACTTTTTATGTGGATAAATAATGTATAACTCTGTTGATAACTTGTTAACAACTTTCCAAAATAATTTTTGATATAATTAGATAAATTGTCTTACTTAGTATTCTCAAGCGAGAGATATTAAAGTTAGAAAGCAATTTCTGGCAGGTCGCTGAAAGGTAGAAAGGAACTACGGTTCCAAGATACAAAGAAGCAACTAGCTCTCAAAGTGGAAACCTAATTTATTAGGAGAAAACTTTAAGGACCTTATAACTGTAGCTTGACGTTTGAGAAGCACCACGGTGATTTTTAAATGAAAAGGGCGAAAAATTCGATAAGAATTGACGCCCTTTTATTGTTTATAGACATATCTATTTATCCTTCAATCTTGATGTTAAAAAATCTCTTTATATTTTTTCTCATTATCAACTCCTTCTCAATTTATTCACAAGACTTAAATTATATATTTAAAAGTGGTGAAAATGGTTATAATACATTTAGAATTCCTTCGATAGTTACAACAAATAAAGGGACGATACTTGCTTTTGCTGAAGGAAGAAAAAATAGTAGTTCTGATTCTGGAGATATTGATATTGTTCTTAAAAGATCAAATGATAATGGTAAAACATGGGGTGAAATTATAATTGTTAGGGATGATGGAGTTAATGTATGTGGAAACCCGTCTCCGGTGGTAGATAGAAATTCCGGTTCAATCCTCCTATTATCTACTTGGAATCTAGGAGGAGATACTGAGTCAGAGATTATAAATGAGATAAGTGAAGATACTAGGAGAGTGTTTGTCTTAAAATCAACTGATGATGGGTTGTCATGGTCGGAACCTAAAGAAATTACAACTTCAGTAAAAAAAGATAATTGGACATGGTATGCAACGGGTCCAGTTCATGGTATCCAGATTAGTAAAGGAAATTATAAAGATCGATTAATTATTCCTTGTGATCACATTGAGTCTCAAACTAAAAAATATTTTTCTCATATCATATTTTCAGATGATTATGGGGAAACATGGGAAATAGGCGGAAGAACACCTCAAGATTATGTTAACGAGTCAACAGTTGCTGAAATTGAGGGTGGTGCATTAATGCTTAATATGAGAAATTATGATAGAACTCAGAAAGTCAGAAAAATCTCAATTAGTTATGATGGAGGAAACTCTTGGGGTGATATATATGGAGATGAAGAGTTAATTGAACCTATTTGTCAGGCTAGTCTTTTAAGATATTCTACAAGAGGAAAGGGAGACAATATAATGATGTTTTTAAATCCATCTGATGAAAAATCTAGAATAAATATGACCCTTAAGTTAAGTGAAGATTTAGGTAAAAGTTGGGTGAAATCTAAAGTTTTATTTTCAGGTCCCTCTGCTTACTCTGATATGGTAGTATTAAAGGGTGGTGATATTGGCTGTCTTTTTGAGGCAGGAATAAAAAGTCCATATGAGGGAATAGTTTTTCAAACTATAGATTTTAAAGATTTATTAAGTTTTTAAGGTGTTGAAAACTTGTTGAAAACTTTTCTTTTTAATTATTGAATTAATTATAGTAATTGCCTTACTTAGTTTCATCAAGCGAGAGATATAAAAGTTGAAACGTTTGTTCCGGCTGGAAGTGGAAAGGTTGAAAGAGATCACGGTCTCATGAAACAATGAAACAGAAAGCTCTCAAAGCGGAAACTTAATTTATTAAGCGAAAACTTTAAGGACTTTTTAACTGTAGCTTGACGTTTGGAAAGCACTACGGTGACTTCTTAAATGAAAAGGGCGAAAAATTCGATAAGAATTGACGCCCTTTTATTGTTTATAGACCTTTATTTTTAGTCTATTATTATTCCTTTGACACCTTTCTCATTTAACATCTTTGTGAAATTCTTTAAATCCATGTTAATTATATCATTATATGGCTTTATAAACCTTTCATAGTCTAACCTTAATTCTTTAACTCTATCAATCATACCATCATTTGGTTCTTGGTTGTCAGTAGTTATCCTGTCGTACAAGTGAGTTATGTGATTTGTCCATTTTCTAGCATAGTTAATTTCATCTTGAGAAGTTTCAATCTTATCTTGATATAAGTTTTCTTCTATAGATTTTATCTTGCCTAGTATCTCATCCCCATTTTTCTTTATTTCTTCATGGTATTCTTTTCCATCTGTTAGTTTTATGAAACTTTGGATTTGATTACTGATATCCCTCATTTCTTTTAGTTTATCTTGAGATTCTTCGATCATATCTATTACCTCATTTGCTACCTCAAATTGTTTTACTAATTCATCTTGTGGAATATCCCATCTAGGATCAATCTTTACTGTGAAAGGTGAACTATAAGTTTCTCCGTTTATATTTATCTCTATAGTGTATTTTCCAGGAATAGCCTCTGGGCCATAACCACCTCTTGCACTATAATACATTGAAACAAAATCTTTTTGAATTTTAGGGGCGGTATATTCTAAGTCCCAATAAACGGAATGGACACCCGAATAAATATTTGCTGAGTCATAATCAACATCATATAGGTATTCTGTATTTTTTTTAAAATCAATAACCACATTTCCATCGCTATCCTTTATACCCATTTCAATATTATTAAGAGGAACGTCATCAGGGAGATAAAAAGATATGTCATTTTCAAAACTAAGTCCTCCAGATCTCCATCCGCCTCCAAGGCTTGTCCTTAATGCCACTTCAGGAGTAAAAATATGTGGCTTATTATTTTCTAAAACTATATCAACCTCTTGAAGAACATTAATCTTATCAAGTATCCAGAAACCTCTTCCTTGAGTGGATATAGCTAGGTCGTTTTGCGTCACTTCCATGTCTGTAATAGGTACATGAGGAAGATTTAACTGGAGAGTATTCCAGTTCTTGCCATTATTAAAAGATACATAAGCTCCAAATTCAGTTCCAGCATATAGAAGTCCTAACTTAGAAGGGTCTTCTGCTATTGCTCTGACAAAATGATTTGAAGGTATTCCATTATCTTTTGATATTAAATCCCAGGATTTTCCATAATCATCTGTGATAATTATGTATGGCTTGAAGTCATCGTTTCTATAATTATACACTGCCACTATAGCTCTACCGGGTCTATGAGAGGATAATTCTATCTTATTAATTGTCCCTTGATATGGAATTATCTTGCTTGGGGTTATATTTTCCCATGTTTTTCCACCATCTTTTGTTATATGAATTAATCCATCGTCAGAACCTGTCCAAATTTCACCTTCATTATGAGGTGATTCTTCTAGGGCAAATATTGATGAATAAACTTCAACTCCAGTTGCGTCATTTTGAATCGGGCCACCAGGAATGTCTGCTTTCTCTGGGTCGTTTTCTAGTAATTTTCTTGTCAGGTCTGGGCTTACTACGTCCCAATTTTTAGCTCTATCAGTAGTCAAATGAACAACATTTGATCCTACATATACTTTTTCAGGATTATATTTTGATACAAATACTGGATAATTCCATTGGAACCTGTAAAGTAAATCATCCTGCCTAGTTCCCTCAGTCAGGTGAACATAGGGTGTTCTTTGATATTCTTCTCCAGTCTCAAGGTTTTTATAAGTAAACTCACCACTGTAGCCAGTTGAATAGATTATATTCGGGTTTGTAGGGTGAACTGCTATATCTGAACATTCTGTTCCTCCGGCATTAAACCAATTCTCAAATGGAGTAAGTGAAGGTATTCCTCTGCTAGGAACAGATATTGTGGAGTTATCTTGTTGACCAGCATAAAGTCTGAATGGGAACTGGTTATCTACAGTTAGTCTATAAAACTCAGAAGTCGGTTGGTTATATTGTGTAGACCAAGTCTCTCCACCGTTTAAAGTAACATTTCCTCCGCCATCATTACAATTAACCATGATGTTGGTATTATCTGAGTTGATCCAGACTCCGTGGTTATCTCCGTGTGGAGTTCTTATCCTCTGGTCAAATGACTTACCTCCATCAATTGACTTGTAAAATCCTGTGTTAGATGCATATATAATATTTTCATTTTTAGGGTCAGCAGTTATATGCGAATAGTACCATCCTCTCTGTCTTAATTTATGATCTCTATTAATTCTACTCCATGACTTCCCACCGTCATCAGAACGATAAAGTCCACCTTCTTCTTCTTTTTCAGCTTGTATCATAGCCCATAATCGCTTAGAATTAACTGGTGAATACTCTACCTCAATCTTACCAACTAATCCTTTAGGGAGTCCCTCAGATAGTTTTTTCCAATTTTTTCCTCCGTCTTTAGACATAAAGACTCCTCCTTCATCACTGCCATCTACTAAAGTCCATGGCTTCCTTTGGACAGTCCAGAATGAAGCAATTAGCTCCTGGTCGTTATCTGGATTTATTTCTACATCTCTTGCGCCTGTTTTATCACTTATATAAAGCAATTTATTCCAAGTTTTTCCTCCATCAACTGTCTTATAAACCCCTCTTTCTTTATTGTGTCCGAATATGTTACCAAGAACTGCTACGTACACTATATCTGCGTTTTTTGGATGAATTGCTACCTTTCCTATTAGTCCCGCGTTAGGTAATCCTATGTGTTCCCATGTCTCTCCCATGTCTACAGACTTGTACATTCCATTACCTGAAGATATATTTCCTCTAGGATCTGCTGATCCAGTTCCTACATACACGACATTTTCATCAGATGGTGCTACTGCTACAGCACCTATTGAACCAACCTTAATCTGTCCATCTGAGATGTTTTTCCATGTATTTCCAGCATCAGTGGTCTTCCAGACACCACCTCCAGTTGTTCCCATAAAGAATGTGTAGGGTCTAGAAGTTATTCCGGTTACTGTTGTTGACCTTCCTCCTCTATAAGGTCCTGCAAATTGCCATTCTAAGGACTCGTAAAAATTTTCAGGAGAAACATTTTGAGCATCAGTGTTTGCTGAAGAAAAAATTATAAATGAAATAAGGTAGGGTACAAGTAATTTTATTTTCATGATTAGATTTTTTTATGAATATACTTAAGAACTTTTAAATTCCTTAAACTTCATTACTTTTTTCGTTATTTTTGTATTTTAGTTTAATCTAAAAAAAATAATATAAATTACTATATATCAATAAGTTATGATATTAAATATAATTCTTAAGTTTATATAAAATTTGACTCCTCTTTTTTATTAAAATTTTAATTGTAATTATCATTTTTTTTAAATGATCATAAAATATTTAATATGAGACTACTGAGAGAATGGATAAATAATATTTATATTCAAACTCAAAAAAAATCATATGGTAAGAGAAAATTGGGGAAGTAGATTCGGTTTTATAATGGCAACTGCTGGTTTTGCCATTGGAATGGGTAACATATGGAGATTCCCTTACATTGTTGGAGAAAGTGGAGGTGGAGCATTTATCATCGTTTATTTAGCCCTAACAGCTATTATTGGGGTTCCATTACTTACAGCTGAGATAAGTTTAGGAAGAAAAGCACAGCTTACTCCCCTCGCAGGAATGAAAAAACTATCATCCCCGACCTCTTTCTGGAACATCATTGGATGGGTAGAATTACTTACTACTATAATTATTCTTGGTTTTTATCTGATGATAATGTCGTGGGTAACTGTTTATTTAAAGGAATACCTCACAGGAGAAGCATTTATTTACACTTCAGACACAATAACCTCTCATTTTAATGACCTTCAGAGAGATCCCACTACGCTTATCACGTATTGTGCTGTTATTTCAGGAATTATGGCTTTCGTTGCTGCTAGAGGCCTCCAGGGTGGAGTAGAGTTAGTTTCTAAGATATTTATGCCACTACTTCTTGTAATGTTTGTTCTTCTAGCCTTTGGATCAAATACATTTGAAGGATCTTCTGAGGGACTTTGGTGGTATCTTACTCCCGACTTCTCAAAAATAACATTTAGTGTAATTTTAGCTGCTCTTGGACAGATTTTCTTCTCTGTAGGGATAGCTCTTACTGCCGGTTTTGTATTCGGAAGTTACCTAGACAGAAAAGAGAGTGATATACCTGGTAGTGTAGGAATAGTTGTCTTTTTTGATACTGCAATTGCTATTTTAGCTGGACTAGTAATTTTCCCTGCTTTATTTGCTTTTGGAATTGAACCAAATTCTGGGCCTGGGTTATTATTTGTTACTATGGCATCATTATTCAAGGAAATACCTTTTGGAATGGTATTAGGAGGATTATTCTTCTTCCTTGTGTTTATAGCTGCATTTACTTCTATCATAGGCCTTCTAGAGGCAGTCATTTCAACTGCAATGGACTCATTTAAGATATCTAGGATAAAGTCGGTCATACTCTGTGTATCACTTACCTTCATACTCTGTGTGCCAAATATTCTTGGCTTTAGCACCTGGAGTGAATATCAGATCTTTGGGATGAGTATTTTTGGGTTTTTTGACTTCTTGTCTGCTAAAATTTTACTTCCACTCGGAGGGCTTCTCATATCAGTATATGTTGCCCATGTCTGGGGATTCAATAACTTTATGGAAGAGACTAATAAGGGATCTGAAAAGATAAAAGTTACTCCTATATGGGGTCCTGTTATGAAATTTGTAATACCAATTATAATCCTTGTAATCCTTGTCTACGGTCTCGCAGGCGAGAATTTAGCATAAAATTTAATACTTATGGATAAGATAGATTCATTAAATCAGACAGCTGATTTTCATAAATTATTTAATCACCCTATACTAGAAGAACCTACAATACCTGACGGAAAGAGGTGCGAGTTAAGAGTTGAGCTCATTTCAGAGGAGCTTAACGAGTTAAAGGAAGCAATAGCTAATAATGATTTAGTAGAAGTAGCAGACGCATTATGTGATATCCAGTACGTACTCTCGGGAGCAGTTCATGAGTTTGGAATGAGCGAGAAGTTTGTCCGTCTATTTAATGAAGTTCAGAGGTCCAACATGAGTAAGGCATGTGAGACAAGGGAAGAGGCTGAGGCAACAGTGAAATACTACAAGGAAGAGAAGGGTACTAATAGCTTTTACGAGGAGAAAGAAGGTAAATTTCTTGTGTATAGGGAGGGTGACAGGAAGACACTTAAGTCAATTAATTATTCTCCTGCACAGTTAAAAAAAATTCTTGAGGATTAGATATTTGTGTTGATATTATTCAGGTCTGAAAATGACTCTGTTAACCTTTCAATCATTGCCTTTTCTCCTTCTAGCAGCCATTTCCTAGGATCATAAAATTTCTTGTTAGGTACGTCATCACCGTCAGGGTTTCCTATCTGGGAATTGAGATAATCCTGATTTTTAGTGTGGTAGTCGTTTACTCCTTTGCAGAATGCCCACTGCATATCAGTGTCGAGATTCATCTTCACTGCACCGTAACCGATAGCCTCTCTAATCTCATTTCTAGATGATCCAGAGCCTCCGTGGAACACAAAGTTTATGGGGTTAGACTCAGTGTTGTGCATAAGAGATACGTACTCCTGAGACTTCTGAAGAATAGTCGGAGTGAGCTTTACATTTCCAGGTTTGTACACACCATGTACATTACCAAAAGCAGCAGCAATCATAAAATTAGGGCTTATTTTGGATAATCTCTCGTAGGCATAGTTTACTTCTTCTGGTTTGGTGTATAGCTTTGATTCGTCTACGTCAGTATTATCTACTCCGTCTTCTTCACCTCCAGTAACTCCTAATTCAATTTCTATTGTCATTCCCATCTCATTCATCCTCTCGAAGTATGTACAACAAATATCTAAATTTTCTTCTATTGGTTCTTCTGATAGGTCTAGCATGTGAGAGCTGTAGAGCGGTAGACCTTCCTTCTTAAAAAATTCTTCTCCCTCTTCAAGTAGACCGTCTATCCACGGGAGTAACTTCTTTGCGCAGTGGTCTGTGTGTAAAATAACTGGTACCCCGTACTCTTTCGCCATCAAGTGTACGTGATACGCTCCTGATACAGAACCAGCTATTGCTGCCTTCTGGTGTTTATTATCTAAGTGTTTTCCAGCATAGAAGGAGCCTCCTCCATTAGAAAACTGGATAATTACTGGTGAATTGAGCTCTTTGGCAGTCTGAAGAACTGCATTTACTGAGCTAGTATTTACTACGTTCACAGCAGGCAACGCAAAATCATTTTCGTTTGCGTAGTTAAGAAGTTCTGTGACTTCCTCTCCGTGTA
>CAZGPH010000032.1:0-11253 GCA_964527965.1 uncultured Marinoscillum sp.
AGTAAAAGCTTTCTCATATTACGCTTTATAGTTTAGTTTAAAAATTTAACTTAAAATAGTTAATCAAAATTATAGACAAACAGACTAGTTATTTAGAATACACACCACAGAAAGTGGAGGTTTAAATAATAGTTTGGTTATCGACAACATTTTTAATTAGTTAACTGCCCCAAAAATGCAATAAATTATTTGAAAATTAAAAGGATTTTTATAAAAATATTGGTCTTAGTTTATATAGAATTTCAAAGGAATATTATGTTTTTCAGTCTTTTAAAAAATTAGAAATATTATTCTCCCATCTCCATGCAGAACACATCATCTCATCAAGGTCCTTCTTTGAGTTCCAACCTAACTTCTTATTAGAAATTGTACAATCAGAAAATATTTTCTCTATGTCACCGCTTCTCCTTTCTGAGAATGAATAATTTAGTTTTAGTTTATTTACATTCTCAAATGATTTAACAACATCAAGGACAGAATATCCTACACCTGTTCCTATATTATAATACTCATATTTTGATTCCATTTTATTTTCAATCATTCTCTGAAGAGCAGTAATATGCGCTTCTGCTAAATCCACTACATGAATATAATCTCTAATAGCAGTGCCATCATGAGTATCATAATCATCACCAAAAATTTTAAGTTCTTGCCTTATCCCAGCAGCTGTTTGTGTTATATATGGAACTAGATTATCCGGTTTTCCTAATGGCAATTCCCCAATAAGCCCTGAGTGATGAGCTCCAACAGGATTAAAATATCTCAAAGAGATTCCAGATAGAAATGAGATGGAATTAGTGCAATCCTTGATGATGTTTTCTGAGATTTGCTTTGTTCTTGCATAAGGAGAATCTGCTACTTTAAATGGAGATTTTTCAGATACGGGAAGTTTATCCGGTTGACCATAAACTGTACAAGAAGATGAAAAAATAATATTCTTATTATTATTTTCTTTCATCCACCTTAGTACATTAAGAAGTGAATTAAGGTTATTATGGTAATATTTTTCAGGATGATTTACAGATTCTGACACAGATTTAAATGCAGCAAAGTGAATAACCCCATCAAATTTTTTTCCTGAAAAGGATGAATTAATTTTATTATAATCAGTCAAATCAATATTGAAATAGTTAGGTCTTTTTCCTGTAATCTTCTCAATATTATCTAAGATAAATATTTTAGAATTCGAGAGATTATCTACAATAGTTACATTGTAGTTTTTTTCTATTAACTGTACAACAGTATGTGAACCAATATATCCTAGACCTCCTGTTACTAATATCTCTTTCATCTTATGATCTCATAATTTAAACCTTTTCCAAGAGTAGTTATTATTGGTGTCAAATTTTTTGAAAATTTATTTAAATACTTTTTAGAGATATTTCTGACAAAACTTTCTACCTCTTCCGAATGAATTATATTAATAGTACATCCTCCAAAACCACCACCCATCATCCTTGAACCTAGTATCATATTATTATTAATAGTTTGATCAACTAGAAAATCTAACTCATCACAACTTACCTCATATAAATTTTTTAATCCGTAATGAGACAAATACATCAAATCAGCAAAACCTTTTAAATCTGAATTTTTTAACTTTTGTTTTGCAATTAATGTTCTGTCATTCTCTTCTACAACAAATAGAGCTCTATTATAAATTTTTTTAGGCACCTTAGCTTTCAGGATTTCTAAATCTTCAAGTGTAACTTCTGTAAGAAAATTATAATTAGCTTTTTTATTATTTACTATTTCTAGTGCCTTTTCACATTCTCTGACTCTGTCATTATATGAGCTCTCTAAAAGGTCATGCTTTATATTAGTATCTAGAAGAAGAATTTTATATTCACCAAGATCTAAATTAATATGCTCAAAGGATTTTGATTTACAGTTGAGAAAAATTAAGTTGTTTTCCTTACTATGGATTATTGAAAACTGATCCATTATACCTCCCTTAACTCCAATAAAGTCATACTCTACCTCTCTCGAAATTGATAAAATTTCTTCATCACTAAAATCCAAGTTGTTAAGAATACCAATACCTTTTATAAAACCACATATTAGAGCAGAAGAAGAACTTATACCTGCACCTAAAGGAAGATTACCATCTATTTTACAACTAAAGTTTTTTAGATTAGCATTCCTTTTTCTTGTTAAAATAATTAGTGATCCAATTATATAATTCTCCCATTTTAATTTACTCTTCTCAAGATTATTTACATCTAACTTTATCGACTTATTGATTGTCTTTGATTGAACTTCAGAAAAATTATTTTTATTAATATAAAATTGTAATCTTATATATAAATCAGTAGCAGCTGGCATCACATTTCCACCATTATAATCTATATGCTCTCCAATTAAATTAATTCTACCTGGAGATAATACTACTACTTCTTTTGGACCCATATAAATCAAAAAATAAATTTCTGTAAAAAAAAAGACAGAATATAAATCCTGTCTTCTTTTTTTAATAATTAAAAATTAAAAAATTAATCTTCAAGCTGATCAAATACACCCCCAACATCAAACCATTCTAAATCAGCAGTAATTTTTCCATCCTCATTAAACTGTAATACAGAATAATACTTTGTTACAGTTTGTTTTCCAGATTTATGAGTACCTAACCATGTACCATATGTTCTAACAGAGCCATCAGGAATAAAATTATCTCCAACACCTGGATAATATTGTCTATCTACAAATTCGAATTGATCAAATTCAGACATCCATCCCATCATACCTTCTCTGAAAGCATCTTTTGATAAGGAGTCCGTGGTATTAGCTGGAGACCAAATAAGATCTTCAGTATGCATATCCATCATCCCATCTAAATCTTTTGCTATGAAAAGATTAAAAGTTTTATCTGCAATAGCCTTATTTTTTTCAAACATTGCCATTCCAGCATCAAACTCAGAATTAGTTTCAACAGTAGCTGTATTGTTAACACAACCAGAAACTAAAACAAAAACCAAAATATAGTTTACTAAATATTTCATCATATAAAAATTAAAAATTAAAAATTTCTTTATTCGTTGATCTGTACTTGCAGCCCATCAACATTAAACCAGTCATTAAACCTAACAATTTTACCTACATCATTGAAGTTAACTATTGCATACCATTTACTATATGTCTTTTTTCCAGTTTCGGTATGAACTGAGCTCCAAGTTCCATAAATTCTAAGATTATTTGGATTTGCACTAGATAAGGATGAAGTATTCTTATCACCGTCTGACCTGTACCTAGACCCTCCCCAGAAGCCATCAACAACATTATCCTCAGGAAGATTTATCCCAGGAGTAAAAGTTAATTCATCAAAATTTTTCATATAGTTAGTCAATCCCTCTCTTAACTCATCTTTAGATTTCCATATGTAGGAATTATATTCTGGAGGACTCCATAGAGCAGAATCGGCAAACATATCCATAACACCATCAATATTTTCATTTCTAAATTCTTTAGTAAAATTCATAAAGTTCTCAACATTTCTTTGAAATGTAACCTCATTATTTACAGCATTTAGTTCTTCCTTTGCTTCAGGAGTACATGAAAATAATGTAGATATAAGAAGCATTAACATCAGATTTTTCATTTCTTTATTGTTTAATATTTTCTTTTTATTAATTTTTTAGAATACAAAATTAGTTTTTTTTTTGATCACTACCTTTTATTTACAAAATTTGAATAAAAATTACTCTAAAAAATAAATTTATAATATGATAAAATATATCTACGTAATCATCTTGTTATTATTTTGTTTTAATCTCAAAGCACAGAGAAATTATATATTACCAGAACCGCAAAACATCTCTTTCCCTCAAAGCAAACAGACTGGATTTAGATTATCAAAAAAAACTTCGATTGAAGTAAAAGGGGTAACTACATTAGAGCCATTTTTAAAAAATTTTATGTCTTTTATTAAAGATGAAACAGGATTTGAATTAAAAACAAAAGTAAATAAGAAATCAAATATTTATCTCGAAGTAGAAAATGGAATTGTTGACTTAGGTGATGAAGGATATAAGATATCAATTCTTCCAAAAGAAAATTTAATGGTTCAAGCAAATACTATTGGAGGTCTTTTTTATGGCCTAGAATCTCTTAAGCAGATTATACATTTCACAAAAAGAAAGAGAGAAGAAGATAATTTTAATGAATTTGATACTGAAGTTTTAGTCACAACTTTTAAAGAGACTTCTAATAATCAAAATTTTAATGCTGCTAATCTTACTACATCAGGATACAAAAGTGTTAACGAAACAGGCTACTATCAAGGAGTAGAGGAAGTAGAAACTAAATCCTTAGACGTATATAATATAATACCTATGATAATAGAAGACTTTCCTAGATTTAATTATAGGGGAATGATGCTAGATGTATCTAGACATTTTATGCCTAAAGATTTTATTAAAAAATTTATTGATATCATAGCTATGCATAAAATGAATAAATTCCATTGGCACCTTACCGATGATCAGGGTTGGAGAATTGAAATTAAAAATTATCCTAAACTTACTGAAGTTGGATCAATAAGGGAGAAAACAATTATCGGCCACGCTAGATTCGCTGGAAAAAATCCAAGGTACGACAACGTTATTCATAAAGGTTACTACTCTCAAGATGAAATAAAGGAGATAGTTCAATATGCTAGTGAAAGGTTTATTGAAATTATTCCTGAAATAGATATGCCTGGTCACACTGCCTCTCTGATTGCATCATACCCAGAGCTAGGTACTTCAGAAGAAGAAGTAAAAGTAAAGACGACCTGGGGGGTACAAGATGAAATTCTAAAGCCTACAGAGAATACATTTAACTTCTTAGATAATTTATTTAGAGAAGTAGCAGAATTATTCCCATCTAATTATATACATATAGGAGGCGATGAAGCTAGAAAAAAACAATGGGAAGAGTCTGAAGAAGTTCAAAAGATAATGAAAGATTTAGAGATAGAAGAGGAAGATAGTCTCCAAACATATTTTGTTAGTAGGGTTGAAAATATTTTAAGAAAATATAATAAGAAGCTGATTGGATGGGATGAAATTATAGAAGGAGGCTTGATTGCTGATGCTACTGTAATGTCATGGAGAGGAGAAGAGGGAGGGATTATAGCTGCTCAATCTGGAAATAATGCTATAATGACACCAACATCACACATGTACTTTGATTATTACCAAGCAAAGACAGGTGAGCCCCTAGCTATTGGAGGTCTCATCACTCTAGATAAAGTTTATTCATACGAACCAATACCTGAGGGATTAGATATAAATGAAGCAACAAAAATTCTTGGAGCTCAGGCTAATGTGTGGACTGAATATATCAAAAAACCTGAGATGGTTGAATATATGTCTGTACCCAGAATGACTGCATTATCAGAAATCGTATGGTCTAAAAGAAAAGGTAGAGATATAGATGAATTTAGGAAAAGATTAAATTTTTTTAGATATTTTCTTGATAAGAAAGATATAAATTATCGTAAAAATGATTTCAAAAAATAATTTTTATTTAGCATTGCGATATGTGTGGAATAGTAGCATATAAAGGACCTGAATTAGATGCAGGTAAAATAGTTTATGATGGACTCAAACTATTAGAATACCGAGGGTACGACAGCTCTGGTATTGCTGTTATCAAAAACAAGAAAGTTAAAATTTTTAAAAAGAAAGGTAAAGTAAAATATTCTGAAGAAATTTTTAAAAATTCAAAACTCAAATCTAATATTGGTATAGGACATACAAGATGGGCCACTCATGGAGAACCAAGTGATATTAATTCACATCCAATCATTTCCTATAACAAAAGATTAACTATTGTTCACAACGGAATTATAGAAAATTATAAAGAATTAAAGTTATTGCTTGAAGAAGAAAATTATAAATTTTATACAGATACAGACACAGAAGTTTTTGTAAATTTTATAGAGTTATGTCTTAGTAAAGCAAAATCATTTGAGGAAGGATTATCATATGCACTAAGTAAAGTTACTGGTGCATTTGGCATTGTACTTATGATTAATAATGATCCTGAAATTTTATATGCAGCAAGGAAAGGAAGCCCGTTAGCTATAGGAAAATTTAATGATAATTTCATTATAGCTTCTGACGCATCTCCTATCATTGAGTATACAAACAAAATTATTTACCTTGAAGACGACACTTTTCTAAAAATTAAAAAAAATAATTTCAAAATTTATGATTATGATTTAAAATCAGTTAAAAAGATCTTTAGAGAAGTTGATGTAGAACTTCAGAAAGTTGACTTAGGTAAATATGATTCTTATATGCTCAAAGAAATTATGGAGCAGCCAAATTCTTTAACTCAAACTATGTTGGGAAGAGTTAAAGATAATGAGATAACATTAGGTGGAATAAGAGAAAATGTTAATAATCTTCTTGAAGCTAAAAGAATTATTATTATTGGTTGTGGAACATCTTGGCATGCAGCTCTAACAGCTGAATATTTTCTAGAAAAATATTTGAAAATACCCGTTGAAGTAGAGTATGCATCTGAGTTTAGATATAGAGACCCCATAATTTATAAGAATGATATCGTATTTGTTATTTCACAGTCAGGAGAAACTGCTGATACTCTTGAAGCTACTAAAATAGCTAGAAAAAAGGGTGCAAAAGTATTAGGCATAGTCAATTCTGTAGGTTCTTCAATCGCTAGAGAGACTGATGAGGGATGCTATCTCCATGCAGGACCAGAAATTGGAGTTGCAAGTACGAAAGCATTTACCTCTCAACTATTAGTTTTCTTTATGATTGGGATTAAGGCTGGGTATTTGAAAGGAAATATATCAGATTTAAAGTACCATAAAATGATATCTCAGCTTAAGGAATTACCATTAAAAGTTCAGGAGTCACTTAAAAAAAATTCTTTGATTGAAAAAATTGCCAAAAAAATATATAAAATTGATCATTGTCTTTTCATGAGTAGAGGTAATAATTTCCCTGTAGCGTTAGAAGGTGCACTAAAACTCAAAGAGATCTCCTACATACATGCAGAAGGGTACCCAGCAGCTGAACTTAAACATGGGCCTATAGCACTTATCGATAAAAATATGCCTGTAGTTGTTATCTGCACTAAGAGTGATGAATATGAAAAAACATTGAGTAATGTGATGGAAATTAAAGCAAGAAAGGCAAAAGTGATAGGGGTTGTAGACCCAAAAAACTTTCATATGAAAAAACACTTTGATTATTCTATCGAAGTTCCAAATACTTCTAAAGACTTCTCACCAATACTTAATCAAATTCCTCTTCAGTTAATTGCATATCACTGTGCGGTTTTAAGAGGGTGTGATGTTGATAAGCCAAGAAACTTAGCTAAGTCGGTTACAGTAGAATAGTTTAAAAGGTAAGTTTTATTCTTGATAATTTAAATCGAAAGAAATGAATTAAATTACAAAAACTTTTTCATCATAACATTATTAACCTTGAATCCAGTTCTTTCATAAAATTTAACAAGTTTTTCTTCACAAAATAAAGTTATTCTATAGCATCCTTTTTTACTTCCTATATCAATAAGTTCATTAATTAGTTTCACTCCAACCATTTTACCTCTCATACTAGTGTCAACTACTATATCCTCAATATGGCCAGCAATATCACCCCTTATTTTATTTTCAATTACAATACTTCCGTAAGCTACAACCCTATCATCGTAAGTACCTACTATTGAATTCGAACTTGAATTTGAATTAAAATTTTTCCAAGCACTTTCTAAGTCAATGCTATTAACATCTTTTTCTTTTAACTGATTTAATAATAGAAAAACATCTTGAAGATCATCTTTGATAATTTCTCTAAACTTTATCTTACTCATTTTTCCTTCTTCTTTGTCCCCCAATTGATAATAGAGTATTTAAGAGATACCTGAAACATTGTATTTTTTGTTTCTGAATTTACAATATTAGTATCTGAAATATTTGTCAGTCCTTTTACATATCTTAAAGTTAATCCTAAATTTGCTGGTAGCCTGACACCTAATCCAGCAACAAAACTAAAGTCTCTATCAAGAAGTTGATTTTTGAAATTATTTTTAATGCCATTCACGGATAATTTTGCATCAGTTAATAATCCAAACTGAGGTCCAAAATGAAAATTAAATGGACCAAAGTCATTTCTAAAGAGAATAGGAATATTTAAATAACTAAGATTATTTTTATTAATTAACTGATTTACTAGAAATTCACTTCCTTGTGTTGAGTACTGGCCCTCTACTTGAATTCCAAATAAGAAAGGTAGTTTGAAATAAACAAAACCACCTAGGTGATAACCTGTGATTGATTCTACACCCTGAATTGAAGATAATTTTTGAGTAGCAAAATTAGAACCACCTTTTAAACCTACTTCAAGCTTTTGAGAATAAAGAAAATTTGAGAATACTAGAGCTAAAAAAAATATTGTTAAAGACTTTTTTATCATAGTTTTATTACAAATTTAAATATTAAACGATTAATAAATTTAAATATTATGAATAATCCAATAGTAAAACCTTTACAATCAGATGACAAGGAATTAAATAAACTAATTAAATTTTATAATGAGACACTAGGCTTTTGTCCTAATAGTATAAAGACCATGTTCATCAGACCACAAATAGCTTATGCGTTTATTAACCTAAATAAAGCAGTCATGGAGAACAAGGGTAATCTTTCAAGTAAAATAAAAAGATTAATTGGTTATTTAGCAAGTACTGTTAGTGGATGTAGATACTGCCAGGCTCATACAATTAGAGCTGCCGAAAGATATGGTTCAGATGACAAACAACTTAATGAAATTTGGGATTTTAGAAAAAGTACAGCTTTTTCAAAAAAAGAAAAGATTGCTTTTGAATTTGCAATAGCTTCCTCATCTATTCCTAACCGGGTTGATGAAAAAATTTCATCTAAACTTAGAGAGTACTGGGATGACGGAGAAATTGTTGAGATGTTAGGTGTGATCTCACTCTTTGGATTTCTAAACAGGTGGAATGATTCCATGGGCACACCTATAGAGGAAGGAGCTCTAGAATCAGGTAATACTCATCTGAAAAATTGGAATCCAGATAGACATTTATACTAAAAATAATTTAGTCACTTATATCAAAACCTTTTTCTCCATGATAAGCCATGTCCATTCCCTCTGATTCAACTTGATCAGATATCCTACCAGTACCAAAAAATAAGGATATTAATTTATAAATAATATAAGTAGCAATAGCAGAATATAAAGAAACGTAAATAACAGATTGTAATTGAATCCAAACCTGTTCAGGGTTACCATATAAAAGACCCGCATTTCCTTTGTTAACTAGAGGATTAGCAAATATACCAGTAGCTATTGCTCCAAAAGCTCCGACCAAACCATGAATTCCAAATACATCTAAAGTATCATCATACCCTAACCACTTCTTAAGTTTAACTACACCAAAGTAACCAACTAAACCAGAACCTAATCCGATAGCGAGAGCCCCGCTAACATCAACATATCCTGCTGCCGGAGTAATTCCTACCAATCCAGAGACAACTCCAGAAGCACTCCCAATAAGAGTAGGTTTTGAGCTAGTGGTAAACCACTCTATTAATAACCATGTAAGCCCTCCAGAAGCAGCTGCGACATTTGTAACTAATAATGCATTTGCGGCAATTCCATCAGCAGCCAACTGACTCCCACCATTAAAACCAAACCAACCAAACCATAATAGAGCTGACCCCAAAATCATTAATTTAACTGATGCTGGCCTTAGGTTTGTTTTTTTATACCCTTCCCTATTACCAAGGAGGTAAACTAAAACTAATCCTGCAACACCTGCATTAACATGTATTACTGTACCACCAGCAAAATCAAGTTCACCAAGTTGACTCAAAAACCCACCACCCCATACCCAGTGTGTTACTGGAGAATAAACTAAAATTACCCAGAGGATTGAGAATAGAAACCAGGTGGAATATCTTACTCTTTCAATAATTGAACCACTAACCAAAGCAACAGCAATAGCCGCAAAAGTTCCTTGGAAGAAAACAAATAATAATTTTGGTATAGTACCTTCAACATCAGTAACCATAATACCTCTTAATAAGAAATTATCTAGATTTCCAAAAAATGCTCCATCACCAGAAAATGCGATAGAGTATCCAATTACAACCCATACTACCGAGGCAGTACAGAAAGCAGTGTAACTCATTCCTATAGTATTAAGTACACTTTTTCTTTGAGTTAAACCCCCATAAAATAAAGTCAATCCCGCTGGGGTCATTAACATCACAAGAGCTGAGGAAATTAACATCCACGCGGTATCACCAGAATTAATCATAATTTTATATATTAGCTTATAAATTTTACATAAAATTACTATTTTTTAAAAAAAATTAAATAAAAAATAAAACAACATGTCATGAAACCTTATAATATTACAATATTTTTAATTTTAATATCATTTTTTTTAATCTCTTGCAATAAAGACATAACATGTGTTGATCAAAGTTTAATATCAGAAGGCCCATGTACAAAAGAATACAGACCAGTTTGTGGCTGTGATAATGTCACATACTCAAATGTGTGTATGGCTAATAATGCTGGTGTAGTTACATTCTCTGAAGGAAAATGTGAAAACTAATTTATTTTGGCCCTCCTGATTTAATTTCTTTTGGGATTTTACTCTCAAACTTTTTAAAATTTTCTTTAAAATAATTTGATAGATTTTGCAAAGCATCCCAGAGCTTATCATCATCGTCCCACAACTTTTTCTGGCTTAAAATTTTATCAGGAATACCAGGACAAGTAACAGGAATTTTAAAATTAAAAATTGAGTGAGTTCTATATTTTCCAGAATTCAGTTTATCTAACTCACCACTATTTATAGAGTCTATAATTTTTCTAGTATAATTTAACTCTATTCTTTTACCTAATCCAAAAGGACCCCCAATCCAACCCGTGTTAATAAGCCAAACATCAGCCTTACAACTTTCTAATTTAGAAATGAGCATTTCTGCGTAAATACTAGGATGTAAAGGCATAAATGGTGCTCCAAAACAAGCGGAAAAGTTGGGAATTGGGTCATTAATACCAACTTCTGTTCCTCCTAGTTTGGATGTATATCCAGAAATAAAGTGATATGCAGCTTGATTGTAAGACAATTTTGAGACAGGAGGCAATACCCCAAAAGCATCCGCTGTTAAGAAAAAAATATTTTTTGGGTTTGATCCTATTGAAGGCTTCACTGAGTTTTTAATATGATGAATTGGGTAGCTAACTCTAGAGTTCTGAG
>CAZGPH010000033.1:0-8986 GCA_964527965.1 uncultured Marinoscillum sp.
CATCGGACTGAAAATCCGTGAGTCGGTGGTTCGAGTCCACCCAGCACCACAACCTGTAATGAAATGGATATATTTACTCCTTGCTATAATAACTGAAGTAGTAGCCACGACTGCTTTAAAAGACAGTCATGGATTTACAAAACTTTTGCCTTCCATTATAGTTATTGTTGGTTATTCTCTAACCTTTTTCTTCTTATCCATCACATTAAAACATATGTCAGTAGGCATAACTTATGCCATATGGAGTGGGCTAGGGATTTTATTTATCAGCCTTATTGGATATTTCAGATATAATCAGACTTTGGATGCTCCAGCCGTATTGGGTATGCTATTTATTGGTGCGGGTATTTTAACTATAAGATTTTTTTCTTCCTCTATTTAGATATATAGTTAAAATTTATATCTTTTAAATCCTTCTATTGCACCATATTTTGCAAACCCTAGTTTAGAATACAATTCTGCTGTATTCTTATTTCTATCCTCTGCTCTCTGCCAAAATTCTCTAACGTCATCTCCTGGAAAAACTACTCCATCTTTCTGAGATTGATGTTTAAATATAGCTCTCCGTTTTTTTAGCACTTGATCAGGGCTAAGTGGCACTGACATATCTATATCATAAACCTTCCATTCATTCCAAGCTCCTCGGTATAACCAAACAAAACAGTCTCTCATAAAAACTCTTGATTTTAAGTTATCTATTGCCCTATAAATTGATCTTAGACAAAGTCTATGAGTCCCGTGAGGATCACTTAAATCTCCTGCAGCATATATTTGGTGCGGCTTTATTTTTGTAATTAAATTCTGAACAATATTTATATCTTTATCTGATATATCTTTCTTTTTAATAGTTCCTGTTTGATAAAATGGCATATCTAAATAGTGTATGTTATCCTTATTTTTTAATCCAAGATATTGACACGCTTGATACGCTTCTGATTTTCTAATTATACCCTTAACCTTATTTACAATTTTAAACCCATCAAGATCAATCTTTTCCTTTAATAGACCAGATATATTTTTATGGAAGTTACTTGCCCATATAATATGGTTTTTTCCCAATTTATTTTTTCCGTCACTCATTAATATGTTTAGTTCTTTTGGAGAAAGGCTAATTGCCAGTCTTTTAATAAGCTCAGTTATTTCTAATACATCGTTATCGTTTACTGCTATATTCCCCGATGTGTGATATGCCACGTTAACTTCATGACCCTGTTTAATTAATCTTTCAAAAGTTCCACCCATTGAAATTACATCATCATCAGGATGGGGAGAAAATATTAAAACTCTTTTTTTTGAGGGCCTTGCTCTTTCTGGTCTATTTAAGTCATCAGCATTAGGTTTTCCACCAGGCCAACCAGTGATGTTGTTTTGAATCATGTTGAAAGCTTTAATATTTGTTTCATATGCTGATACATATTTTTCAAAAATTCCTCCCATCCCGTTCTCATGATAATCCTCATCGGTTAGTTGTAATATTGGTTTGTTTTTTAAAAGACTCAGCCATATGACCGCCTTTTTGATATGAAAATCAGTCCAGCCAATAATTGTTGAGCTTAGTGAAGTTGAGGGCTTCTTGGTTATATCTGTAAAAACCCACGGGCAGTTCATTCTATTTAGTTGAGATGAAGACTCTTTGTCTAGTATAAAAAGGCAATTATTGTGTTTTTGTAAGAATGATGCGGGCACTAATTCGTTTTCATCTTCTTCTATAGATTTTTTAATAATTTTAGCTTTACTATCACCCCAAGCAACTAAGACGACTCTTTTTGCGCTCATAATAGTGTTTATGCCCATAGAGATAGCATCCTTAGGTACATTATTAATTCCACCAAATTCACTAGCGGCATCAAATCTTGTACTAAGCTCAATCTTAACTTTTCTGGTTACTGAAGATTCAATAGATCCAGGTTCATTGAATCCTATATGTCCATTTCTTCCTATGCCAAGAAGTTGGAGGTCTAAGCCTCCAGCGTTTTTAATTTTGTTTTCAAAATCAACACAATGTTTCTCAACTTTATTTGATTCAATATTTCCGCTTGGAATATTAATGTTATTTGGGTCTATGTCTATATGCTTAAATAGATTTTCAAACATAAACTTGTGATAGCTGTGTATGGAGTTTGGATCCATTGGAAAATATTCATCTAAGTTGAAGGTTATTACATTATAAAAGCTAAGGTTTTCTTCTTTGTGCATTCTTACAAGCTCTTTGTAGATTGAAATTGGAGAGGATCCAGTTGCTAATCCTAAGACACAATTTTTGTTTTTAGATTGTTTTTCTTTAATCAAGTGGGCTATCTCATTTGCAACAGCTTTAGATCCAAATTTTGGGTGTTCATATAGTTCTAGTGCTATTCTCTCTTTGAAAATACTCTGATCATATAAGTTATCAGCTCTCCTTGATGTAATTATGTTTTTATGAGGGTTTAGTCTATTTAAATTTCTTTTTATTATCTTTTTTAGTTGATCTAATAAAACTTTTCTTTTTGAGATATCCTTCTCTTTATTGGGGTATATCTCTTCGTTAAATTGTTTTCCATTATAAATTTTTATTCTTTTTCCTTCGTAGTTATAGTAGCAAAATGATCTTGAGGGGTTGGTGTTAATTTTTATTTTATGTCCCATGAGACTTTAAAAGTAAAGGTTTGTAAAATTATTAACGTAAATATAATGTATCATGAGACAATATGTCTCATGGTTTTTACTTTTTGTCCTTTGAATTTATTTTATATATTTATAAATAATTACAATTTCAACTTAACCACTACCATGAAATATTTATTACTATGTCTCATAATGATCCAGTCATCATTATTTGCCCAAAAGAAAGATGAGAAAGAAAACAAGGAAAAATCTTACGATGATATTATTAATGATGATTTTTTAACTGACGAAGGTCTTTTCAAGGTACATCAAAATAATCAAAAGGTGTATTATGAGATACCAAGTTCCTTACTTGATAAGGAGATGTTGATGGTAACAAGGATTGCTAAGACTGCTAATGGAATTGGTTATGGAGGTCAAAAGATTAACTCTCAGGTACTTAGGTGGCAGAAAAAATATGATAAAATATTACTTAGAGTTGTTAGTTACGAAAATATAGCAAATGACTCACTCCCAATCTACGAATCTGTTAAAAACTCAAACTTCGAACCAATTCTATCATCATTTAACATAGAAGCCTATAACCCCGCTGATAGCTCTATATTAATTAATGTGACAGATCTCTTTACAACTGATGTTAAGGCTTTGGGCTTTCCTCAGTTTAGAAGAAAAAACCTTAAGATTACTTCTCTAGATAAAAAAAGATCATTTATAGAATCAGTTAAAAGTTTTCCTAAAAACATAGAGGTTAGAAATGTATTAACTTATATCTCTACCCAACCACCTTCACAAAGAAACTCTCAGACTATTAGTTTAGAGGTAAATAATTCTATGATTCTTCTTCCAGAAAACAAAATGCAACCAAGATATTTGGACAGAAGGGTAGGTTACTTCTCACAATCACAAACTGACTACGGGTTAGATGAGCAAAAAGCAAAATCAACATCGTATATTAGGAGATGGAAATTAGTTCCTAAAGATATAGAAGCATATAATAGGGGAGAATTAGTAGAACCGATTAAACCTATTGTCTATTACATTGATCCTGCAACTCCAGTTAAATGGAGAGAATATTTAAAGCAGGGAGTTGAAGACTGGCAGGTTGCGTTTGAGGCTGCGGGTTTTAAAAATGCTATCTTATGTAAGTACCCCCCTACTAAAGAAGAGGATCCAGATTGGAGTCCTGAAGACGTAAGGTATTCAGTTATCAGATATTATGCTTCAGATATACAGAATGCTTATGGACCTCATACTGCTGATCCAAGGACAGGAGAAATTCTAGAGAGTGATATAGGATGGTATCATAATGTAATGAACCTTTTAAGGAATTGGTATCTAATACAAACCTCTGCAGTAAATGAGCAGTCAAGGGGAGTGAAATTTGAAGATGAAGTTATGGGTCAACTAATAAGGTTTGTTTCTGCTCATGAAGTTGGTCATACAATAGGATTACCTCATAATATGGGATCAAGCTTTGCTTATTCTGTTGATAGTCTTAGATCACCCTCTTTTACCTCTTCACATGGGGTAGCACCCTCTATTATGGATTATGCAAGATTTAATTATGTTGCTCAGCCTGGTGATGGAGTAAAAAACTTTTATCCCATGGTAGGTGAATATGATATTTGGTCTATTAAGTGGGGATATTCTTATTTTCAAAATTTAGATCCAACATCAGAAAAAAGAATTCTTAATAAATGGATAAAAGATAAGTCATCAAATTATGATTTTTGGTTTGGATATTCCAATGGAATAGACCCTAGGTCTCAAACAGAATCTATAGGAAGTGATAATATGGATGCTAGTTATTATGGGATTCTAAATCTTAAAAGAATTGTACCTAATCTAATAGATTGGACATATGAAGAAGGAAAAAATTATGATGATTTAAAGGAACTTTATTTAAATGTTTTTTCTCAGTATAGAAGATATATCGGCCACGTTTCGACAAATGTTGGAGGTATTTATGAAGACTTAAAGAGTAATGACCAAGAAGGAAAAGTATACTCCCATGTTTCAAAAAATACTCAGAGGAAAGCAGTTAAGTTTTTAAATGACCATGTTTTTATTTCCTTAGATTGGTTAGTAGATAAGAATGTGTTGGATAGAATAGAAAATATTGGTGCGCTTGAGAGGGTTAGATCCGCCCAAAATTATGCATTAAGTAGATTATTTGATTATTCTAGACTTGCTAGGATGTTAGAAAATAAAGCAATAAATGGCAATGATGCATATTCTATTAATGAAATGATTGATGATCTAAATATAAGCTTATGGGGTAATATGTCAGATGCGAGCCCAATAAAATCTTATAGAAGAAATCTCCAAAAAACATATATTAATAAATTAATAGACATTATGAGAAATAACAAAACTCAGTCATCATACTATAAAAGGTTTGGAACAAACATAGATTTCCAATCATCTGATATCAGATCAATAGTACTTGGTGAAATTATAAGTTTAGATAAAAAAATAAAAATAAAAATTAAGAAGACAAATGATGATTCTTCAATAAATCATCTTAAGTACATAAAAACATTGATATCTGAATATAATAAAGATTAGTTAAGAAAAGATTTTAAATTTCTTATCTCATTATTTTTTAAACTTCTCCATTTTCCTCTTGGCAGATCTTTTTTTGTTAATGGTCCAATCATAACCCTATCCAGCTTAATTATTTTAAGATTTATTTTATCGAATATTTTATCGAATATTTTATTTTCATCTCCATTAATTTCAATTCCTACTTCATTAGCATTCTCTAATTTTATTACCTTTTCTATTGATATTTTTTTATTATCAATAATGAAACCAGACTTTATTATTTCCACATCATTTTTACTAATAGCTTCATTTAACATAACACTATAAATTTTTTTTAATTTAAGTGATGGAGAGATCAATTTTTCTAATAGTTTATTGTCATTAGTTAATAATAAAAGCCCTGATGTATCACAATCTAACTCTCCAACTGGAAATAACTTTTCTTCAATTGTTTTTAATAAGTCATTTACAGTTTTCCCTTTTATATTATTTTTAATTGAAAACCCTTTAGGCTTATTTAATAATATATATTGTTTTCTTTCGGGTATAATTGACTTTCCATCAACCGTAACAAAATCATTTAAATCAACTATTAATCCTAATTGAGAACATCTTTTCCCATTTATCTTAACCTTT
Source organism: uncultured Marinoscillum sp. (assembly GCA_964527965.1). GTDB lineage: Bacteria > Bacteroidota > Bacteroidia > Cytophagales > MED-G16 > MED-G16. The sequence continues at coordinate 5,788 of CAZGPH010000033.1, forward strand.
CCTTTTATTATAAGATCATCAGCCTGTTTACGTGAACAGTGTCCTGAAAGTGCAATAAATTTATTAATACGGATTGACTTTGAATTAAATTTCTTCTTCATCACCTATAGAGTTTTCCTCTTTTTGGAAATCTTTTATTGTAGGTAATTGCTCAAGACTATTTATTCCAAAATAATCCATAAACTTTTCACTAGTAGAGTATATGAGGGGTCTACCAACTTTATCTGATTTACCTTCTATTCTAATTAACTCTTTATCTAATAATTTTTGAATTGTATAGTCACAATTTACTCCTCTTATTTTTTCAATTTCAGATTTAGTGACAGGTTGTTTATAAGCTATTATTGATAAAGTCTCTAGTGCAGATATTGAAAGACGTCTTTTTGATTGTTGTTTAAGAAGAATTTCGTTCAATCTAGAATAATCTTTTTTAGTTAAGAATTGATATCCCCCACCTGATTCAATTATCTCAAAAGAAAAGTCATCACTTTTGAATTTATTTATTAATTTTTTAATGCTTTCTAGTACTTTCTTTTCAGAAAAATCTGATTTTTCACTTTCGGAAAATGTTTTAATTATTTCACCTATTTTAATAGGCTTTGGAGAACAAAAAATAAGTGACTCAATCTTTGATTCTAATGAACTCAATTTTAACCCCTATTTAATTTTGCTTCTATAGATTGAGTAGCGTGAGGAACGGCTTTTAATCTTTTTTTATCAATTAAACTACCAGTATCTTTACATATTCCATATGTCCCATTTTTTATTCTAATTAGGGCTTTTTCTAAGTTTGTGATAAACTTTTGTTGTCTTCCTGCAAGTTGACTCAAACTTTCTTTTTCCATTGTATCAGCTCCATCTTCTAAAGTTTTTAGTGCGCCCTGAGTAGAATCAGTACCAGAAAGGCTGCTCCTTTGTAAAGATTCTCTAATGAAGTCAAGTTCATTCTGAGCATTTTTCATTTTTTCTAAAATCAGCTTTTCAAATTCTTTTAACTCTGAACTAGTATATTTTGTCTTTACTTTCTTAGCCATATTATTAATTTAAAGTTTTCTTTTTATCTCTTTTATTTCAAATGATTCTATCACATCTCCAACTTTAATGTCATTATAGTCTTCGATGCTTATACCACATTCATATCCATTTTTCACTTCATTGGCATCTTCCTTAAACCTTTTTAGTTGTTTTATTTTACCTGTGAATATAACAATTCCATCTCTAATCAACCTAATTTTATTTTTTCTTATAATACTACCATTAGTAACATAACAACCAGCAATAGTTCCAATCTTTGATATTTTGTAGACTTCTCTTACCTCTACATTACCTACAATCTTCTCTTCTTCTGTTGGCTCTAACATTCCTTCCATTGCACTTTTCATTTCACTAATTGCCTCATAAATAATAGAGTACATTCTTATGTCTATTCCTTCTTTCTCTGCTAATGTTCTTGCGCTAACAGATGGCCTTACTTGAAATCCTATAATTATTGCATCTGATGCCGATGCAAGTAAGACATCTGATTCTGTAATTTGTCCAACTCCTCTATGAATAATATTAACAGATATTTCATCAGTTGATAATTTTTCCATGGAATCAGAAAGAGCCTCGATAGACCCATCAACATCTCCCTTAAGAACAATATTTAATTCTTTAAAACTTCCAAGAGCTAATCTTCTTCCAATCTCATCAAGAGTAACATGTTTTTTAGTTCTTAATTTTTGTTCTCTAATTAATTGTTCTCTTTTTGTAGCTAACTCTCTTGCTTCTTTATCTGTATTGAAAACATTAAATTTATCACCTGCTTGTGGAGCCCCATTAAGACCTAGCATTAAGATTGGAGTTGCTGGTCCTACATTATCTTTTTCTTTTCCTCTGTGGTCAAATAAAGCTTTTACTTTTCCATGCTGAGCACCAGCAAGAACAATATCTCCTTTCTGAAGTGTTCCGCCTTGAACCATTATTGTTGTTAAGTACCCTCTACCTTTATCTAACTCTGACTCAACAACAGTACCAACTGCCTTTTTATTTTTATTAGCTTTTAGCTCTAACAATTCTGCTTCTAATAAAACTTTTTCTAATAATTCATCAATTCCTTTACCGGTTTTTGCAGATACTTCTTGACATTGGTATTTGCCTCCCCAATCTTCAACCAGAATATTATTATTAGATAAATCTTCTTTTACTTTATTAACATTAGCATTAGGGGTATCAATCTTATTTATTGCAAATACTATAGGTACATTAGCAACTTTACTATGATTTATAGCTTCTTTTGTTTGAGGCATTACAGTTGAGTCAGCAGCTATTACAATAATTACTATATCAGTAATTTTAGCTCCTCTTGCTCTCATTGCGGTGAAAGCTTCGTGTCCTGGAGTATCTAAAAAAGCGATTTTTTGTCCACTCTTTGTCTCAACATCATATGCTCCTATATGTTGAGTAATTCCACCAGCTTCTCCTTCAGTTACTCTAGATTTTCTTATATAATCTAATAAAGATGTTTTCCCGTGATCTACGTGACCCATAATTGTAACAATAGGAGCACGAGGTGATAATTCTTCTTCATTGTCTTCTTCCTCTACTACTTCGATTTCTTCATCATCCGATGTCGTAAACTCTACTTTAAATCCAAATTCTTCAGCAATTATGCTAATTGTTTCAGCATCTAGTCTCTGGTTTATTGATACAAACATACCAATTTCAAGGTATTTAGATATTACATCATTAACCGTGACATCCATAAGCTTTGCAAGGTCATTAGCAGAGATATATTCAGTAACCTTTAAAGTTTTTGAGTCTTCTTCTTGTTTTATTTTTTCTTCTTCAATAGCCTCTGCGTGTTGACTTCTTTTCTCTTTTCTATATTTTGATCTTTTTGTTTCAGAGTCTTTTGTGCCACTAAGTTTGGCAAGAGTTGACTTAATTTTATCTTGGATCTCTTTGTTTTTTTTATCAATTTCTTCCTTGCTTTCAGGAGGATTTTGGGAGCCAACTTTTGAATTTTTTTTATTTGAAATTATTCTTTTCCTAGGTCTCCTTTTTTTCTTGGATTGATCTGATGATGCAACTCGCTTTTTACTGTTATCATCAAGCTTTATTTTTTTTATAATTTTAATTCCTCCAGTTTCTTTCTTTTCAGGATCTTTAGCTTTTTCTTCTTTTTTCTCTTCTTCTTTTTTCTCTTCTTCTTTTTTCT
>CAZGPH010000033.1:9086-10669 GCA_964527965.1 uncultured Marinoscillum sp.
TTCTTCTTTTTTCTCTTCTTCTTTTTTCTCTTCTTCTTTTTTCTTTATCTCTTGTATAAAACTTGCTTTTTCTTCTATACCAATTTTAATGTTAGAAGCTACTTTTTTTTCAACTGCAGAATCCTCAAAAGCATTTTCTAGAATTTTAAACAAGTCTTGACTAATTTTAGTGTTAGGATTAGAATCAACTTCATATCCTTTTTCATGAAGAAAATTAATTATAGTATTTCTACCAACATTTAATTTTCTTGCAACTTGACCTAACCGTAATTGTTTAGTCTCACTCATAAATTATTCAAATTCTTTTTTCAATGTTTTAACTACTGAATCTATAGTGTTTTCTTCTAGATCAGCTCTTTTAATTAAATCTTCTTTCTCAATATTTAGCACAGCCTTTGCTGTATCTAATCCAATTCTTTTAAGTTCATCTATTATCCAACCTTCTATTTCATCAGAAAATTCTTCAAGATCTACATCTTCCTCTTGACTTTCATCAAGTTCCCTAAATACATCAATCTCTAAATCTAAAAGTCTACTTGCCAACTTAATGTTTTGACCACCTTTTCCTATAGCTAAAGATACTTGGTCTGGTTTTAAATAAACTGAAACTGTTTTTTCTTCATTGTCAATCTGCATACTTGTAATTTTAGCAGGACTAAGGGCTCTTGAAATATAAAGTTCTTGATTGTCAGTATAATTTATCACATCTATATTTTCATTTTGTAGTTCTCTGACTATTGAATGTATTCGAGATCCATTCATTCCAACACAAGCTCCTACAGGATCTATTCTATCATCGTACGATTCAACACAAATTTTAGCTCTTTCCCCAGGCTCTCTAACCACCTTCTTAATGGTGATTAATCCATCACTTATCTCAGGGACCTCATTTTCAAAAAGTTTTTCAAGAAATAAGGGGCTGGTTCTCGATAAAGTAATTTTAGGGTTTCCTCTAAACATTTCTACACTTGATACTACACCCCTTAGCGTATCACCTTTTCTGTACTTATCCTTGTATATTTGTTCAGACCTAGGTAATGATATCTCGTTTCCTTCTCCGTCCACAAGTAAAACCTCCCTACTTAAAACTTGATAAATTTCACCGGTAATTATTTCTCCTACAAGCTCATCATATTTGCTTATAATTATTTCTTTCTCTAAATCTTTTACTCTCTGTATCAACGTTTGTTTAGCTAATATGACAGCTCTTCTTCCAAACTCTTCAATTTTTATTTCCTCTGCTACTTCATCTCCAACTTCGAAATCTTTTTCTATAGATTTTGCATCAGAAAGTTTAATCTTGTCAAAATCCCAAATGTCCTCAGAGTTATCATCAACAATTTCTCTAAACCTCATAATCTCAAGGTCTCCTTTGTCTGCATTGATAACAATATCAAAATTATCATCGTGTTCGAATTTCTTTTTAATCATTGCCCTAAAAACATCTTGTAAAATTCTGATCATAGTTGGTCGATCAACGTTCTTTTGTTTGGCAAAATCTGTAAATGAGTTAATAAGTACTTTAGTATCCATAATATTTTTCAAAAAAAATGGGGACAAATGTCCCCGCTTCCAATTAAATT
>CAZGPH010000034.1:0-10163 GCA_964527965.1 uncultured Marinoscillum sp.
TAGATTTGGGTATACTAGAAATATTTTATTAGCTCCTAAAGATTCCTTAATGGGTCTTCCATTATCGGAACAAACACTTCCAGATGTTCTAAATAATGTAGAATATAAAACTAAGGCTATAGGGAAATGGCATCTTGGAGCACACGAATCTCTTGTCCCAGAGAGAAGAGGTTTTGATGAGTTTTTTGGATTCTTAATTGGGGGACACAGGTATTTTCCTGAAGACCTTACCATAAACGATTTGACAGAGGCAAGAAGGCAGATGGATGGTTATGTCACTAGAATTTATGATAACGGAAAGAGAATTGATACTAAAAAATATCTAACAGAGGAATTATCTGATAATGCAGTACAATTTATTGATGATAATTCTGATAATCCTTTTTTCATATATCTATCTTACAATGCTCCTCACACTCCATTGCAGGCTACAGAGAGAGATTTAGAAAGAAATAATCACATAGAAGTTGAGAAGAGGAGAACCTATGCTGCCATGGTATCATCTATGGATGATGGGATTGGATTAATATTAGATAAACTTGAAGAGAAAAAGATAGCAGATAATACTATAGTTATATTCTTCTCAGACAATGGGGGAGTAGAGTGGTATAATTTCTCTGATAATGGTATATTAAGAGGTATTAAAGGAGATTTCTTTGAGGGTGGAATAAGAGTCCCTTTTACTATGCAATGGCCAAAAAAAATCAAACCTGGGACTACATATGATAAACCTATTATTGCCTTAGATGTATTTGCCACTGTGGCATCAGCTGCATCAGCTGAAAAGTATATAAAAAATGATATTGATGGGGTAGATCTATTACCATATATAACCGGTAAAAAATCTGGTTTGCCTCACAAATATTTATACTGGAAGAATCCAGATAAAGATATTGATGTAGTAAGAGATGAGAGGTATAAATATATTAGAATTAAAGATGATGAGTATATCTTTGATTTGAAGAATGATATAAGTGAAGAAACAAATATTATTGATTCATCAAAACCTATCTATGACAGACTTAAATCTCAATTTAAAGAATGGGAGAAAGAAATGATAGATCCCGTTTTTTTAGATTTAGGTAGTGGAAAAGAATATAATAAGCTTAATCCTGATAGGTGGTTTACTTCTAGTCAAGAGAAACAGTAACAGGCCATCCCTCAAATTGTTTAGATTCATTTAAACTTACATCTACATACCTTGGCCAACATTCAAATGTTACTTTATTTTCAATTTTATCAAATTTAATTACCCCATATCCAGCGCCATTTGAGTTAGTATCTGGATTTGCATATGCGTGCATAGTAATCTTATTATCAAATCCATCTTTATACCTTCCTGTCCATGGTAAAAGACTATTTCCATTAACACCTCCCATTTCATTTTCTGGCCACCACCACCTACTATAATAATTATTTACTATTGCTGGAACAACAAATGCCCAAGGTCCATCTTCATATTCTTTAATTCCATGATGAATTACAGTTGGTAGATGTTGGTCTCCTGCAATATGGACAGCATTTGCATTTTTTATAAGCTCAAGAGCCTTGTTTCTTCCTTTTTGAGGCCAACCGTTTGAGTCTAAGTCAGCATGAAGTCTATTCTCTTTTTTACCATGAAGATGGGCACCACCACAAAATCCAGTCTGTGATAAAACAGCCTTCATATTAGAATTATTTTTGTTATTTCCCCATTCTTCTAAAAATTTAAGTTGTCTTTCTCCAAGAAGTACAAGGTTATCTAAATCTATTGAACTGGGGTCATATTCAGGGTTTCTTATATGATCTGGCCTTGGTCCCTGTTGAGGTATTTTTCCGTTAGGTCCCGATTTAAATTTACGATCTTCTATAATTGCAAAATCTACTCCTCCAAGTATAAGATTGGTATAATAAACATTTATTCCTTGTTCTATTGGTGTATTATCATATGGGTCTGGGAGGTGATTAGTTTGAGCTCTTTCTACCATTTTCACGTACTCATTATGATAAAAATAACCACCATCATTTCCTGCTGGTGATGACGCAATTTTTCCATTTTCTCCCCATAAATTTCCTTGTCCTATGTCATGGTCATCAGGTATTGTTATGCAAGGTCTATCTCTAAAGATTTCTCTAAATTGCATTCCAAATTTCAGCCATGCAGCTGTATGTTCTTTATGGTCATAAGACTGATCTCCTGCAAAAAATAAAATATCTGGATCAATGTGTTTAATATTATTGATATAATTTTCCCTGTCACCTCTGTCTTTATTGCTATTACATGAGAATGCAGCCATTGTTATCATGTTTTTTTCATTAGGGTTTTTTCTAACTAAGCCTTCAAAATATGCATTATCACCATGCCTTAGTTTATACTTAATATCTTTTGAATCATCCCAATTTTCCACTCTAAAAGTTGTTGCCCATCCTATCTCATTAACATTTTTTTTATCTACTTCTTTCCATTCATTATCAGAAAATATTTCTAGAATAACCTCTCTTGATTCGTTAGGATAAAGAGGAAAAAGTTGAGCTGTTAATTTTAAAATCTTATTAGATACAGTATAAATACCAAATGCTATAACATCATCTCTATCAACTTTTAAACCTACAATTGGATTATCTGACCTATTCCACCAGTCATTAGTTGAAAGTGTATCTAAATTATTGAAAGGGGATTTTAAAAATTTTTCATTATTACAACCTACTAATAATGTAAAAAAGAGAACGATTATTTTTTTCATATTATCATTTATATTTTTCAAACCATACTAAAATTCTTTCTGATACATCCATCAAAAATTTAGGCTCTCTTGGTCCGTGGGGTGTTCTTGGATATACTATCATTTCTGTATCAACCCCTAATCTGTCTAAAGCTCTATAAAATTCTTGACCTTGGGTAAAAGGAACCCTTAGGTCATTTGCCCCATGAATTATTTGAGTAGGAGTAGTTGTATTTTTTATTTGGTAAATAGCTGAATGTTTTTCATATGTCTCATAATCATTCCAAAACTCTCCTCCCATGTGAGCAACTAGATAATCTTGGATATCAGTTGTTGTAACCATACTTATTAAGTTAGGAAGTCCTGCACCCATACTCGCTGCCTTGAATCTATCTGTTTTAGTGACAATAAAACTTGTTAAATATCCCCCATAACTCCATCCCATTACGAACTGTTTATCAGGATCACCTATTCCCATATCAATTATCTTATCAACCCCAGAAACAACGTCTTCATAATCTCCAAACCCCCAATCTTTATAATTAGCATATCTAAAATCTTTACCATATCCTGTACTTCCTCTTGGGTTAGGCTTTATAGTAACATATCCTTTCTCAGAAAAGTACTCTGTCATATATATGCCAGGTCTTCCGTTAAATCTTTCTGAAAAAACTCCAGCAGGACCGCCATGTATTTGTAGTATTACTGGATATTTTTGTCCTTTTTTATAGTTTTTAGGGTAAGTTAAAATACCTTCTATCTCTTTTCCATCATATGATTTCCAACTGATAATTTCAGTTCTTGAAAGTTTAGGATAATCAAAATTATTTATGCTGCTTATTTTATTAAATGAAGGCTCATTAGAATTAGAGACATATACCTCAACTGGTGAGTCAAGATTCTCGTAACAAAGCGCTATATAATCAGACTCTTTACTTTTAACAACTGATGAAATAACACCCTCTTTATATTTATTATATGACCATGAGATGTATCTGTTACCATTAACTGGTAACATTATCACCTGAGAGGTTGTATTTACATTTTCTGATATGATCACCATTTTATTATCTGAACTCCAAGAAATTATATTGGAATCGCGATTAGGAGTATCGCTTAGCTTTATGGTTTTTTGATTTTTAAGGTCATAAATATATACATCTCTTAAACCAATAGACTCTTGTCTCCCACCTGAGGATATAAATGCAAATTTATTTCCATCTCTTGAAAAAATTGGGTTTGAATCTAATCCTGGTCTACTTATTATATTTTTCATATTACTTCCGTCTGATTCTATTATTGATATATCAGTATTTACAAATCCAGTATTGATGTTGGTGTCATCTTGATGAGAAAAGATCATTTTTCCCCCTTTGGGAGAATAATCAAAGTTATTTACTGAAAAATTTCCTTTTGTAATTTGAATTACTGAATCCTTAGTAAAATCATAAGAATATATATGAGAATATTTAAAATTTTTATCAACTAGTATTACATCAGTTTTATTTTCTTTTGACTTTGTTTCTTCTTCAGTATCATCATCATTTTTCAAAAATGAGATATTATTTCCATCAGGTGACCACTTTATTGATCTAACTCCCTTCTTCTCATCTGTTAATTTTTTTGCTTCACCCCCTAAAGTATTCATAATCCAAATTTGATTTTTACCTGATCTTGAAGATAGAAAAGCAATTTTTTTACCGTCAGGTGAAAATTTGGGAGAAGTACTTGATTTTTCATTGAAAGTGTACTGAATACTTTGTGATCCTCCTGTGTTGTATACCCAGATTTGACTTAGAAACTCAGACTTTTTATCTTTCATTATTGCCTCTCTAACTACATAAGCAATATATTTTCCGTCATTACTAATATCAGTTTGATTAATGGATTTGATTTTCATTATTTCCTTAGGACTCCAAACATCTTGAGAGGATAAAGAGAAAGAAATTAGGTTTATTGATAATATAAAAAGTAAATATTTTGGGTTCATTGTTTTTAATTTATATTGAATTAAAAAATTATTTATTTAATTTAAAAAAAAATAAATCAATAGATATGAAAAAAATTATTCTTTTTATTTCTTTTCTTGTTATAAGTTGTAACTCAAATAATAAGGAAGAAAATCCAATAAAAAATTTCCAAAGAGAACTTGTTGAAAATGGTATAACAGGGTCAAATGCAGCTATGGTTTACCAAAATGGCGAAATTATTTACAATGAAATTATAAATTCTGGTGCAATTGGTGATGCAGATATAGATGAAAATACAATTTTTGCTATACATTCAATGAGTAAGACGGTTACAACTGTTGCAATGATGATATTATTAGAAAATAATTTATACAAATTAGATGATAACTTATCTGAATATTTACCAGAGTATGAAAATGTAAACTGTAAAGGACCAGAAGGTATTTATCCATGTCAAAATAAAATTAAAGTCATTGATTTATTAACACATCGTTCAGGCTACACTTATTACACAGAAAATGGATTAAATTGGTTATTTAATACCCATACTGATTTATTTCCTTATTATATAAATACTACAAGGTTTAATAATCTTGATGATTTTTCTAAAGCAGTTGCAAAGCAACCTCTAGACTTTGAACCAGGTTCAATGTTTACATATGGATTAAATCAAGCTATTCTTGGAAGATTAATCGAAGTATTATCAGGTCAGAGTTTTTATGAATTTTTAAAAGAAAATATTTTTGATAAATTAGGGATGAATGAAACAAAGTTTCATCTGACAGAAGATGATAGGGTAAGGTTTCAGCCACTAAGAGTAAATATTAAATCAAATTCTACTTTTAATCAGACAGATTATAATTTAGATGGATATACTGTTGCACTAGATGGATATTCTTATGATGAGAAAAATAAAGCTCATTTTGGAGGAGAAGGGCTTGTCTCAACAATGAATGATTTTTCTAAATTCTGTGAAATGTTGGTAAACGGAGGAGTGTATAATAATCAGAGGATTTTATCTGAGGAAAGCATTAAAATAATGACTGATAAATATACAAATGGTTATCCTGACCCTAATGAGCCATATGCATTTCCAGATTATGCAGGAAATTATTTTGCTTTTACATTTGTTGTTAATGAAAATCCAGAAATTGATGGATCTGGATCAGGAAAAGGTACTTACGGGTGGTCAGGTTATCATAATACACATTTCTGGATCGACCCAGAAAATAATACTTATGGTTTATTTATGTCAAGAGCCATTGAATTTGATTTTTCTATTAAGAAAAAATTTAAACAAGCTGTTTATTTAAAATGAATTTAAAAATGATAATTAGAAATTTTTTTGTTTTTTCTTTTATACTGATTGGACTTATAGGTTGTAAAGAAAATTATAATGATGAAAAAAAGTTTAATGATTTTGTAGAGTCTTTTAATAGTAATTCTGATGACCTTAGTTTTAATGTTGATAGGTTAAGTGAAGAAGTAATCCTAAAACAACTTTTCGAAACAAAAGAAAAGTTAAAAATTTTAAGAAAAATTGATATTAATGCCTTAGAGAAGGAAACTAAAGTAGATTATAAATTTATTGAAAGTATTCTCGTGGGTAAAGAAATTGAGAATGAGGAAATCCAATCCTGGAAAAAAGACCCAAGAGATTATATGAATTTTAGGCAAATTTCAACAACCATAAATGGACCTAAAACTTGTGAAGATAAGGTTAACTACTTATTAGACTACTTACCAGTAGTTAAAAACGATTTAAATTTAGGGATTTCTCAATTAGAAAGTTATGTCCCTAGATTTCAGGAGTTAGGATTGTACATGGCTAAAAATTCAAATTCTATTTTCACTGTGGAAGTCAATAATCTATTTGCTTCATGTAATTCAACATCTGAAACTAATAAGAAAACTATTCTTGAACTTTCTTCTGAAATTATAGAAGCTCTTAATGTTTTTGTGAATTTTTTAGAAAACGACCTTCCAATTAAACAAAAATCTTCTTTTTCTATAGGAAAAGAAACATATAATAAGATGCTAAAAAATCAATTTCTTCTAGACTATACTGACGAGACATTATGGGAGTTTGGATGGAATGAATTTAATAATACTCTTGACAAGATGGATGAGTTAGCAAAAGAAATTAATCCAGATAAGACGACTCAAGAGCTATTAGTAGACATAAAAAATGAATATCCTCATCCAGATAGTATGATACAAGCTCATCAGTATTGGGTTGATAAATCTGGAGAACATATTAAATCAAATAACCTTATACCTATTCCATGGAAAGAAAGGGTCAATGTAGTCCCAAGAGAAGAATATCTTAGAAAGACATCATATTATGGAAATTTTTCAAGATCAAGGGGAGTAGATGATGAGGGTTATTTTACATCAGAATGGAAAATTAATCCATTTGAACACCAGTGGGATCAAAAGACGAAGGATGAGTACTTAGTAGAACATGACTGGGGGGTTATTCTTGTTACTGCACCTCATGAAACTTATGCTGGTCACCATATCCAGGGATTATATCAGATGCATAATCCTAAAGAATTAAGAAGAAATAATGGTCTTTCATTATTCAGTGAGGGGTGGGGTCTCTATAATGAGCAGTTGATGTTAGAAACAGGCTTCTATCCAAACAAAAAAATTAAGTTAAGACAGCTCCAGCTAAGGTTATGGAGAAACGCTAGGGTAATTTATGATGTTGGTATGCACACAGGCAAATTAAGCTATGAAGACGCTATATCTCTTATGACTGACAAAGTAGGATTCCTAAGGTGGGCTGCACAACTTGAGATAGATTCATCATCTTCAAGACCAGGTTATTTTATTGGATACTTTATGGGAATGATAGAAATATTAGAAATGAGAGAAGATTATAAGAAATTAAAGGGAGAAAATTACAGTATTTCTGATTTTCATGAGAAACTTTTAAAAATAGGTAATATGCCACCATCCATCATGAGAGAAGCTCTATTTAATTAGAATAAGTTATGGACTATAAAAGAAAACTATTAATTAAATATTCTTTAGAATTTGTAGTAATTGTGGTTGGTATCTCTGTTACGTTTTGGATTGATGAATGGAATAGGAATAGAATAGAACAAATTCAGCATGTAAAAGATATTGAATCAATTATTGATGATTTAGATAATGATTCATTAGTTATAAATAGGGTAAATCAATCTCTAGATACTGGAAGATTAAGAACAGATAGGCTAATTAATCTAATAGAACTTAAATTGGATAATAAAATTGGTTATAATTCATATTATAAAAAAATTATAAATATTGGATATTTATGGTCTTATCAAACTTTTTTTATGACTGATGCGACTTATAAATCATTGATTTCAAATGGAAGAATAAATCTGTTTCCTCAAGAAATTCATAGTATGATGAATAAATATTATGAGGCAACGGCTAAGAGAATTAATGATCATAATAAAATTGTAGATGACATAGCTATCAAATACTATACTTATTACCATCCATTTTCTATGCTCTTTACAAATGAAAATTTTAGAAATAATTTATTTCCAGATGTGAGATTAGGAATAAGAGGAGGAAGGCTTAATTTTAGTGATGAATCACTTAAAAAATTTGATAATTATTTTAAAAACAATGATATTAAAAAACTTTATACTGGAATAGGTTTTTATTCAAATACTATTAATATGAATAATAGAGTAGGGAATTATACAAGAAGAATTTTTGAGTTAGAAACTGAAAGACTAAAACTTTCAAAGTCAATTCATAATTATCTTAAAACTTTAGTCAAAAACTAAAATTCATTTTTTATTAATTAATTTTTTTAATTTTTTCTTATAATATTAGATTACACTTTACAATTAAATATAAATCGCCATGAAAAATGTATTATTATTTTTATCTCTATTGAGTATTATCTCTTGTAATTCCAGTAATAATAAAGAGAAATTCACAAGATTAACTAGAGGTAGTGTCCAAGTATATGATGAAGCTGCCAAAGATTTTGTATCTGAAAATTCAAGAATTGAATTATTAGTTGATTCTTTATTTCTTGCTGAAGGTCCTCTATGGGTTGACAAATTAAATTCTTTGTTATTTACACAAGTAGCCGCAAATAAAATTTATAGTTGGAACAACGAGTCTGGTTTTGCTCTTTATATGGAACCAAGTGGATATACAGGTATAGTTCCTGCAGAGCCTGATGGTTTATTAGGATCAAATGGTATGATATTGGATTCTAATGGTGATCTAATATTAGCTCAACATGGAGATAGGAGAGTAGTTAGACTAAAAAATTGGGAAAATAATTCACCTGATTTTGAGACATTAGCTGGAAGTTATAATGATAAACTATTTAATAGCCCAAATGATCTAGTATATGCTGATAATGGAGATTTATATTTTACTGATCCCCCTTATGGTTTTGGGCTGGAAAAGCTATTAACTAGTGAGCTAAAAGAACAGCCAGTTAATGGTGTATATAAACTATCAGAATCTGGTGAAATAGATCTTTTGGTTGATGATTTATCATTGCCTAACGGAATAGCCATATCAAATGATAATAAGACATTATATGTAAACAGTTCTGATCTTGAATATCCTATCATAACAAAATTTGATATTACAGAAAATGGTCTTGCAAACAGAGCTATTTTCTTTGATGGTTCAGAATTAGTTAAAACTTCAGAAGGTTGGTTTGATGGACTTAAGGTTCACTCATCAGGAAACATATTTTCTACTGGCCCAGGTGGAGTATTAATAATTACACCAGAGGGAAAGCATCTAGCGACTATAGGAACAACAAGTAATGCGTTAAATTGTGCTTTTGATAAAGATGAAAGCTATTTATATATAACTGCATTTGATTACCTAGCAAGAGTAAAAATTAATTAATAATAAATAAAACTTAATGAATATGAAAAATTTAAAAATTTTAACTTTTGTGTTAATTTTTATGTCTTGTCATGTTAAAGAAAATGCAAATCAGGATAAGTCAGTAATCAGAGATTCTGATTCTGATGACATAACTTTTATTATCGATTTAAGAGTTAACGATAATACTGTAGAGAACTTAGATGAGTTCATTAATCAAATAACTCAACACGTTATAAATACTGAAGATTTTTGTTTAGAATATGGATATTATGTATCAGAAGATAATAAATCAGTTACACTATACGAGAAATATATAGATAGTGAATCTGCTGTAAAACATGGACAGAACTTTATGGATGGAGAATATTTTGATAGATTTTTTAATTTATTCACTTTAGAAAAATTTATTGTAACTGGACCAGCATCCGATGAATTTAAGAATTTTACTCAAGAAAATGGTTTTGTTATTGAGTATAGAAATTCTGTAGATGGATTTATAAGATGATGATGAAATTTAATTTATTACTTCTTAGTTTATTTATTCTCTCAAGTTCTGTTTATGCTCAAAATAAATTTGAGAATTTAGATGTATTTGAATTACAGTATGCTCGTGACCCAC
>CAZGPH010000035.1:0-8447 GCA_964527965.1 uncultured Marinoscillum sp.
CCTAAATCTTTCGAGGCAATAGAAATTGATTCTGAACAGATAACACTTGACGGTAAATTAGATGAACCATTTTGGAAGAATATCATTGGAATAAATGATTTCTTAATGCAGGAGCCTATCGAAGGAGGGAAACCTACAGAAAACACAATAATTAAGATAGCATACGATGAGAATTACCTATACATAGGAGCCGTACTATATGATTCTGAACCAGATGGAATAAAAGCTTTTAAGATGAGGAAAGATGCTCCTCTTAATACAGACGATAGGTTTATGTGGATACTAGACACATACCTTGACGGAAGAAATGCGTATTTCTTTGAAATAAATCCAAGAGGACTCATGGGAGA
Source organism: uncultured Marinoscillum sp. (assembly GCA_964527965.1). Taxonomy (GTDB): domain Bacteria; phylum Bacteroidota; class Bacteroidia; order Cytophagales; family MED-G16; genus MED-G16. The sequence goes on from CAZGPH010000035.1 coordinate 351, forward strand.
TGGGTTATTGAGTATAGGTCAGGGAAGAAGTTTAAATAAAGACTGGGATGGGATATGGAGACCATGGACATATATCGGTGATTTTGGTTGGTCTACTGAGATAAGAATACCATTTCACACATTAAATTTTGATCCAAAAATTAGTACCTGGGGAATTAACTTCCAGAGAACAGTAAGAAGGAAAAATGAAGAAATATTGTGGTCAGGACACAAAAGAAATCAAGGGCTATACAGACCTCAAGACGCTGGAAGATTAACTGGACTAAGTAATATATCACAGGGATTAGGCCTTGAAGTTGTTGGGTATGCAAAAGGAGAAGGTTCAAAGGTTCAAAAAAATTCAGGAGAGGGCTATGATAAAAATGGAAATATTGACGGAGGCCTAGACATAAACTACAACATAACAACAGGACTAAAAGCTTCAGTTACACTTAACACTGATTTTGCTGAGACTGAGGTAGATGAAAGGCAGATAAACCTTACAAGATTTCCTATCAGATTTCCTGAAAAAAGAGATTTTTTTCTTGAGGGTGCAAACATATACCGGTTTGCTTCTAGCAGTGGCGTATACCCATATTTCTCAAGGAAAATTGGTCTTCAGTCTGGTAATCCAATTCCAATTCTGTACGGGGGAAGAATCATCGGAAAAATTGGGAAGGTTGAAGTTGCAGCTCAACAGGTAAAAACTAGAGAAACTGATCTTCTTAATAGTGAAGACTTCTCTGTAGTTAGACTTAAACAAAATTTTTGGAAAGAGAGTAGTATGGGAATATTATACACAAGAAGACACACAGAAAATGGAGAACAACTTCCAGAACCTGTAAAAGACAGGAATACACTTGGTGTAGATTTATCTTTGAATACATCAACATTTCTAAAAAACCAAAATCTTCAATTTCAAGCATTTGCGGTAATTCATAACCCAAATAATCTAGATGAAATTAATAATAATATCTGGGATAGATCTGCAAGAGGTCTTCGTTTCAATTTCCCAAATGATCCATGGTCAGGAAGTTTATCCTACAGGGAATTTGGAGTGTCATACGACCCAGCTGTGGGATTCTCTAGAAGGAACTCATTTAGGAGAGTTGAACCAAGAATTAGATTTTCGCCAATTTTAGAAAATAGTTCTCTAATTAGGGAACTTCAGTGGGAACTAAGCTTTGAAAACCTGATGAGTTTACAATGGAAAAAATTGACCCAAAATATTAGATTAACACCATTATCAATACGATTTGAGAGTGGAGATGAGATTTCATATCAAATTATTAGAAACTTTGAAAGACTTGAATATAATTTTAATATTCTAGGTGATAACTCTGTAATAATTCCTATTGGTGACTACTCAAACTGGTCTCATCAAATAGAATTAGAAACGGCAAACTTTAGAAAAATCGTATATGAGATCGAACTTAATATTGAAGGTTTTTGGTCTGGAAACCGTACAGAATATCAAAATAACCTAATTTTTAGGCCATTTCCAGGAATTAATTTAAGCTTAGGTTATAACCATTCTAATGTAAACTTAAAAGAAGGGAAATTTAAAACTAATTTAATACGCTTTCTAGGTGATTTTGACTTCTCTCCTTTTATCTCATTCTCCTCAAATATTCAGTACGATGATATAAGCAAGCAAATAGGAATGAATAATAGATTTAAATATACTATCACTCCTGGATCTGATATTTATTTTGTTTACAATCATAACTGGTTTGATGATGAAGGAAAATATAAGACCTCATCAATGTTAGGTACTAGTAAAATTACTTATACCCATAGATTTTAATTAGATTATATTCTAGGCTTTATTGTTACCCTTTTACCCTTATTTAATATTTCCCCATGGACTACGGAGTTACCTTGATCTTTAAGGCATCTAATCGTAAATTCTAATCTGCAGTTTGTCCTATATTCATTTGCAAAAGAATAATTTGAATTTTTAATATCTCCCATCTCAACATTTGAACCCTGATTCCTATTTTCACTATTATCTTCTATAGGATCATCTAAAACAACAATTATCATTTCTTCATCCAGTAAGATCATAGCATATTTGTTTGTCTTCACATAAGATTCTTTATTTTCAGTAATATTTTCTAAAATTTCATATCCTGTCATGAAAACAACATTTACATCGAGGTGCTGTCTACCTCCTATCCAAACCTTTTCACACTTATAAATTAATTTAGCATTAGACTCTTGAGAGTAAAAAAAAGAAGTAAAAAATAAAAGCATAATTAATTTGTACATAGATCAAATATAATATTTTTAAATTATCATATCATTTTCATTTATTCTTCTTTAATAATTGTAGATTAGAATGTGAAGAATTCAATAATAATATTCTTGAGTCTACTTTTTTGTGTTTCCTCGTGCAACACAAAGCAAATATCGTCCATACAGGCAAATGTAACTATTGACATAAAATCTAATCCCAAACCATATGACCCTATGATTTTCGGAGGATTTCTTGAACATTTTGGAAAACAAATTTATGGAGGAGTATATGATCCCGGATCACCTCTATCAGATAATGAAGGGTTTCGTACCGATGTTATTAACGCTCTAAATGAACTTGAAGTACCTATCATTCGTTGGCCAGGAGGGTGTTTTGTTGATGGCTACCATTGGATTAATGGTGTAGGTGACAATCGTCAACCCACTGATGATGTTAGGTGGGGAGTTATAGAACCAAACACTTTTGGAACTCATGAATTTATTGAGCTTTGTAGGAGACTAGATGCTGAACCTTATATCTGTCATAATGGTTTGGCAGAAGTTAAAGAAATGACTGATTGGGTTGAGTATAGCAATGCTACCGAAGGAAAATTTGCAAGTATGCGAAAAGAAAATGGCTACCCTTCCCCACTCAATGTTAAGATATGGAGTGTCGGAAATGAGAGATCAGGTCGTGATTATATTCATAAAGTACGTGATGCAGGGTCTGCAATGAAGAAGCTAGATTCAAGCATTATGGTAACTTGCTCAGGTATTCACGGAGGTTCAAATATAGACCCATACCTTTTCGAAGCAGCAGGAGAACATTTAGATTACATATCGGCTCATCAATACTGGATTGAAAACTGGCAAGAACATTCAACACCAGACTACCTCTCATGTATGATGCTCTCTGAGAAACCTGAATCATATATTAATAAGGTAATAGGTCAGATCCAAACAGCAGAAAAAGTAGGACAAATTAAAGAAGGACAAATTAAAATTGCGTTTGATGAGTGGAACTTACGCTCATGGCACCACCCAGGATTTCAGCGTTTTGAAAAAGTAGATTACAATGACCCAGAAATTATCGAATTAATAAAAGCAAGAGACAAAAGTCTTGACCCTTCAATTTATACTCTCTCAGACGCATTGTTTTCAGCATCATTTCTCAACTCATGTATCCGAAATTCGAATTATGTGACTATGGCTAATATCGCACCACTAGTGAATCAGACAGGACCTCTTTATGTACATCCAGAAGGAATTGTAAGACGTACTCATTTCCACACCATGTCAATGTACGTAAATGAACTTCAAGGATATGTCAGCGATACGGAGATAAGTGGAAGCAAACTTACCGATGGCAAAGACTCAGTTTCTGTAATTGATGCAATTGCTACAGTTGACGAGAAAGGTGAAAATTGGGCTATTTCATTGGTCAACCGTCATCCTTCAGAGAATATAGAGTGTAAAGTCACAATGGGAAATAAAGTGTTAAATGGCACATACAAGGCAACAATTCTTACTGGTGAGACAACTGATAGTTATAACGATATTGAAAATCCTAATAGAGTAATGCCAAAAGATTTAGAGCTAAAATTTAAAAATGGTATCGTCCAGCTACCTCCTCATTCACTGACAATTGTTCAAATTAATGGAGATTAAAGATTAAAAAAATATATATTAATGTTTATAAAAAACTTAGAATAATGAAAACATTTAAACAATTCACTTTTGCAATTATTATATTAATTTTTATTCAATGCCAACAAACTCCCTCATCAGTAGTAGACTACAGATGGAGTGAGCAGAGAGCTTGGGATTGGCAAAAAGAAAATGGCTGGATGGTAGGCACAAACTTTAATCCTAGTACATCAATTAATCAGTTAGAATTTTGGCAAGAGGACACATATGACCCAGAAACTATTGAGAGGGAATTAGAATGGAGCGCTGAGCTAGGTATGAACTTACATAGAGTATATCTACATAACTTACTCTGGGATCAAGATTCATTAGGATTTTTGAAACGAATTGAAAATTATTTAGATATTTCATATAGTAAGGGTATCAAAACACTTTTTGTTTTATTGGATGATTGTTGGCACCCTGACCCAAAACTTGGGAAACAACCTGAACCTATGCCTTTTGTCCATAACTCCTGGTGGGTACAGGCACCTGGTGCAGCTATTTTAGGAGATAGTTCACGTCATCACGAGGTAAAAAACTATATCAAAGGAGTAATCTCTCATTTTGCTGATGATAAAAGAGTAGTTGGGTGGGATCTATATAATGAACCTGGAAATGGAGCTCCAGAACAGAAGGGACATAACGAGTTTGAAATAAAAGAGAATAAAGAAATCTACACATTTTCCCTTCTTAAAAAAGCATTTAAATGGGCAAGAGAAGTAAATCCATCACAACCCTTAACAACTTCGGTATGGAGAGGGTCGGCAAATGACATAGATTGGTCAAAATTGGATACATTATCAGATCTTTCTCGCTTTTCGATATCAAATTCAGATGTAATTTCATTCCATACCTATGGAGATATTGAGGATATGAGGTTAAAAGTTAAACAATTAGAGAAATATAATCGCCCCATAATGTGCACAGAATATTTAGCTAGAGGTCAAGGAAGTACTTTTCAAGCAATATTACCTCTATTAAAAGAAAAGGAGATCTCAGCAATTAACTGGGGTTTTGTTTCTGGGAAAACTAATACAATGTATCCATGGTCTTCATGGCAAGAAGACTTTGACTCAATACCTAAGATTTGGCATCATGATATTTACTTACCAGATAAAACTCCTTTTGACCAAAAAGAAATTGATTTCTTAAAAGAAATATTGCTTAAATAAGAAAGCTATTATTTTGAAGAAAACTTGAAAATAGTTTCTGTCATGTATTTTTCTCCTGGACTTAAGGTTACTGACGGAAAACTCTTCGCATTAGGAGAATTAGGATAATGTTGAGTTTCTAGACAGAAACCAGATCTAAAGTCATAAGTTCCACCAGTTTTAGATTTTAAGGATCCATCTAAAAAATTTCCAGAATAAAATTGGATTCCAGGTTGGTCAGAAAACACTTCAAGTAACCTCCCACTCCCAGAATCATATGCTGAGGCAACAAACCTGAGTCCTTGATCTTGATTATTTAATACCCAGCAATGATCATACCCATTTCCAATCATTAATTGCTTATTAGAATTATTAATTTCTTTTCTAATATTTTTTGTTCTCCTAAAATCAAAGGGGGTATCGCCAACGTTTCTTATTTCACCTGTAGGTATTAATGTAGAGTCTACAGGCAAAAATGAATCGGCATTAATTAAAATATCATGATCTAAGATATTTTTATTAAAATCAGCGGAAAGGTTAAAATAAGTATGTTGAGTTAGATTAATAATAGTTTTCTTATCTGTAACAGCTTCATATTTTACACTCAACTCATCATTATTGTTTAAGGTATAGATAACCTGAACCTCTAGGTTTCCTGGGTAACCTTCCTCCATATCATCACTCAAATAACTTAAAACAAGTGAAGCAGTCGAGTCATCAACAACTTCTTTAGTATCCCACACAACTTTATCAAAACCTTTTAGACCACCATGTAAATGATTTTCACCATTATTTACTGCGAGAGTATATTCTTCTCCATTTAGACTAAATTTTCCTTTGGCTATACGATTACCATATCGTCCGATTATAGCTCCAAAATATGGGCTTTCAGATTCATATTCAGATAAATTATTAAATCCCAACACTATGTCTTTATAATTTCCATCTCTATCTTTTGTCTTCCACGAAGTTATAATTCCACCATAGTTAATAGTACTAATCTCCATACCATTCCTATTTTTTAAAATATATTGGTCGACATTGATACCTTCTTTAGTTTTCCCAAAAGCTTTTTTTTCAATATGAACTAGAGACATGTCTTTATTTTTTTTTAGTATGTTTTCACAAGAGACAATAATTAGAGAAAATAAAAGAAAATAGATTTTTTTCATTTTTACAAAGTATAATAACCTTTAGTCACTCATAATTTATTTTAGATTCCCCAGTTTTTTAAGTTATTATTTTTTGGAGCTGTTTTTTTAAGTCTATCTCTAATTTTAGGAATATACATAGTATTATATCTTAGTCTAGAAATATGATTTGGATTTTCTTGATCACCATTCCAACAATGCTCTGCCATATCTCCATAATCAACTTCTCCATTATAATATGGATTAGTAGTTGATTCAAGAAACTCTTCAGTTAATACAACTGCATTATTTAAATAGTAATTGTCCATATCTCCACAATAAATATTTATTTTTCCTTCTAAGTCTTTTCCTATTTTATCCCAATCTCTTTTCATTATGTAACTCAAATCATAATTTTCTTTCCAATATTCCGCAACTTCTTTATCAATTTTCCCACTTTCTCTATCCCAAATTGGTTTTGGGTAACCATCTTCCCCAGATGGTGAGTATACTGCCTGCCATATATCCCACTGATCTCCTGATCTCCCTTTGGACCCAAGTGCTGACTCACGTTGATTTATTTGAATTAGGTGATTTTTAATTATACCTTTCCCATCTCTCATTCCTGCCCTAAGTGTTTTTCTATAGCTTCCCTCGTGATAATATGCGTTATCATCCTCATACAAGTTGACAACTGTAAATGCTCTAAAATCAATCGGATCTGGACATGCAGCAAAGCATCCGTTATATTCTTTAGGATAGAAGACTTGGGCAGCTAATGATTCCCATCCCCCAGTTGATCCCCCATATAAAAATCTTCCCCAAGCCTCTCCTACACCATTAAATAATTGTTCAACATGTGGTATTAACTCATAAGTTATTGCGTCACCGTATGGACCTATGTTTGCAGAATTTACGGCATATGAATCATCATAATATGGATTTGGATGTTGTATTTCAATAGCAAGAAATCTTGGAAAATCATTACTTATCCAGTTATTATAAAGGTCATAAGCTTCTTTTTCTTGGATATATTTATAACCAGTTATCCCAAATCTTGAATTATAGATTGTGTCTTCTTCTGGAGCTGTAGGTGGTGTTGTTCTAAATCCACGAAAAGTATTTGGAAAATGTCCATGAAATATCATTAGAGGATATCTTGTATTGGATTTTTTATCAAACCCATGAGGGATAAGTACATTTGCTTGTAAGTACATGTCTCTACCCCAAAATTCAGAAAGCATCTCACTTTTGATTTTAACATGCTTTATATATTCAGTGTCTTTAGCTGGTTCAATTGGAGGGATTTCATTATCAATAGTGATATTTATAGTATTTGATTTTTTAATTTTTATTTTTTTTGGAGTACTGAAAAGATTTTTTGGACTAATATTCCATTTCTGACCTTCCCCTTGATCCATTGGTAATTTAACCGTGTATCCAGTTGATAAATTAAAGGTTTCATACTTATGAAGTAGTGCTTGCACATAATATTCACCTTCCTCAATATCATTTATTGATTTAACGGGATAGCCAAAAGCTTCAGCATCAATTATTATTTTTTCATTAGCATTCCATGAATCTACATCTACACCAAAGATCATTTGGGTATTGTGATTATCATTAATTTGAAACCTAGGTTCAGCATTATCATTGTTACTAATCATGAGAAGAACTCTCCCATCAAAACCATCCTCCTGAAATTCATTAGAGTATTCTATTTCAAATTTTATTTTATTATCGTCATTGCCTTTATAGTAGTCAAAGCAAAGAAATAATAGCCAAGTAACAATTATTCCTTTTATAAAAGCTAACCACATACCTTGATACGAGTTAAGTCCAAATGATTTTAATTTTTTATCAACTAGATTTTTATGCCAATTCATTATTTATTTATTAGTTTTTCTAAA
>CAZGPH010000036.1:0-7977 GCA_964527965.1 uncultured Marinoscillum sp.
AGCTAGTTTTGCAGCTTCAGCTTCTTTTTCCTTAGCTCTTAACTCATCGATAACATCTTGTTGAGATTTTCCAGCAAGAATTTCTTTAACATGATCTTCAATAACAATTTCTTCTTTGAATGAATATGAACCAGATTTTTCAGACTTAACTGACTTAATTAGCTTTGCATATTTAACTCCTGACTTATCTCTTAACGAAGCAACTACTTTTTTTGCCATTATTTTATCTCTTTATGTAATGTGTATTTTCTAAGAATAGGATTATATTTTTTTAATTCTATTCTATCAGTTGTGTTTTTTTTGTTTTTTGTAGTAACATATCTTGATGTACCTGGTTTGCCAGTAGCTTTATGTTCTGTACATTCTAAAATAACTTGAACTCTATTTCCTTTTTTTGCCATGATATTAAATACTTAACGTTCCTTTTTCTTTAGCTTTTTTTAATACTGCTGATATGCCATCCTTATTAATAGATTTTAGTGCTGAAGAACAAACCTTTATTGTTATCCACTTATCTTCTTCAGGTATATAAAACTTTTTAACATGAAGATTTGGATAAAACATCCTCTTAGTTTTATTGTTAGCTTTAGATACGTTATTACCTACTCTAGCTCTCTTACCCGTAATTTGACAAACTTTTGACATTTTCTTTTTTTTATTAGCACGCAAATATCGCAAAACTGAAAAAAATAACAAATCTGTACAATGTTTTTTATTTTTTCTTATTGTGCTACTTTTGATAACAAATTAATTTTATTATGATAAAAAATAGTCAAGAAGCAATAAATTTAGAGGACAAGTATGGTGCTCATAACTATCATCCCCTTCCAGTAGTACTTTCTAGAGGAGAAGGAATATATGTCTGGGATGTTGAAGGAAATAAATATTTTGATTTTTTATCTGCATATTCAGCAGTAAACCAAGGACATTGTCACCCTAAAATAATTAAGGCATTGGAGGATCAGGGTAAAAAATTAACATTGACATCAAGAGCTTTTTATAATGATATACTTGGGGAATATGAAAAATATATAACTGATTATTTTGGGTATGATAAAGTTCTGCCAATGAATACAGGAGTTGAGGGTGGAGAAACAGCTAATAAACTTGCAAGAAAATGGGGATACGAGAAAAAAGGAATTGAAGAAAATAAAGCAAAAATAATATTTGCAAATGGTAATTTTTGGGGTAGAACATTAGCAGCAATATCTACTTCAGATGATCCTTTATCATATAAAGGGTTTGGACCCTACATGCCGGGTTATGAGCTGATACCTTATAATAATTTAGGTGCATTAGAAGATAAGTTTCAAGATAAAAACGTTTGTGCATTTATGGTTGAGCCAATCCAAGGAGAGGCAGGAGTTGTTGTCCCTGATGAAGGATACCTTAGTGGAGTAAGAAATTTATGTGACAAATATAATGTGCTCTTTATCGCAGATGAAGTTCAGACAGGAATTGCAAGAACAGGAAAAATGTTAGCTACAGACTTTGAAGATGCAAGACCAGATATTTTAATTCTTGGTAAAGCACTTTCTGGAGGAGTTTTACCAGTATCTGCTGTGTTAGCTGATGATGAGATAATGATGTGTATTAAACCTGGGGAACACGGATCTACTTATGGAGGAAACCCTTTATCATGTGCTGTTGCAAAAGCTGCTTTAGAGGTAATTAAAGATGAAAACCTTGAAGAAAATGCTATGGAGATGGGGATTTTATTTAGAAATAATCTTGAGAAATTAAAAGAAAAATCAAAATTGATAAACCTGATTAGAGGTAAGGGCTTGCTAAATGCTTTGGTAATAAATGACTCAGAGACAAGCTCAACAGCATGGAATATCTGTTTAAAAATGAGAGATAACGGTCTTATAGCAAAACCAACACATGGAAATATTATAAGGTTTGCTCCTCCACTTGTAATAAATAAAGATCAGATTGAGGAGTCATGTGAAATTATAGGAAAGAGTATTGCAGAGTTTGAATAAATTAATTGAATAAGCTTTCATCTCTCTCAATCATCAATATAGACGACTGAGGTACTATAAAATATTTTTCTCCTTGATACATGACTTCATAAGCACCCCCTTGTAAGAAAACAGCTAAATCTCCTTCCTTAACTTGGAGAGGAACATACTTCACTTTTTCCTCATCAGACTTCCATGGCTCATCATTATCTAATGGAAGGGGAATTGGATATCCTGGACCAATTTTAACAACATATCCATATTGAATTTTTTCTTTTTCTCTTACTCCAGGAGGAAGATACAAACCGCTGTCAGTCCTTTCTGATTCTTTTCTTGGTTTAACAAGTACCCTGTCACCTACAACATTTATTTTTTCTAACTTATTAATACTTTTTTCCATTATAAATGATTTTATTCTGATCTCTCAATTAGTTTAGGATTAATCTTTTTACTTGTTTTAGCCCCAAGCTCTCTGAGTCTCTCTGTCTTCCTAACAAGGTTATCTTTTCCTTCTGTTAACTTATTCATAGCATCCTCATAAGTGTTTTTAGTGGTATTGAGGTTATTACCAACCTTAATAAGGTCCTCAGAAAATGACTGAAACTTGTCATATAATGAGCCTGCTTGTCTAGCAATTTCTACTGCATTCTTATTTGCTTTATCCTGCTTCCACATGTAAGCAACCGTCTTTAAAGTAGCAAATAGTGTTGAGTTTGTTACCATAACTATATTTCTGTCAATTGCCTTATTGTAAAGGCTTACATCTTCCAATACAGCTAATTTAAATGCTGGTTCATTTGCCATAAACATCAAAATATAATCTGGTTGGTTAATATCTAAATCCTGATAATTTTTATTAGAAAGAGTAGTAATATGAGTATTTATACTTTTTAAGTGTTCTTTTAAATAATGCTTCTTATCTTCTTTATCCTCTGAATTATAATAATTTACATACGCAACTAAAGAGACTTTGGAATCAATAATTATACACTTATCACCAGGTAACTTGACAATATAATCAAGCCTTTGATTATCCAGATTTTCATTTTTTATATTTTTTTCTTTCTCATAATGAATATTTTTCTCTAACCCGGCAGCATTCAAAATAGTTTCCATCTGTTGCTCTCCCCAATCACCTTGAGTTTTACTCTCACCTCTTAAAGCATTAGCTAAATTATTAGCGTCATCTCTCATTTTTAATGTCTCACTCTTAAGGTGATTTATTTCTGATTTTAAGATAGCATTAAACTCTACTGCATCTTTATTTGAAGATTCAACTTTTTTTTCAAATCTCTCAATATTCTCTTTAAGTGGATTTAAAATATTTGATAAGTTTTCTTTATTAACCTCACCAATTTTTTTTGTTTTTTCATCAATTATCTCGTTAGCTAAATTTTTAAATTCTAAGGTTAGAATCTCTTTCATCTGATTAATTTCATCTAATCTTTTTTGGGGGTCCTCTTTTGGCTCAGGTCTATTGTTTAATTTATAGATAGTATATCCAATAGCTGATAACGTAAGAAGTCCGATAAAAAGTAAAAAGTAATCCATCTCCCAAAAATATAAATTATTTAATAGAACTACGAGGTGTATGCTTCAAGAGGTATACAGCTACAAAATAAATTTCTATCACCATGTGCATTATCAACTCTGCCCACAGATGGCCAAAATTTATTTTCCAAAACAAATTTTAAAGGATATGCTGCCTTCTCTCTAGTATATGGGTAAACCCAAGAGGATGAGGTAACAACTTTAGCTGTATGAGGTGCATTTTTCAGAACATTTTCTTTTTTATCAAAAGTACCATTTCTAATCTCTTCAATCTCTTTTCTTATTTCAATCATGACATCACAGAACTTATCTAATTCTTCTTTAGTTTCACTTTCTGTTGGCTCTATCATCATAGTACCTGGTACTGGAAAAGAAACTGTCGGTGCATGATATCCGTAGTCCATAAGTCTCTTTGCAATATCTTCAACTTCGACATCAGTATCAGATTTAAAATCCCTACAATCAATTATAAATTCATGAGCACTAGTTCCATTAATTCCTTTATATAGAATAGGATAATGACTTTCGAGTCTCGATCTTATGTAATTTGCATTTAAAATTGAGAGCTCAGTAGCATGCTTTAAAGCACTTGAACCCATCATAGAAATGTATGCGTAAGAGATAGCTAAAATACTTGCGCTACCATAAGGAGCACTAGATACAGGTGTAATAGTTGAATCATCAAAATCATCGAAAATATTTCTTGGAAGATACTTAACTAGTTTTTCAACCACACCAATTGGTCCCATTCCCGGACCCCCTCCCCCATGAGGAATACAAAAAGTTTTATGAAGATTTAAATGACACACATCAGCTCCAATCTTATTAGGATTAGTTAAACCAACCTGTGCATTCATATTTGCTCCGTCCATATATACAAGACCTCCATTTTGATGAATAAGATCACATACCTCAAGGATATGATCTTCAAAGACACCATGGGTTGATGGATAGGTTATCATCAGACAACTTAAGTTTTCCGAATAAGTTTTACACTTCTCTTTCAAGTCATCTAAATCTATATTTCCATGTTTATCACAAGCTATAACCACAACCTTCATTCCTGCCATTATAGCAGAGGCTGGGTTTGTTCCGTGTGCAGAAGAAGGAATTAATGCTATATCTCTATTATCATTTCCATTATCCATATGAAATGCTCTAATAACCATAAGTCCAGTGTATTCTCCCTGTGCACCAGAGTTAGGCTGAAAAGAAAGCTTAGAAAATCCTGTTATATCAGAGAGCCATATATTTAACTCACTTATCATTTTTTCATAACCTTTAGCTTGGCTCATGGGAACAAAAGGGTGAAGGTTCATTTCTTCCCAGGTAACAGGAATCATTTCAGCAGTAGCATTTAGCTTCATTGTACATGAACCTAGTGATATCATGGAATGGACCAATGAGAGATCTTTGTTCTCTAACCTCTTCATGTATCTTAAAATTTCATGTTCAGTTTGGTATTTATTAAACACATCATGAGATAAAAAGTCAGATTTTCTTTGAAGTTCAGTTGATAATTTAAGCTGAACCTCTTCTATATTATTGAGATGTACTTCAATCGCATTATCTGCAAAATCAGAAAAAATATTTAAGATGGCCATTACATCAGAAGGAGAAGTTGTCTCATCTAAAGATATACCAACATGTTCAGATTCAAAATATCTAAAATTGATTGAATTTTTTTCTGCTTTTTTATGAATTCCTTTCTTTTGATCTGGTGAGACTTTTATTTTAAGTGTGTCAAAAAAGTTAGAGTTTTCTTGGACATACCCCAAGCTATTTAGGCCGTCATTAAGAAGTTGAGTTAACTCTGTTATTTTACTTGCAATTTTAACTAGACCTTTTTTACCATGATAAACAACGTACATACCTGCCATCACTGAAAGTAAAACCTGAGCCGTACAAATATTTGAAGTAGCACGGTCTCTTTTAATATGTTGCTCCCTTGTTTGAAGAGCCATCCTGTAAGCACTGTTTCCAGAAGAGTCTACACTTACCCCGATAATTCTTCCAGGTATGTGTCTTTTGAATTCTTCTTTAGTAGCAAAAAAAGCTGCATGGGGACCACCATAACCCATAGGCACTCCAAACCTTTGAGAGTTTCCAACTACGGCGTCTGCACCCATCTCTCCAGGTGGCATCAGAAGTACAAGACTCATCAAGTCTGAGGCAACACATGTGAAAATAGAATTGCTTTTTGCTTTCTCTATATATTCAGATAAGTCAATGACATTTCCATCAGAATCAGGGTACTGAAATAAAGCACCAAAATATTGATCGTCACTTTCAAATTTTTCTAAATCATCAATTACAAGTTCTATACCTAACGGTTCTGATCGAGTCTTTAGAATCTCTATAGTTTGAGGAAATATTTTATTAGAAACAAAAAATTTATTTGATTGCTTTTTAGGACCTTTTCTGACTCTATAGAACATAGTCATAGCCTCAGAAGCTGCAGTTCCTTCATCTAGAAGAGATGCATTTGATATTTCCATTGCAGTAAGATCCGTTACCATCGTCTGATAATTAATAAGAGCTTCCATTCTACCCTGAGCAATCTCAGCTTGGTAAGGTGTGTAAGCTGTATACCAGCCAGGGTTTTCTAAAATATTTCTCTTTATTACATTTGGAGTGATACAGTCGTAGTATCCCATTCCTATATAAGACTTATATTTTTTGTTATATGACATTAGAGATTTGAAAGAGGATAGAAATTCAGACTCGGTTTTTGGGCTTTCTAAATTTAGATCATTCTCTAACTTTATAGAATTTGGTATAGTGAGGTCAATAAGTTTGTCTAATGATTCAACTCCGATTTTATCTAACATCGCCCTCTGATCTTCAGATGATATAGAGTTATGTCTAGGAGAAAATTCGTCAGAATTATATGAAATATTTGCCATAATTTTTTATAAAAAAAGTATACGCAAATCTATACACAAAGTTGAAAAATAAAATTGATTAGACTAAAGAATATCTATTAACAGTATTAATATAAATTTGTATTAGAATTAAATATTAAGATGAGACCTATTCTTATAAAAAATGCCACAATAGTTAATGAGAATTCCAGAAAAGTTTGTGATGTTTTAATTCGAGATAAAAGAATAGAAAAAATAGATAAAGAAATATCAGTAGACTATAGGTGTGATATTATTGAGGCAGAAAAACTATTTCTTATTCCAGGACTGATTGATGATCAAGTACATTTTAGAGAGCCAGGCCTAACTCATAAGGGTAATATATATACCGAGTCAATGGCTGCAGTAGCTGGCGGAGTTACTTCATTCATGGAGATGCCCAACACTATTCCTAACGCAATTACAAATGAGGAATTAGAGAAGAAGTACCTTATTGGGCATAACAATTCTTTTGGAAATTATTCATTTTACCTTGGAGCAAGTAATGATAATATTGAAGAAGTAAAGAGGTTAGATAAAAAAAATATTTGTGGAGTAAAGATATTTATGGGATCCTCAACAGGTAATATGCTTGTAGATAAAGAAAGGGCTTTGAACGATATCTTTAAAAACTCAGAGGTAATTATAACTACTCACTGCGAAGACGAGCAAACGGTAAATTCAAATTTGAAGATAGCTCAAGAAAAATATGGAGATAATATCCCTTTTGATCAGCATCCTATTATAAGGTCTAGAGAGGCTTGTTATAAGTCATCCTCTCACGCAATATCGTTAGCTAAAGAACATAACGCAAGGCTTCATGTCCTTCACATATCTACAAAAGAAGAGTTAGAATTATTTCAAGATATTCCATTAAAAGAAAAGAATATAACATGTGAGGCATGTCTTCATCATATGTGGTTCTCCGATGGTGATTATGAGAAACTTGGAAGTTTAATAAAATGGAATCCTGCTATAAAAACTATTGATGATAGAGAAGCTATTATTGACGCAGTAAATAAAAATATAATTGATGTTATCGCAACTGATCACGCTCCACATACGCTTGAAGAAAAGTCTAATAATTACATGGGAGCCCCTTCTGGAGGTCCATTAATTCAATACTCATTACCGCTACTTCTTGAAATGAATAAATTGAATAAATTCTCATTGGAGAAGATAGTCCAAAAAACATCTCACAGTGTCTCAGAATTATTCCAAATTAAGGACAGAGGGTATATAAGGGAGGGATATTTTGCTGATATAGTGTTATTTGATCAAGAAGCTGAAACAAAAGTATCCGAAGAAAAAATACTATCTAAATGTAATTGGAGCCCACTTAAAAACGAAACGTTTCATTCTAAAATAATTCATACCATAGTCTCAGGTCAGCACATTTATAAAAATGGACAAATTAATGGAGAGCCTTCTGGCGTAAGAATGGAATTCAATAGAGATTAGAAAATTTGTCTTAGTAATAACATTATTCTAGATTTGCTGATTCAAAATGGTGGTTGTAGTTCAGTTGGTTAGAACGCCTGATTGTGGTTCAGGAGGTC
>CAZGPH010000037.1:0-7723 GCA_964527965.1 uncultured Marinoscillum sp.
CAACCTCTTGAAGTTCTTCAACATCAGAGCTCATAACTACATCCACCACTGATCTAGAGCCAATTGCAATTTCTTGCGACGCTAAACCAATAAATGAAAATACTAAGGTACTTCCGTCACTAGGAACATCTAGTGAATAGGAACCGTTGACATCTGTAGTAGTACCAACAGTTGTACCTTGAAGGATAACGTTAACACCGGGAAGACCACTTCCGTCTTCATCAGATGATACCGTACCCGAGATAGTTCTGTCTTGAGCCCAAACATTTGAAGCCAAGAACATGAAACTAACTAGTATAAATCTAAACATAGTTTAATTTTAATTTAATTAATAGTTGTTTAACAATAATAACCTTTGATTTTGAACATTTTTTACCAAAAATGGCAAAAAAAGTCTAAAACAAAGACACGCTCCCCAACCCAAAATCTTCATTTAGAGCAAGGAAACAAATATTTTAAGGTTTTTTAACAAAAAACCCGATAGCTATTTTAATAATTACTATTGAGAAATCAATGACATTTCTCATTTTTTTTATCATTTATATAACAGCGAATTAACATAGATTTAACATCTAATTATTCAATATTTTTAATTATTTAAAATCCTAAATTCAATTCTTCTGTTTTTAACACCTTCATAATTCTTTTCGACCGGGACAGAACTACCATACCCTTTGAAAGATAAATTATAAAAATTATGCTCTTTATTTTTAAGATAATTATAAACTGAATGAGCCCTATTCTTAGATAATTGAAAGTTGTATTCACCATCTCCAGTTTTATCTGTATGACCTGATATTTCAATTTTTAATTGGTCATTATCCTTTAGCCATAGATATATTATATCTAAGTATTTTTTTGACTCAATATTAAGTTCATAACTATCAAAATCAAAATAGATATTTTCAAGGATAAATTTTTCTTTAATTTTCCTCATGTATACCGTCATAGAATCATTCTTTATTTCTAACACCTTCGGAAAATAGCCTAGAGATTCTACTAAAACTAATGCGTTTTTATATGATGCATCAATAAGACTTTCGTCTTTTTTAATAACTTTTTTAATTCCCTCACTAATTAGATACAAGTCACTATCTACAACCTTCATCTCACTAGAGTCAATACTTACAAATGAAATTTTATTTTTTTCTGGATGAGTTAAATTAGCAGAGCCAATAAATATCTGACTTTTATAATTAGGATTTAATTTATCTTCTTGGGTCAACATAAAAATATTTTCAGAAACAAATATTGAAATCTCATCTAGATAGGAATTTACTTTGGAACCAACATTCTTAGAAAATGATTTTTTATCAAATGGACTTGAACTGTAAAAAATATCATATCCACCATATGACTCTGATCTATCTGAGGCAAAATACAAAACTCCATTAAACATAATTGGTGATATATCTTCATGTTGACTATTTATCACTTCTAGGTTTTTAGCTTGACCCCATTCATTATCACCCAATCTTTTACTGAAGTATATATCTCTTCCTCCTTTACCCCCAGGCCTATTTGATACAAAAAAAAGTATATCATTATATAAGTTGGGCTGAGAATCCCAAAACTCAGAATTAATTTTATCATTAAACTTTTTAGGAGATTCCCACGCACCATTTACTTTTTGAGAATAATATAAATCACATGAGTTTTTCTTAAAATCCATAACACAGTAGGTAAATACTAAATAGTCCCCACTACCTGAAAGTGAGACAGTACCCTCATTGTTTTCTGTATTTAGAAATTCAAATGGCATAGCACCAAAGGTTTTTCTATCTTTATATCTAACAGTAAAAATGTTCTCGTCGTCAAATAACCTATCACCCTTACGCACAGTGAAATATATTTTGCTAGATTTTTTATCATAAAATGGGGAATACTGATAAAAGAAATTTTTCAGAGTGTCTTCCACTGAGAAATCAATCACCGATTTAATATTTGAATTTAAATTAAATTCTATATTATTTTTAATTCTAGAATAATCAATAAATTTCAATGTATCTTCTATAAGGCTTAGGAAATCACTAGATTTTTTAAGCATTCCTTTTAAAAAATTATACTCCCCTAAACCAAAACTTACCTCATCATTATAATTAATACAGTTTATTTCTATGTATTTAGTAAAATTTTCTTCATATTTTTTAAAATTATTATTTTTTTTATACGATAACCCTAATTTATATATTGATGGACAAAACAAGGGATTTAACTTCAGTGATTTATTAAAAAAATCAATAGCCTTATCGAATTCACCGATTCTAAACATTTCATTCCCTTCACTATAAAATTTTTCAAATTTTTTTAGTTTTTGGGAATAAATATTACCTGAGATAACAAAGAAAGAAAGTAAGAAACCTATATAGATATTATTCAACATTAAGATACTTATGAGTCTGAACTGAAATCCTCCATTTAGGATTTAATTTAATATATTCTAAAATTAATGGACTAATGGACTCTTCTCTTGACCATTCTGGTTGCATTATTAACTTTGTATTTTTCTTAACCTTTTTTGAGAGCTGCTCTGCCCATTTAAAATCTGATTTATTACAAATAATAATTTTCAATTCGTCCGAAATTGAAAAATAAATTTCTAAAGGTTTTTTGAACTTTTTTGGAGAGAAACAAATCCAATCAAAGTCTCCCGTAAAAGGATGCGTGCCAGATGTCTCTATATGAACTATCTTATCCTCTTTTTTAAGAGCTTTAGTTAGATCAGATAAATCATGCATTAAAGGCTCACCCCCTGTAATCACTATTAATTTAGCTGATGTTTTTTTCACTTTATTTACGATGTCATCTATTTTTGTATACTGTTCTTTTGAAATTTCCCATGATTCTTTCACATCACACCAGTGACAGTTCACATCACATCCTGATAATCTAATGAAGTATGCGGGCTTTCCAGAATGAAATCCTTCACCCTGGATACTATAGAAAGATTCCATAATTGGAATTAAAGAATTAGATTTTAAACTTGTCACAATATACTTTTAATGTATTCTGAAGAAGAGAAACAATAGTCATAGGTCCAACTCCACCAGGAACGGGAGTAATCAGATTTGCTTTATTATAAATATTTTCAAAATCAACATCACCTACAATTTTATAGCCGGACTTTTTTGAAGAGTCTTCAACTCTAGAAATACCAACATCAATTATTGACACTCCCTCTTTGACCATATCTTCTGTCACAAGGTTAGGTATCCCTACAGCAGATATGATTAAATCAGCATCGATAGTGATTGATTTTAGGTTTTTTGTCTTGCTATTACATACAGTAACAGTAACATCCTCTCTCTGCACAAGCATCTGAGCAATTGCTCCACCAACATTTCTACTTGATCCAATCACAACACATTTTTTTGACTCAATATCAATAGCATACCTTTCAATTAAGGTCATAACTCCAAGACCAGTTGCTGGCATTAACTTTTTTTTGGTAGAAGTTATACTTCCAATATTATCATTAGTAAAACCATCTACGTCTTTTGAGGGATGAATATGTTCAATGACTTTTTGAACGCTAATATTGTCGGGAAGTGGTAATTGCACAATAAAACCATCAACATCATTATCTGTATTCAGATTATTTATTAAATCTGATAAATCTTCTTGATTAATGTTATCGTTTAAACTTATCAATTCTGCATCTATTCCGACAGCCTCACAAGCTTTTAGTTTAGCATTAACATATATTCTACTAGGCCCATGGCCACCAACTAATATTATCTTGAGAGACGGGGGTCTATGACCTTTATCAATTGCTATAGATATTTTTTTACTTATCTCATCCTTTATTTCGTTAGAGATCTTAATTCCGTCTATTATTTTACTCATCTATCTTCAATACAGCTAAAAATGCATTTTGAGGAATTTCAACATTACCCACTTGTCTCATTCTCTTCTTTCCCTTCTTTTGTTTTTCTAATAACTTTCTTTTTCTAGTAATATCACCACCATAACACTTAGCAGTAACATTTTTTCTTAGTGCTCTTACAGTCTCTCTAGAAATAATCTTATTTCCAATAGATGCTTGAACTGCAATTTCAAACATCTGTCTGGGTAATAACTCTTTTAACTTTTCACATAATTTTTTACCCCAAGAATATGCTTTATCCCTATGAACTATAGCAGAAAGTGCATCTACCTTATCACCATTTAACATAATATCTAATTTTGACATTTTAGACTCTAAAAATCCTGATAACTCATAGTCTAAAGACGCATATCCTCGAGAGATTGATTTTAACTTATCATAAAAGTCAAATACTATTTCAGAAAGAGGCAAAGTAAAAGATAATTCAACTCTATCTTTTGATAAATAAACTTGATTTTTCAAAACTCCCCTTCTGTCTATACATAATTTAATTATACCTCCTATGTAATTGGATTTAGTAATAATTTGAGCTGATATAACTGGCTCTTCTATCTTAGATATCTCATTTGGCTCTGGCATCTCAGATGGAGCATATATATTTATAGTTTCTCCATTAGTTTTATAACACTTAAACTCTACAGAAGGAACAGTAGTTATAACAGACATATTAAACTCTCTATCTAACCTTTCTTGAATTATATCCATATGTAGCATCCCCAAAAACCCACATCTAAATCCAAATCCTAATGCAGCAGATGTCTCAGGCTCCCAAACCAGAGATGCATCATTCAACTGTAATTTTTCTAAAGAATTTCTTAATTCTTCGTAATCAGAACTATCTACTGGATAAATACCAGCAAAAACCATAGGCTTAACATCTTCAAAACCTTTAATTGCATCTATAGTATCATTTTTAGAATGGGTAATAGTATCTCCAACTTTAACTTCTTTAGCATTTTTAATTCCTGAAATTAAATACCCAACATTTCCTGAAGAAATCTCATTTTTAGATTCCTTTTCAAGTTTAAGAATTCCAATTTCGTCGACATCATACTCTCTACCTGTATTTACAAATTTTACTTTGTCCCCCTTTCTTATTTTTCCATTAAAAACTCTAAATAAAACCTCAATACCTCTAAAAGAATTATATACAGAATCAAAAATCATAGCTTGTAACTCCTTACCACTATCACCTTCTGGGGACGGAACCTTTTTTATTATTTCATTAACAAGATTTTCAATACCAATCCCATCTTTTGCACTTACATGTAAAATATCTTCCTTCTGGCAACCAATTAAATCAATAACTTGGTCTGATACCTCCTCAATCATAGCACCAGGAAGATCAATCTTATTAAGAATAGGGATAATTTCTAGACCTTGTTCTAATGCCAAATAAAGATTAGAAATTGTCTGAGCCTGTATACCCTGAGAAGCATCAACGATTAGCAAAGCTCCTTCACAAGACGCAATTGATCTAGATACCTCATAAGAAAAGTCTACATGACCTGGAGTATCAATTAAATTAAGTGTGTAAGAGCTGCCATTTACTTTATGTATCATCTGAATTGCATGAGACTTAATAGTAATCCCTCTTTCCCTCTCAAGATCCATGTTATCAAGTAGCTGATTAGTCATATCCCTAGAGTCTACCGTTTGAGTAAATTCTAACAACCTATCTGCTAGAGTACTCTTACCATGATCTATATGAGCTATAATGCAAAAATTTCTTATTTTATCCATAATTAATGACTCAAAATTAGCCAAATAAAAATTAATTTATTGATTATTTTCAGGAGTTAATTTCCATCTCCTATGTGACCATAACCATTCACCCGGATTTTCATTTATTTGAGTTTCCATACAAGAAATATACCTTTCTAAAATTTGATTTTTTCTAGATATTTTTGAGTTTGTAATATGCTCAAGATTAACTTCATATCTTCCTCTAGAAGTTTTTTTCATAGACGCAAAATATACATAACTATCTGTAAACCTAGGAATAAACTCTATAGACTCTAGAAATGCAGTTTCCTGATTTAGCATTTTTGACCAAATTTTTCTACTATTTAACCTAGGAGATTGATCAGCTACAACCGCTAAGACCTTTACTTTATCTAATTTGTTTTTTAGGTACATTATTACTTCTCTAGATTCCACTAAAATAGATCCAAATCTAGATCTAGATCTATACATTAAATCATTAAACTTTATATTTTTTAATTTTTTATATATAACATGAAGATTAGAATCTAAGTTGAGTTCTGCAGCTAGAAGTAACCACTCCCAATTACACTGATGAGACGTCAATACCACAACCCTCTCATTATTTTTAATATGCTTATTAATAAGATGCATATTTTTGAACTTTACCCTTTTCTTTAGCTCACTCTCTTTAATTGAAATTGATTTTATAGTCTCAAAAACTAAATCACAAAAATTTTTATAAAAAGTATTCTTGATTTTTTTTATTTTTTTTGAGCTTAATGAAGGAAATGAATTAGAGAGGTTATTTACTACAACTTTTTTTCTGTATTGAGACGCAAAAGTATAATTAAATAAATCAGAGAGAATATATAATATTCTCATAGGTAACTTTGAAAATACGTGATATAATAAACTAACCAAAAACTCTTTATTTATTTACTAATTTCAATGTATTACTTTTTGAAATGCTTTCTATTTTTTTAACTTCTTTGATAGACTTATCTCTCCTAATGAGAGTCTCCACATATTTCCAAGTTGCAATAACTTTTTCTTTATTTATGTCAAGAAGCATATATCCATGATCTCTAGAGTTTGTATATTTTAGATGAGGATTCATTGAAGGATCCATAATATAATTCTCATGATCGATTATTTTTTGAATAGGAATGTTTGGTGACCATTCATCTGAATTTCCTGAATTTATACTTGGAGTCCCAAACTCTATAGCATATGGTTTAATTGGCATATTAGATTCTAATGGAATATGATTAACTTCAAAGGCCCAGGACCTGTGAGTGTCTCCCGTGACAAAAACAACATCTTTAATATTATTTGAATTAATATGATCAGCTATCTTCTGTCTTTCAACAGGATACCCATCCCAAGAATCAAGATTGATATTAAAGTCAGGTCTACCATAATTTAAGTAAGAGAATATTACTTGATTTCCAATTATTTTCCATTGACTTTCTGAATCTGATAATTTATTTAGAAACCAATTTAGCTGAATATCCCCTAGCATAGAACGATTTGATTCAAACAATGTCGAATCATCAAGACTCACTGCCTGCTTAGTCCTACCTTCCAGTCTTTCCTCCAAGATAATGATATCAGCAATTTCACCAAATCTAAAATTTCTATATGGCTTAGAGTTTTCCCTTATAGGTTGCCATTCATAATAAGCCTTCAATGCAGCAGAAATTCTTTCATCAAAATCACCTTCTTCTGACTCCTGATGATTTTCTGCACCGCCCTTATATGTATTATTAGAAGTTTCGTGATCATCCCAAATTAAAATAAAAGGATGGTTTCTGTGAGCCTCTATTAAATCTATATCAAGTTTATATTGAGAATGTCTGGTTCTATAATCACCTAAAGTAATAAGCTCTTTATCAGGCAAATGTAGCCTGTCGAATATACCATTACTATAGTCTCTTGATTTATACTCATAAATATAATCTCCCAGATGTATAACCGCGTCAAGATTTTCTTCATCTGAAATAGAAGAATATGAATTAAAATAGCCTCTTTGGTAATCACTACAGCTAACAATTGCAAACCTTAAACTTTCAGATAAACTATTTATTGTCTTAGTTCTACCTGTAATTGATTTTTTCCCATATGATTCAA
>CAZGPH010000038.1:0-7107 GCA_964527965.1 uncultured Marinoscillum sp.
TTAAAATGAGGTTTCGTCTTCATTTATCAATTTAATATTTCATAAAAATCAAAAAAAATATAAAAAGACAATATAATTTACTCATTAAATGAATTAAGATAATTTACTAGTTTTTCATTTTCTGTTTTTAGATTACCTAACAGGTTTTCAAAAGAATCTGATTTAAGTCTTCTCTCATAGAGTAGCTGCTGAAATTTAATATTTGATAACTGAGATATTAAAACATCTGACTTTAAATTAACAGTAGAGTTTTCATCATAAAGTGATTCAAGATTGTGCATGCCAGTTTCACTTAGATATGGCCTAACTTTCTTATGAATTATATCAACGTACTCAATAAAGATATCTAACACCTTATCTTCTTCTAAAAAATAATTTTGAATTTTTTCTCTTACTTCCTCATTTTTCATATTACTAATAAATAAAGAATGATTTTTCTGAGTAATAGGTCTAAAATCAGATGAAAACCGAAGTAAACCAATGGAGTTATAATCCTTAATAACACCTTTATTTAAAGACATGGAAATTATTTCATCAACCACTTTGAGTTGTGATCTCACCTCGTCTAATGACTTGAGTATGTGGACGGAATCCAATTTCAAGTCCTCTACAATATTTTTAATTATATTTTTTTCATTTAAAATATTCTTTCTTTCCTCATTCCAGTTATTAATACTCAAGGCAATAAGAATACCAAATACAACGAAAAAAATTTCACCTACGGCATATTTATAGTAATCTCCCATCTTATTCTGTAAGATTTTATCTAGTCTGATTTTTTTAAAGTATTTAATCAAGATTCGCTATAATTAAAATCATACTTAAATATAATAAAATATTCGGTCGTCCTTTTGGTCGTCCTAACTAAAAAATCATTAAATTTGATCTAAACAAGAGCGATTGAGCGAGTCCCGTCCATCCCGCTTATTTTTCAATATTCATAACATTTTCTTCAGAAGTTGTTAATTCAAACTTTGATACAATTAAAAAATGGTCAGAAGGAAAACCTGAAGGCCATGTTGAAATGACTTCTGTAAAGCTATTTTTTAACCCTTTCCCTTTATAATAAAGTTGGTCGATTCTAAGATCTTCCATATGAGTAAATCCAGGATATTTTTTAACATCTGGATACATATTTCTGTAGGCATCGATAAACCCTTCTTCTATCATTTTTTTAGATGCGGGACTTTTTCCGCCATCTGTATGTGGGACAGCATTGAAATCTCCTCCAAAAAATACTGGAATACTATCTGAACCCTTAAACCTAGAATTATGAAAATCAAAAACTTTAGGAAAGTTATTCATTCCATACCAATTAGACATTGCCCAAACCTCCTGAGTTTTACTTATCGAAATTTTAACGGCAACATTATTAAATTCCGTTTCCTCAGCTACCTTTACTTCTTTAATTGGATAACGACTAATTACTGAAATATTGGCTCCTTGATATTTATAATCCCAATCTGATGTAGTAGTAAAATAATATCCTAATTCAGCTGCGATAAAGTCTCCACTTGAATAGGTTTCTTGTAATAAAACAATATCTAAATTTTTCTCTTTAATGATTTCAACGATTCTCATTCGAGAATCCCAGCCATCTTTTTTTAATGACCAGTGTATTCCGCCATGCCAAATATTCCAAACACCAACATTAAGGTTTTTAAGATTTTTGGATAATTTATATGGTTCTATCTTTTTATGTTTTTTATAACTATTTAATACTTCCTCTTCATTTATTGTTTTTCGCCATATATATAATTTATCCATCTTAAAGTCCGATGGAAATAGTCGCTCACTATTTGTAAAAGATTTTCCAGCAGATTCATTAATAACAACTTTTCCGTCTTGTAAGCTATAAATTTTATTTATAGGTTTAAGAACTGTTAATTCCATATTCTGAAAAACAGTATATGGGTTTGCTCCCATTTCTTTTCTAAGATCTAACACTTTGGATAAGCTGCCTTTATTAAGTTTTGTTTTTTCTTTCACAATCTCTAATTTTCTTGCAAGCAAATCTTCAGGATCTACGATAAGGTCTAAGAATTCTTTATTTTTTAATGATTCTAGGCCTAATGCATTAAACTCATCAACAAGTTCTTGCAATAATTTTAATCCATTTTTAATATCAGGAGAATATGTATTTACATAGTTAGAAGTGTTTTCAACGGTACCAATTCTGAAAGGATTCTTGTTTGAAAAATCAAAATTTACTTTATATATGGCTTTGTTGTGGCCATCATAATACAATCGAAATTCTGAATTTTCTTTACTAAATGTCATTGTAATTTGATGCCAATTACCATCATCAACTGGCATATTCTCTCCATTATCTCGCTCATAGTTAATTCTTCGCTTTCCAGATCCAATACTCCAACCAAATGTTCCCTTTGAACTATATAATGCCCATCCTGCATTTTTTTGAGCTATGATGCTCTTATTATTAAAATCCTTTTGAGAAAGGAAAACTGTAGAGTTATTAGACGTTGTTTTTATCCAGCATTGAATAGAAAAATCCTTGGTTCCGTCAAGGGATAGATTATTTAACTCTAAGGAATTATAACCCGTATTTGAATTAAGAACTAATGCTTGTCCATCAATTCCTTTATTGTAGGCAAAGCCTTTCCCTTTGAGTTGATAATTCTCATGTTTTATAGAGCCGTCAAAATCGAATTTAATATCTGGTTGATTTTTTTCTTGTATTCCACATGATACAAGAAGGCATAAAGAAAGGAGATTGTAGTATGTGTATCTAAAAAGTTTTATCATTGGTTAGTAGTTTGTCATAATGAAGCACAACTCCTTATATGTGGAATAAATCTCCTGTTTATAGGTCTATTTTTCCC
The DNA here is from genome assembly GCA_964527965.1 of uncultured Marinoscillum sp. Classification (GTDB taxonomy): domain Bacteria; phylum Bacteroidota; class Bacteroidia; order Cytophagales; family MED-G16; genus MED-G16. The sequence continues at coordinate 2,844 of CAZGPH010000038.1, forward strand.
GATAACAGGAACTCATCTTCTCAAATATAATAAAAATATTAAGTTGTCCTTTTGGTCGTCCTTACTATAAAATCATTGAATTTTAACTAATGATAGAGATTGTGCGAGTCACGTCCATCCCTTTTTTTTCTTTACATTCTTATTTTTTTTATATTAAGGTATGAAAAGATTTATATCAATTCTTATCATAGCTTTTATTACTATTTTGGTTTTATACATTGGAGATAGAATAGAAATAGTTAAGAGGTCTAAACTAAAGTCATATGTTGATTCATTTAATAAATCTGATAATGAATTATATAAACAACATATCCCAAATAATAAAGCATTAGAATTTTTAAGTGAAAACATTCCTCTAATTGATATCCCCAACAAAGAAATAGAAGAGACCTATTACTTCAGATGGTGGACATTTAGAAAACATATTAAATCAACCGAAGATGGATTTGTTATAACAGAATTTTTACCTAATGTATCTTGGTCTAAGAAACACAACACGATTAATTGTCCTGCTGGTCACCATATTTATGAGGGAAGGTGGCTCAAAGACTCAAAATATATCTCAGAATACATAGATTTTTGGTTAAATAAATCTGGAGACGGTATTAGACAATACAGTTTTTGGGTTGCAGACGCAACTTTAGCCTTTCATAATATCCATAGAAATGATTCTATAATGTCAAAGCAACTAAAACCGCTTATTAATAATTACAACGAGTGGGAAAAAATAAGAAAAGAAAAAGATAAGATACTTTTTTTTCAATATGACGACAGAGATGGAATGGAATTAACAGCAAGTGGGAGAAAATTAAATAACGGTACTGAAATATTTGGCATACAGTCAGTAAGACCAACGATAAATAGCTATATGTATGCAGATGCAGATGCAATATCAAAAATTTCATATATGAATAATGATATTGAAAATGGAAAAAAATATGAAAGAAAAGCGAAAGAAATAAAAAAAGAAGTTCAGAGAGCCTTATGGAATAAGGACTTAAACTTTTTTACTGTTTTACCTAAAAACTACAATGAAAATTCAGAGCCATTAGATGTCAGAGAATTAATTGGATATGTGCCATGGTATTTCAATTTACCAGATGATAATCCTAAATACGCAACTGCATGGGAAAAAATAATTGATACTTCTAGCTTTTTGGCACCTATTGGGCTTACAGTTACTGAACAGTCTGACCCCTATTTTAAAGTAAGCTATGAAGGTCACGAATGTCAATGGAATGGACCCTCCTGGCCATTTGCGACTACTCAGACTCTTAAGGCCTTATCTAACTTTTTAAATAACTATTCTCATAACAAAACTATCAGTAAGGGTGATTATTATAATCTACTGTTACAGTATGCTAGACAGCATAAGATAGAGAATGATAAGGGAGAAATAATTAATTGGATCGATGAAAATCTAAATCCATATAATGGAGATTGGATTTCTAGAACAAGATTAAAAGATTGGGAAGGTAACGGATGGTCTGATGACAAAGGAGGAGTAGAGAGAGGAAAAGATTATAATCACTCTGGATTCACAGATCTCATACTATCTGACCTATTAGGTATTAAACCTCAACTAAATAATACGATTGAGATAAACCCTCTTATTCCAGATAATTGGGATTGGTTTGCTGTTGACAATATATCTTATCAAGGAGAAAAAATGTCTTTAGTTTGGGATGGAACTGGTAAAAAATATAATAGAGGGAAAGGATTAATGCTTTTTAAAGAGAATGTATTAGTAGCTAAGTCTAATAAGATTGAGAAGTTAATTTATACCATGGAATAAGTTAAGAATCACTACAGTATTTAAAAAAAAAGCCACCCTATTTAGGTGACTTTTTTTACTAAAAAGTAGAAAATAATTTTAATTAAATTCTTTGATTTTTACCCTTGTCCATGTCTGAGTAAACTCTGAAATACCACTAGTAAGTTCGCCAAACTCCGCAAAAGCACTAGCCTCAGCTTCATTTTTTGGTCCAAATGTAAATGCATCATTTAAACTACTGTAAGTCCCATAAATAATGACATTTTCGCCATTACTTAGGCCATGAGTAACTTGAGCAAGAGCAACAAATCCAGGAAAATTAAATGTTTCCATCAATTTTGAAAATCCTGCTGAAAAAGCTGGAATATTCTTACTATCAACTTTAAAGCACCATGCTTGACCTATAGGATTAATCTGATCTTCATTTTGAGGATTTGATGCATTTCCTACAGCAGTCCTAGCTGAATTAATAAGTGGTCTTACTATATCAATATAGTCATCCCATTTTTTTCCACTTAGAGATGATCTCAAGTCTGCTAATGACTGAGATGATGGACTAACAAAACTCAAAATATGAGTTTCTTTAAAACCCTGTCCTTTCATTGCAATATTTGATAGAGTCATAGAAACACCTTCAGGAAAATCAACTGAAGTATAGTAATCATCTACTGCCTTTTCAAAATCTTTTGCACTTTCATTTTTCACATCAAGAAGAACATCATACCAATATAAGTCTTGAGCTGAAACAGAAAATGAAAATAATAGAGTTAATAATAAAATATAATTTTTCATATTGTTAAATTTTAAATTGAGGATAAATGTAGATACAAGAGATGATATTGTCAAACTAAAAAAGTTGAGACTTAATTAAATCTTAATTAAATAATAATATAAATTTCTTAATAGCAAGAATAATAAAACGCTTATTCCAAATAATAGAGCATATATAATAAGAGGATAATATCCTTCTAAATTTCCAGAACTGTGTTTATAATATATACCATAGAAAGCCCATATAATTGGTAAAAGATACCATATAGCTTTATTCTTAATAAATGTAAAAGAAGCAATAGCAATTGCTACTAGTATTATTATTGAGGTCCATACCTCATGAGATATACCAAACCCACCCCATTCATATGAAACTAATAAACCAGTAAAATTTGCAACTGTAGCTACTGTTATCCACCCAAAGTAGATATTAAAAGAAAAAGATGTTATGTTATACAGATAAGAAGATTTAAAGTCTTTATAATGTTGATTTATTATTCTTGAAATGAGAATAAGGGTATATAGAAGACATAACATTATAATAAGCGAGAGAGGAAACACATTATAATGCCATACAAAAATCCATGAAATATTAAGTAAGCAGTTAATGTTAAACAGAAAAAGAATTTTTATAATAAAAGGTTTTAGGTTGTTTGGTGTCCAAAAAATACTTATTAAAAAAACTAAAAGTGCTGAATAGATAATTCCCCAAATAGAAAACGTAAAACCAGTAGGAGTAAATAAATTATCCAGTAAATCAGAAACCTCACCAGTTGTTACCCCACCTATAGGCAATGCATTAGCTAAATAGTTGGTATAAACAACAAGTAAAAAAAGAATTACAGATATGTATATTTTGTAATTAAATTTCATTATTTCATAAAAAATATTAACTAGATTAACCGATAATTCAAACTTAAAAAAATAAATATGAGAAAATTATTATTAATTGTACTATTAATATTTAGTACAGACATAATCGCTCAGCAGATGGCCTATAATGTTGTATATGTTAAGGCTGAAGAAAATTCTGAGTGGCAGATTGGTAACTTACTTGAGACGTACTACACTGAAAATAAGATGAAATCTGGTGGCGTGGTATTAGAAAAACTAAGACACGGGAGACCAGAAGGTATGACTCACAGAATCGTATGGTTGTGGGAGCTTGGAAAAAGAGGAATGGTAGATGGAGAATTAGCAGATTATGAGCAATCAAATTTCAGAAGTCAGCTCAGAGGATATGTAGAGGAATGGGGAATGTCATACTCAGGTAGAATGATAAATTGGGTTGAAGGTGACATGAAAGAAACACCATATGTTCATATATGGGACATTACTCCAGAAGACCCTGCTGCATTTCAGAAAGCACACAAAGAATTAGTTGAGTCTGTTCCTCAAGTGTTTGGAGGGAGATTCAATGGATTTGGCACGTATGATATAAATCAACCAAATGGGGCTACTCACTGGGTATTAGTATCTGGAAAAGATCTTGATGATCACTTACAGCTATTAAATGATATAGAAACAAAATATCCAGATGCAATGCAAAAATTCTTTAAGGATAGAGGAGAAACAAAACAAGTTCACGACTTTACCTTTGAAAACTTAAAGTATATAGTAGCTCAATAATTTTATTTTGCTAATGAATAAAGCCTCTTTTTAAGGGGCTTTTTTTATTTATTTAAAGTAATTGATTTAAGAAAGTATTAATTGTAAATT
>CAZGPH010000039.1:0-6311 GCA_964527965.1 uncultured Marinoscillum sp.
ACCCCTGCAGGACCTTTTTTAATATCATTTCCTCTAATTTCTGGTATTAATTTCTGTGTTTTCTTTAAAAAGGAAGATTTTAGTATAGAAGTAGAAAATTCATTAACACAAAATGTAAAGTTTTTTCCTATAAATTTTAAAAATCCGGAGTAGCCAAGATAATCAATCATTTCTGTTAATGATATGTCAGAGTTTTTATACCCCTCTCTCTTGAATGCAAGGACAGCATTTGGGCCTACTTCTCTGTCTCCATTAATCATCCTTGTGAAGTGAACTCCAAGGAAAGGAAACTTTGGATTTCCTACTGGGTAGACGAGGTGATTTACTAATTTTTTTGCATGATCTTCTAAGGTATAGTATTCCCCTCTAAATGGAACAATTTTAGCTTTTAATTTATTTTTAGTAAATTTTTTATAGTTTATATCTGACTGTAAACCAGTGGTATATATAATTATATTATAAGCAACACTTGAATTATTGTTTACATATATTAAATTCTTTTTTTCTTCAATTTTTTTTATCATTTTATTAAGAAATACATCACCTCCTGAGTTTATAATTTTATCTTTCATAGTCATCATTACTCCCATATAATCTACAATACCTTCTTCTGGAACAAGAAGAGTTTTAAGTGATGAAACATATGGTTCTCTTTGTCTAAGTTCACTATTATTTAGATATTTTAATCCTAATAAACCATTGAGTTTACCTCTTTTTGCTGTATCATCTAACAATCTTGATTCATATTCATCTCCTGCCACTACTATTTTTCCACATATATCATGGTTTATTCTATATTTTTTACAGAAATCTATCATCTGTTTTATTCCAGAAACCGCTAGTTTGGCTTTGAGTGAACCTGGTTTATATGCTAAACCACAGTGTAATACACCACTATTTCTTCCAGACTGATGATAACCAACTTCTTTTTCTTTTTCGAATACATGAATCTTATTTCCTTTAATTTTTGATAGTTTATATCCAAGGGATAAACCTACGATTCCACCTCCTACAATTGCTATATTCATGATATTGTATACATTTATGTAAAAATACAACGAGACAATTAAAAATTAGTTTTTTTATGGAAATCATTGCTGATGTAGGTGGAACTAGGGGTAGATGGGTTATAGTCGATAAAACTAAAATTAAAACAATAGAAACTTCTGGTTTTAATCCATATTCTTATAATATATCTTCATTAGATAAAATTTTAGAATCTCTTAAAAAATCTATTAGATCATTTAAAATTGAAAGAATTAGTTATTATGGAGCAGGAATTAATAATTTACAAACAAAGAGTATTGTAGAAAAATCTATAAAAAATCATTTCCTAAATACTAAAGTCAATGCATTTTCAGACTTGTTGGGATCATGTAGAGCTTTATGTAAAGATAAAAAAGGAGTAGTATCAATTTTAGGTACTGGATCAAATTCATGTTACTTTGATGGTAATCAAATTAAAAATAAAATAAATTCTTTAGGGTACTTGTTAGGAGATGAAGGCTCAGGGTATGTTCTGGGTAAAAGTTTTCTTAAAAAACACCTTAGAAATGAATTTCCAAATAATTTATCAATTTCATTTAATGATAATTTTAATATTAAAGAAAACTTTTTAAGAGATATCTACAAAGGTGATTCATATAATATGATATCTAAAATATCTAAATTCATATATACTGTTAAAAAGGAGAAAATTATAAATAAGTTATTAATTGACCATTTTACTTATTATTTCAAAGAAATTATATTAAAATATAATACTAAAAATATCTACTTATCAGGTTCAGTTGCTCACTACTTTTCTGATGAAATAAAAGAAGTGTCTAGGGGATATAATTTTAATATCATGAAAATAATTAAAGATCCTATAGATCATTTAATAAAATATCACGTAGAATACAAATAATAACTTACTTTTGCAGCACAAATGGGAGAAAAGAAAAAAAACTTATTAAAATATGCAGGTGATATTTCATCACCAGTAATTAAACAAGATGATATTAAGAAATGGGAATCAGATTCTATAAAGTCTGTAAATGATCATTTCTCACAAAAATTTAATGAGATTAAAAAGGAATATTCTAAACTAATAGATGAGTTCAAATGGAATGATCTTGTATATAAGTCAAACTATTCGTTCAAACCTATTCAAGGTAAAACTTATCATCTATATCAGAAAGATGATAACGAAAATTCACTCTTTCTCTCTATCATAGGTCCAGAAGACTGGAATATGAATTATATAGGATCTTTTAAACTTATGTCAAATAATAAATGGGAAAAAACCGATGAGTAAATACGTAAAATATAAAGTTAAAGACATTAATTTAGCAGAGTGGGGAAGAAGAGAAATTAAACTTGCAGAGGCTGAAATGCCTGGTTTAATGTCATTAAGAAAAGAATTTGGCAAATCTAAACCTCTAAGTGGTGCTAGAATTGCTGGGTGTTTGCACATGACAATTCAGACTGCTGTACTAATTGAAACGTTAATAGAATTAGGTGCTGATGTAACTTGGTCATCTTGTAATATCTTTTCTACTCAAGACCATGCCGCTGCTGCTATTGCTGCTGCTGGAATTCCAGTTTACGCTTGGAAGGGTATGAATGAAGATGAATTTGATTGGTGCATTGAGCAGACTTTATTTTTTGGGGAAGATAAAAAACCATTAAATATGATTCTTGATGATGGTGGTGACTTGACAAATATGGTTTTAGATAAGTTTCCTGAATTAGTAAATGATATTAAAGGTTTATCTGAAGAGACAACTACTGGAGTTCATAGGTTATATGACAGGGTAAAAAATGGTACTTTACCATTACCCGCCATAAATGTAAATGATTCTGTAACTAAGTCTAAATTTGATAACAAGTATGGTTGCAAAGAAAGTGCCGTTGACGCAATTAGAAGAGCTACGGATGTAATGCTTGCAGGTAAGAGAGTTGTAGTGGCTGGATATGGTGATGTTGGTAAAGGTACAGCAGCCTCATTTAGTGGTGCCGGATCTATTGTAAGTGTTACAGAAATTGATCCAATTTGTGCACTTCAGGCGTCTATGGATGGTTATGAAGTGAAGAAAATGTCTACATTAATTCCAAATGCAGATATTATTATAACAACTACGGGAAATAGAGATATTGTCTCAAAGGAAGCTTTCCTTGCAATGAAAGATAAAACCATTGTGTGTAATATTGGTCACTTTGATAATGAGATAGATATGGCATGGTTAAATGAAAATTATGGTCATTCTAAAGAAGAAATTAAACCACAAGTAGATAAGTATACACTTGAAAATAATACTGATATTATAGTTCTTGCTGAGGGTAGGTTAGTTAATTTAGGATGTGCTACTGGTCATCCTAGCTTTGTGATGAGTAATTCATTTACAAATCAGACACTTGCACAAATTGAGCTATGGACCAATTCAAAAAATTATAAAAACGATGTGTATATGCTACCTAAGTACTTAGATGAGAAGGTAGCTATGTTACATCTAGATGCCTTAGGTGTAGAGCTTGAGAAATTAAATAAAACTCAATCTGATTATTTAGGACTTAAGATAGAAGGTCCATTTAAACCAGAACATTATAGATATTAATATTTACTTATTATATTTGCATCACATCAAGAATACTTAAATGTATACCAACCGAACGATTGCGGTGGTTTAGTGATGTGGGCATCAAAGTCAAAATCGATACTCATCCATCTAAATCTTGATTAAAATTTTAATTTTTAAATATAAGATATGAGACATTTATTTACTTCAGAATCTGTTAGTGAGGGTCACCCAGATAAGATGGCTGATCAAATCAGTGATGCGCTTCTAGACAATTATCTAGCTTTTGACAAAAACTCAAAGGTTGCATGTGAGACGCTTGTTACAACTGGTCAAGTTGTTGTAGCAGGAGAAATTAAAACTAATTCTATCATAGATCATGACAAGATTATAAGAAATGTAATTCATGATATTGGATATAATAAGAGTGAGTACCAGTTTGATGCCCAGTCTTGTGGGATATTCTCTGCTCTTCATTCTCAGTCATCAGATATTAATCAAGGTGTAGATAGAGCGGATGAAAAAATGCAAGGGGCTGGTGATCAGGGTATGATGTTTGGATATGCTTCAAATGAGACAGAAGACTATATGCCTATATCTATTGACCTTTCTCATAAGTTATTAATTGAGCTTGCAGATGTAAGAAGGGAAGATGATGAGATAAGGTACCTTAGACCAGACTCAAAGTCTCAGGTTACCCTAGAATATAAAGACGGTAGACCATCTAGAATAGATAGTATTGTTATTTCTACTCAGCACGATGATTTTGATAACGATACAGAAATGCTTAAAAAAATTAATTCTGATATGGTTAATCTTTTTATTCCTAGGTTTTTAAATAATAACCCACAGTATAAGAATCTATTTAATGATAATATTAATTATCATATTAATCCTACTGGTAAATTTGTAATTGGTGGTCCTCATGGTGATACTGGTTTAACTGGTAGAAAGATTATTGTAGATACTTATGGTGGTAAGGGGGCTCATGGTGGTGGAGCATTTTCCGGTAAAGATCCAAGTAAAGTAGATAGAAGTGCTGCATATGCAACTAGACATATTGCTAAAAACATTTGTGCAGCTGGTATTTGTGATGAAATTCTTGTTCAAGTTAGCTACGCTATTGGTGTAGCCAAGCCAATGGGTATCTATGTAAATACCTTTGGAACTTCTAATTGTAAGATGAGTGATTCTGAAATTTCTAATATAATTACTAATAATATTGGAATGACTCCATATGATATTGAAAACAGACTAAAGTTAAGAAACCCAATATATCTGGATACAGCATCTTATGGTCATATGGGAAGAAAACCTTCTGTTATTAAAAAAGAATTTTCTTCTTTGGATGGAAAATCTAAATCATTTGATGTTGAAACATTTACATGGGAGAAACTAGATATGATTGATAAAATTAAAGAATTAATAAAATAATTGAATTATGAAAAAAACATATAAAGACGTTGATAATAGCTCATTAGTTGCTATTCCTAATCCTGATAAGAAAACTTATGAGATTAAAATAAAACAACCTGAGTTAACTTTTCTTGGAGTATATGAGCAACCTGATTTTGCTTCTCTTTACATTCTTTTTTACCCCGGAGAGACAATAATTGAATTAAAGTCACTAAAGGTTTATTTACAGCAGTATAGAGACTTAATAATTTCTTACGAAAGGTTAATAAATGTTTTGTATGATGACTTATTAAAGGTTTATGATCCTAAGAGATTAAGAGTGGTATTGGACTGTAACCCAAGAGGTGGAATATCTTCAAGACTCACACAAGATTCAGACTGGAAATCTTTAGGTGGAAAAGAAGAATATAAAAACTATACTGAAGACGTTTGGTAGAATGATTGAATCAAGAAATAACAATTTTTATTTAGTATTGGGATTAATTTTAATTGTTGCTTTTTCCAGATTAATTCCTCATTACCCTAATTTTACTCCATTGTGTGCTATTGCATTATTTGGAGCAAAATATTTTAATAATAAGTATCTGGCATATGTTTTGCCATTATTTGCTCTATGGTTGAGTGATGTAATAATTAATAATTTTGTGTTAGGAGAGTACTTTAGTGACTTTACACTATTCTATTCTGGTTTCTATTGGCAGTATGGGTCTTTCATATTAATTACTTTATTTGGAAGACTTACTTTAAAGAATATCTCAGTTTCTAAGATATTAGGTATAAGTATTTCTTCATCTCTTATATTTTTTGTTATTTCAAATTTTGGGGTTTGGGTTTCTAGCACATTTTATCCTAATACCATATCTGGATTAATTTCTTGTTATGTCGCTGCTATTCCTTTCTATTATGGGACACTAGGCGGAGCAATTTTTTATTCACTTTTCTTGTTTGGTTCTTATGAATACCTTTCAAGAAGACTTATTAAAGTACCAACAAATAGATGAGTTCTATATTCTCAGAATTAAATTCTAGAATTCTAGTTTTAGACGGTGCAATGGGCACAATGATACAAACCTATAAACTTGAAGAGGAAGATTTTAGAGGTGATAGGTTTAAAAATCATGAGATACTACTGAAAGGTAATAATGATCTTCTTTCCATAACTCGACCAGATATAATTAAGGATATCCATAAAGGTTATATAGATTCTGGTGCAGATATCATACAGACAAATACTTTCTCTTCCACATCGATTGCAATGGAAGATTATGCATTACAAGATCTGGTATATGAACTTAATTTTGAGTCTGCAAAAATAGCAAGAGAGGTAACAGATAA
>CAZGPH010000040.1:0-5813 GCA_964527965.1 uncultured Marinoscillum sp.
TTCTGATTCATTCTTTTTTTTATTTTATTTTATTAATTATACTTTTTAATTGCATTTAAATAGATATTTATATTTATGTATCCTTATATGTATCCTTTCTATATGATAAAAGATTTCCTCTTTTAAATAGTTTTGTATCTGTTTTTATCTCTTTTTTTTCATTCTTTATATCATCTATATTCATCTCTTTATTAATATAATCTAGCTCACTCATATACTCATATATTTCTTTTGTTTTTTGTATTGAATCATGTCCTAGTATTGCTGAAATTTTATAAATATTTTTTGTTTTATAATAAATATTTGAAGCATAAGTGTTTACTGCATCATTAAATGTTTTACTTTCATTTACACTTGCGTCTTTTATCCACTTTTTAAATGCTTTAGTTCTGCTAGATTTTTTTTCAGGTATTTTAAAGATTAAATTTTTATCATCTTTCCTCTTACCTAGAATTTTTCTAGTGTTAGAGGAAAATGTATTGACAAATTGTCTTTTATTTTTTTCTATTTTATAATAGTAGGTATTGTCTTTTAGCTTTTTTATATGTCTCCACCTAAGTTCTTCTATTACATTTAGCTTTGTCCCGGTTTTATAAGAAAATAAAAATGCAGTTTTTAAATCATGCCATTTTTTAATAGCTGTTTTTTCTAGTTTTCTGATTTCTGAATTAGTGAATACATTTCTTTTTCTTTTTTCCTTTTTATACAGAATGCCTGGTACATTTGGATATTCACAAACTCTATTATTATAAAGGTTAATTAAAACAGATTTAAAGTTATTCCAATATTTTGAAGCAGTACTTCCCTTTAGCTCCCCCTCTTTTATTTTTAATTCAATTATTTTTTTAATCTTTAATAAGATATCTGTATTTAATTCGGTTGTTTTTATCTGATCTAATTCTTCGTATTGTTTTCTTATAAAATTATATACTGCGTTTGGGTTATTAATATTTGAGTTAAGAAAAAACTGATTTTTGAAAAGATACTCCTCTCTATTCTCAGGTTCTGTTGTAATTCTACCATTATCTAGATCATCTTTTGCTCTCCTTAAGATCTCTTCACATGCTATTTTTACATTATTATTATGCTCTTCTTCAATCTTATTTTTTGGTAATACCCATTCCCATATTTTAAGACTTTCTACCTTTGCCTTATTCTGATTTATTCTAAATCTAAGATAAATATTATTTTTATCTTGTTTAAGGTTCTTTCTTTTCCAAAGTTGAATTTTCAAACTATGTATCCTTTATTGTATCCTATTTTAAAAATTAAAAATAAGTCATAATATTTAAATAAAAGACATTTTTTCAAATTCTATTCAGTGGTAAAGTAGAACAACGGAATAAACCACCATATTTAGAAATCTCTCTATAGTAAACCTTTTCTACGTTAATTCCTTTACTAATAAGAATTTTGTTGAGTCTAATAAATGTTGAATCAGATATAACGGTTTTTTCGTTAATTGAAAATAAATTAGAGCACCCCTCATACTGTTCTTCCTTACTTATTTTAATTATGTTATTCTTTCCAAAAATTTCTATTAGTTTTTCTAATTCATTTTTCTTCTTAAACCCACCTTCATAAATTATAATATTATCTTTTCCAACTGGCTGCATGACACAGTCTAGATGAAGAATATTATTATATGGGTCGTTGTCATCTTTTACTAAGTCAAAACCCAAGACTTTTTTATCTGGGAAGTGTTCCTGGATAAATGGAATTGATTTAGGTGATGTTCTTGATACTTTTAACTTATCATCATTTGAGTAACCGATAAAAATATAGTCATTATGGATAATAATATCACCTCCCTCAATATTTATATCCTCTGGAATAATTATTTTTTCATCTTTTTCAAAATTGTCCAATAAATATTTAATTCCATCTTTCTCTTTATTCCTTTCTTTAATAATATCCGGAATAAACAATTTATCTTCTATAACAAATGCTATATCTCTTGTAAATATCTGGTTTAAATCTTGGATATTATTTGGTCTTAATACCTCTACACCATTTCTTAAAAGAATATTATTAAAATTTTCTATCTCATGAATGCAATCTTCCTCTTTAGGATACGTATTATTTATTAAATTTTCTTTTGTTTTAGGATCAATACAATCTTCTATTGAAGGTGGTTTGCCCATATCTTCAGCTATCCCGAGGACCACTGTTACAAGCTTTCCAGTTTCATTTTTTATATTTAATCCCATTATTTAGATATAGGCATTTTTAATTTTAAATATTTTTTTGGTCCAATGAGAGCATTTAGTACTTCAAAATTTAATTCTTTGAATGGTTTCCCTGCAGTCTTAATAGATAAAGTATGAGTAGAGTTAGGTTTTATATTAATTATGTCACTACTTGTCTCAAAGGTATACTCACTTAAATTTTTTAATAAGAAGGGTGCGTCAGAAATATTTTTTAACCTTAAACTTTTGATTGAAGACTTACCATCTTCTGAATATCCAAGCTCTAGGTCTCCTATATTATCAATAGTTAATGATTTTTTTACTAATTGATTTATATATTCCTCTTTCCCAATTAGAAGTTCATTATAAAAAACAGCAGTTCTTCCTGAAAAAAGAGCTTCCTTTATCCCTTCCTTACTCTTATCTTTTGAGAATACTAAGGTTATAGGTCTGTGACCAGGTAATATATTGTCATGAACCTCACCATCATCAGGGACTTTAAATAACCAATCTATAAGGCCATGAATATCAGATGTCCCCATGATAGTCAAATTATGTTCAAGTGCAATTTGTAAAGCTTCTTCAGAATAATATAATTCATTAACGACCTCTATACCATGAAGTAAATTATTTTTAATTAGATACTTATGAAACTCATCTAATTTTGCAATTCCATCACTTCTTTGGGCAGGCCATGCTGGATGATTCCAAAAAACAAAAGCGTTTTGTTTATTAGCTTCTTCTATACCTTTTAATGAATCATTTTCATGTAATAATTTATTAGCATCATTAATAAATATTGCATTTATATGTCCAGGGGGCATTGATCTCGTTATCTCTTGACCATTAATTACAATTAGTTTTTTTTCTAAGTTTTTATTCTGTCTTTCTGCAAATTGATTTGCTATTAAATAGACTCTATTTCTATCTGGATTTTCTATATCTTGAGAATGTGGTTGATACTCTAGGTGATCAGTTAAAGAAATTGCATCAAGTCCATCTTTTATTGCCTCTTCAACTCTAATTGAAGGCCAAACTTTACCATCTGAGAAAACAGTATGTTGATGAAAATCGGTAAGCAGTGTTTTATAATTATCCAGATCAGGAAAAAACATTTTTCTTTCATATTTTGAAGAAACTTGGGCTTGGATCGATGTAACATATAATGGGAATAATAGTATTAGAAATATTGGTTTAATATTTATCATTTTAATTGTTGGGTTTTTTTATTGTTATTAAATATATAAGTATTATTTTATTAAAAATTATGAGATCATATTATTTTTTATTTATAATCTTTTTACTGTTTAGTTGTAAGTCATCTAGATACCTTGTTTCGGGGACAGGTTTCCCTAAAGCTCCAGATTATAAATACATGAAAAACTGGATTTCTTCTCCTAAAAATGAAATTGCTTTACCATCAAATTATATAGATTCTCTTTCTGACTTTAAGTCTAATGTTGATGTTTTTTATATATACCCTACAGTTTATTACTCAGGGTATAATGGTAATTTTTGGAATTCAGACATTGAGAGTCAAGATCATATAAATAGAGTTGATGCTCTTGCATTAAAAAATCAAGCAAGTGTTTTTTCAGGTATAACAAATGTATATACTCCGTTATATAGACAACTCTTTTATGATGGTTTAATTTATCAAAATACGAATGAAATGTTAACTGATATAGCTCTTGACCCGGTTTTGAAAAATGATTTTAAATACTATAAAGATTTAATTTATTCTAATAAGTCCTTAGCTCTATTCTCTTTCGAAAACACGAAACAAAAATTATATGCTAAAGAATCTTATGATCTAGCTTATAATGATCTTAAAAGAGCCTTCCTTACTTATTTAGAATTTGAAAATAAAAATAAAAAAATCATTATAGCTGCTCATAGTCAAGGAACTTTACATGCATCCAGACTTATAGATGAAGTTATTTTACCTGATAAGGAGTTAAGACAAAAACTAGTTCTTGCTTATCTGGTGGGAATGCCTATTAAAGGCGAGTTTAATAATTTTCCTGAATGTAGCAGCCCTGATCAAATAAATTGTTTTATGTCTTGGAATACTCATGCAGGAAATTATTACCCTTACGATAATGAAGTTTATGGTAAAATAACAGCAACTAATCCTATTACATTTTCTTCAAATAGTACTGCTAGTTTATTAGAGGCTCACAAGGGGATATTAATGCCTAATTTTTTTCAGATGTTTAAATATCAGGTATTGAAACAGCCAATAGGTGCTCTCAAATTAAAAAACTCTAGTAAAATATCAGCCTTATCGGAAAGGGGGTCTTTGCAATTAAAAGAATTGAATATCCCCTGGATAAAAATATTTGAAAAAGAAAGTTTTCATGCTGGAGATTATAATTTCTTTTGGTTAAATATAAGAGAAAATTTACATCGTAGGTTATCAAAATATTTTGAATAAATATATTTTCATTTTACTTTTTATAATTGTTGCTTCTTTTATAGCATGTGATAAGAATGACGAAGAATGCTGTGATAATATAGAGAAAGAAGTTTTTAAAGATCTTGGTTCTGATGGCCCTTATGAATACGGCAGGAAATATTATGGAAGAAATCAGTATGTTGAATTCCATGTTGGAAATTTGCCTATAATATTATCCGCTCCTCATGATGGAGATTTAGAACCTGTTGAAATTGCTGATAGATCCTACGGTGTTTCTGTGACCGATACCAATACTAAAAAATTAACACTAGCTATTAAAAATGCATTTCTTATAAAATTTGGTAAGACACCATATGTAATTATTAATAACTTAAAAAGAACAAAATTAGATGCTAATAGAGATAGTATTGAAGGAGCTCAAGGTAACAGATTTGCTAAAAGAGCATGGGAGGAGTATCACTATTATGTTGAGGAATCAAAAAAGAAAATAATTAAAGACTTCAATTATGGGTTATTTTTAGATATTCATGGGCACGGAGCAAATCCAGATGGCTTTTATGATCTTAGGTCATGGCTGGGGTATCTTATAAGTGGAGATGAATTACAATTAAGTAATATAGAATTGAATAAAAGTATATATGAAAATAAAAGCAGTATCAAGACTCTTTCATATCTATCAGAGGACTCTTTTATAGAAGTATTAAGAGGAAAAAATAGTCTAGGAGAAATTCTTGATAGTCTAGGTTATAGATCTGTGCCAAGTATTAATGATCCTAGTACAGAAGGAAAGTTTTATTATAGTGGTGGTTTTAATACTTTGAAACATGGATCATCAAACTCTGGAGGTCCTATAAGTTCAATACAGCTTGAACTACCTAAGCCTGGTGTCAGAGAAACAGAAACAGATTGGAAAAATTATTCTAATGCTTTAGTCTTTGCCTTAGAAAAATATTTTAAAATACATTATGGTATAGACTTATAGATTTAGTCTAACCTGTACCTTCCATTTGGCAGATTAGTTGGAAATTTAAATTTTGGGTCAGTTAATAAAGAGTAAACTAACTGGTCGCTATTTTTTACTTTTTCTTTTGTATTGAGCCTCCATTCATGTTGTATTTCTTCTAGTCGTCCAGGAAACTCTTGTGCCCCCAGTATAGAAGTCAATGCCCAATAGGTATATTCTGTGATTTGACAGGAGTAGTTAC
>CAZGPH010000041.1:0-5731 GCA_964527965.1 uncultured Marinoscillum sp.
TTTATCTCTTTATCGTAATCAGAAATAAAATTTTCTGAAACCTCATTTTTCATATTAATCTCTTTCGTTTATTGGGACAAAATCAAGTGGTTCACTACCAACATATTTTGCTCCTGGCCTTATTAGTTTATTATCTGATCTCTGCTCAATAATATGTGCTGCCCAACCCGACACTCTAGAACATACAAAAATAGGAGTGAAAAGCTTAGTAGGAATATCCATAAAGTTGTAAGCTGAGGCATGGAAAAAATCGGCATTAGCAAAAAGACCTTTCTCCTCTCTCATGATTCTCTCAATTCTAGATGATATATCATAAAGTTTTTCATTAGGTCTCCCCACTGATAGTTTTTTTGACCACTTCTTTATTATATCATTTCTTGGGTCCTGTTTTTTGTACACGGCATGACCAAAACCCATAATGAGCTCCTTATTTTCAAGCATAGAGTAGATAGATTGTGCAGCTGATTCCTCATCTTCAAATCTTGAAATGAGTTCCATCGCTTTCTCATTTGCACCTCCATGAAGAGGACCCCTCAAAGTTCCTATCGCACCAGTGACACAAGAATAAAAGTCTGATAAAGTAGCGGCACATACTCTCGCGGCAAAGGTAGAAGCATTGAACTCATGTTCTGCGTAGAGGATAAGAGATATATTCATAACCTTCTCCTCTGTCTCAGTTGGCATTCTTCCGTGTAAAGTATGCATAAAATGACCTGCAATAGTTTCAGAGTCATTTTCCTCTGAAATCTTTTTTCCAGAATGAGAATAGTGATACCAGTAATTTAATACTGAAGGAAATATTCCAAGTAATCTCTCAGAGCAGTGCATCTGATTATCAAATGACTTCTCAGGTTCGATATTTCCAAGGAAAGAACATGCAGTCCTTAGCACATCCATAGGGTTAGTTTCCTTTGGTATTGTTTCTAGTACAATTTTTAAAGAGTCTGGTAAAGACCTCTTAGAGATAATATTATTAGTAAAGCTTTTGAGTTGGTCTTTGTTAGGAAGGTCACCGTGCAGAAGTAAGTAACATACCTCCTCAAAAATGCAGTGCTCACTTAAATCAACAACGTCATAACCCCTGTAGTGTAGATCATCACCCGTCTCCCCAACAGTACAAATCGAAGTTGTTCCTGCCTCAATACCTCTTAAGCCTTTACTCATCTTTTTTATTTAAAATATCATCCATCTCCTTCTCATACTTATGGTAGGAAAGGTAATCGTATAACTCATCTCTAGTCTGCATTTGCTCAAGCATATGTTCCTGAGATTCTTTACTTGATAATTCCTTATATATCTTTTCTGCTGCTTTACTCATTGCCCTAAAAGCAGTTAGAGGATATAAAATCATAGATACTCCAACATCATGCAATTCTTTTTTTGAGAATAAAGGGGTCTTCCCAAATTCTGTGATATTAGCTAGGATCGGTACAGAAGATGCTACAGCAATTTTTTTATATCCATCTAGGGAAACCAATGCCTCAGGAAAAATCATATCTGCCCCAACTTCCACATATGAATTAATTCTCTCCAATAACATTTCCTCGTTTTCTACAGCTAATGCATCAGACCTTGCCATGATTACAAAATCATCATCAGTTCTAGCATCAACGGCTGCCTTGATCCTGTCCTGCATCTCAACGATTGAAACTAATTTTTTATTAGGTCTGTGCCCACATCTTTTAAGATCAACCTGATCTTCAATGTGTACAGCTGCAACATTTTCTTTCTCTAAAGACTTAATAGTGTTTTGAATAGATTTTGATGATCCAAATCCTGTATCTATATCAACGAGAAGAGGCAAATCACATGCTGAGGTGATTCTTCTAGCATCTTCAACAACATCTTCAAGCTTAGTAAAACCAAGGTCAGGTAAACCAAAGGATGATGCTGCCACACCACTCCCAGAAAGATAAATTGATTTAACACCATTTTTTTGAGCAAGAATTGATGAGTATGCGTTAACAGTACCAAGAATAGATAAAGGTTCTTTATTATTTTTTACAAGGTCTCTAAATAACCTTCCTCTCATATGGGCTTAAATAATTTGTTGTTCTTTCCAAACATAAAATAATTTTTAATAATATGCCCTACTCCTTACTACTTTTCTCCCATTCTAAAAACTTATCAATATCTTCTTTTATGGAGTCATAAATCCAAGCAATAAAAGCCACATCATCTATCAATCCAGAAACTGGAATAAAGTCTGGTATGAGATCTACTGGATAAATAAAATATATTAAACCAGCTACAATTAGGCATATTGTCTTCCAAGGAACATATGTATATTCTTTTGAGGTATAAGCATTTATTATTCTTATGAACACCCTTAAGGAATTATTTAATTTTGATGTAGTATTCTCATCATTAGATAACTCCTTAAGTTTATTTAATACATCATCGATAAGCATTTTAAGCTTCTTGTCATCATTAATGATAGTTTTAGCTTTTGAGATATAATCTTTTATTGAATTGCCTTTATTCATTTTCACGAAGTTGTTTCTAAAATAAAACTTGAGTTATCTACATTTCCATCTACAGGTGGATTTTTTTTAATTATTTCAAGTTTACACAATTTAATATTTTTTATTTGAGAATGAATATCAGTTGAAATTTTATGAGCTACAGTCTCTATGAGATTATATTCTTTAGACATTTCACCTTCTATAATTGAAAATAAATTTGAATAATCAACTGTTCCTTCTATTGAATCATCATAATTAATTTTACCTTCTTCAACTTCAACTGAAATATTAATAATAAAATCGTTCCCTTTTTCTTTTTCAAAATCATATAGACCAATTTTAGATCTAAACTCTAAGCCATTAAGTGATATTGTTGATTTATTGATTTTCATCGAAGGTGTCAAAAAATGATTTCTGAACATTATCGGATTTCTTTTTATCAGGAGTGACCTCTTCTTCTTCAGAATCTAATTTATCATCTGGAATTTCCTCTTCTAAGCTTTCTAAAGATTCTTCTTTTTCTTCATTAGATATTTCTTCTTTTACAATCTCATCAGTATTTTCTAAGTTTTTTCCTCCGAAGATATCATCTGCTGACATCTCCTTTTTATCAGATATAATTTCTTCGTTTTCTTCTTGATTATCTTCCTCTTCATTATCAGTTACTAATTCATATTGATCATCATCATTATTTTTTTCTTCTTCATCATCTGAAAATAAATCCGAGGGCTCTTGATTATCCTCAATATTATCATGATCATATTCTTCTTGAGTTTCCTCTATCTCTTCATTATTGTTTACATCAGACTGTTCAGTTTCTGAAATTCCACCTTCATTATCATTATTAATTTTATCTTCTTCTAAATCTAAGTCTAGACTTTCTTCAGTAAATAATTCCTCCTCTAAATCTTTTTTAGCTTCGTCATTTGAAATATTTTCTTGATCAGTATTAATATCATCTGAAACAATATTTTGTTCTACTGCATCAATACTTTTTTCAATTTCATCAAAATTAGCTTCAACACCTATCTCATCTAACCCTAAATTTATCTTTTCTTTGAGGTCTCCTATATCTTTAATTGTTGAATCTCTTAGTGACATTATTTTTTCATATTCATGCTTTATACCACTTAGTTCTTCTCTGGCATCATCAAGAATACCCTTTGCATCTTCCTTAGCCTTCTCTATTATACCTTTAGCAGTGTCCTCAGCAGTTTTAAGCGTACTAATTAAAGAAGATTCTACACTTTTGAATTTATCATTCTCAGTTTTTTGCTCTTTAATTTTATTTTCAAGATCTAGAATTTTATTTTCTAAAATCTCAAATTCTCTAGATAAAGTTTGGATATGATTTTCTACTTGAGATTTGTCATATCCACGAAATCCTGAACTAAATTTTTTATTAAAAAGATCTCCTGAGTTTATTTGATTCATTGAAATATGAATTTAAATAAAATCAATCAATTATTATATAATTTTATATTAATAAGATATTATATGGGTATAATTAAAAAGATTTCCAGTAATAATAATTCATTAGTATGTATTTGGAAAATTACTGAGACTTATGATGAATTAGAACTTTTAACAGACGAAAGGTCAAAAATTAAAAGTAGATTAAAGCAAAAAGAATTTCTTGCTTCAAGAATTTTAGTAAAAAAGATATGTCAATTATATAACGCTAAATACTTAGGAATAGATAAAGACAAAAACGGCAAACCATTTCTTATAAATTCTAATTATCATATCTCAATTACTCATAAATATCCGTATATCGGAGTTATAATTGACAAGAAAAAATGTGGGATAGATATTGAGAGAATTGATAAGAAGATAAAAAAAATTCAATCTAAATTTTTAGATAAAAATGAAATAAATGAAGTAAATGATTCCGAAAAGAAAATGACAATATTTTGGAGTATCAAAGAGACAGGTTATAAAGTTAACGGTGAAACAATCCCATTAAAAAAAATACAGGTTAAAAAAGAAAATAATAATATTTATAAATGTTTTTTATTAGATAAAAGTTTTGAAGTAAATATTGTAGAATTAGATAATTATATTTTAAGTTTCACAACTTAGTTTTGACTTTGCTTTTTCAGATCCCTCTCTATTTTTTTTCTGTTCTTACCTAAAGGAGCAAAAAAGTGTTTTGGATTTTCATTAATATGCTGTAATAATTTATCTAGATCAAAAGCCGTTTTATTTAAATTATTATATAAAGAATCATCTGAGAGTAATAATGATAATGTGCCTCCATTCCCAGATTCTATATCATCAAAAACACCATTAACTGAAGTTAAGAGAATATCAATTTGAGAGAAAGTATTCTCAAAATCAACCTTATTAAGGTTATTTATCATACTATTTGCACCTTCAATAATTGGGTCAATGTCATTTAGTTTTTTTGTTAAATCTGTTGTTAAATCATTTAAATTACTAAGTGTATTTGTTATAGTCTCTTCATTTGAGTCAATCAGGTTATTAGTATTAGATAATACATCATTAAGATTATCCAATGTATTTGTAATCATATCCCCGCTGCCTCTTAGACTTGCTAATATCTCATTAAGCCTACTAATTGTTACTCCAAGATTATCTGTAATAGGTGTTGCCTTTTCAAGTAATTCAGAAAGGCCACCATCAATTTCAGAACGTACCGTATCACCGTCAACCAATGGATTAGAGATATCTCCAATGCTTAGAATAATTGCCTTACTACCTAAAAAGTCATTACTACTCAATGTCGCCTCTGAATCTTTACCTATTACTAGGTCTTCATCAATATCCATTGTAACCAAAATTTTGTTGTCTCTATCTTGTAAAATTTTAATATTACTTACCCTTCCTACAGTATACCCATTAACTATCACTGGGTTTGCAACAATTAACCCATCAACATTATCATAAACTGCATAGTATCTATTTATCGGTGAGAAGAAATCAATTCCTTTTAAAAAATTTGATCCTAAATAAAAGAAAACTAGGCCAATTACTCCAATTATACCAACTTTCAGTTCCTTATTCATAAATTAAATTTAGCTAATTTGATTCTAAAAACTTCTTATAATCTCGAATTGCTCTAAAAATAGCTGAAGCAATGTGAACTTGATGAGTATTGGTATTTAATTTTTTTTCTTCTTCTCTGTTTGAAATAAAACCTGTTTCTATGAGAACGCTTGGCATTGTAGTCATCCACAAAACAAGAAATGGAGCTTGCTTTACTCCCCTATCATGCAATCCAACACGTTTTGAAAATTGTTCTT
>CAZGPH010000042.1:0-5625 GCA_964527965.1 uncultured Marinoscillum sp.
TTTTGGTCACCCTCTGGAATCCATAATCTTCCATTTAAAGGAAGATTTTTTTTGTTAAATCCCCAGTATCTTTCTCTCCATTCTATTTTAGATTGATTCCATTTAGATTCTAGTATTTCGGATGCGTCTAGATTATAAGAAATAAAATCTGGATTCTTATATTCTTCTCTGTGATTATCTTCTCCTGGAGAATAGGTTAGATATGTGAAATTATTATTTCCTTCTGGAATATTAAAAAGATTTTCAGAGTCTACAACTTCTAATTGTTTTTCTGAGAAAAGAACAAAAGATAAAATTGAAAGTGCTACAGAACAAATCACAGCTTTTAAGAAATTTTTTTTAAGAACATATAATATTGTCAAGAACAGAATAAGAAGATATGATCCAAAAATGTAGAATGGAAAAAATGAATAAATAGTAGATTTTAAATAGACTATTACTACAATTGAACTTATATATATTGAGATATATGAAATATAATTTATGACTTTATAGGTCAATAAGTATATCCCACAAAGAATTATTAGAACTAAAATAAAAGAGTATTCTCCGAAATTTAGAGATCCAGTATTTATTGAGGAATAAAATATTAGTAAGCTTGTCACCGAAAGTACAGCTCTCTCACAATTATTTAGATTTTTAAAATTTATCATAAAAGACTATTATAAATTTCTAAAGATACTTTAGCAAGTAGATCGGCTCCTTTAATTTCATCTTCTAAATTTTTTGAGAGTAGCACTAATACATATGTAGTATTACCATCTAAAAAAACTATACCAGAGTCGTGTCTTACACCATTAATCCACCCGTCTTTGTGAGCAAATTCAATTGACTTTGGAAGATATTTTGGAATTATGTCGTCATATTTTTGCTTTTTGAGAATATCAACCATCTCTTCTGATAAGCTACTATTTATCACTTTTCCTAATGCAAGATTTTCATAAATTTTAAGTAGGTCTAGGGCAGTGGTTGTATTACTTAGTCCCAAATTAAAAGCTTTAATATCTTCGACACCTCTCAAGACATTAATGTCTTTAGCTCCTAGATCTCTCATAGTCTTGTTAATATCTTCATGGCCAATATAATCTATAACTAAATTTGTAGCGAAGTTGCTACTTATTGTAATCATGTCATAAATAAGTTCTCTTAGAGATAAATAACCACCTATTTTCTCATATGTCTTCTTATCACTATCATCAAAAGATGATAGTTTAAATAAGCTCCCATCTACTATGCTTTTAAATTCGTTTTTTACTAGTATTGTGTCATCTAATGAGATCTCATTTTCAAAGCTTTTTTTGAATGCCTCAATCATAACCGGAGTTTTCATAGTACTTGCCGCATGAAACTGTTCATTTTCATTGATTAGAATTTCTTTTCCATCCTCAAGATTTTTGAATGCAATAGCAAACTTTCCTTTCTCAGATTTAATTATCTCTTTTATATTATTTTCTAATGATGCATAATCCACTGATTGATTACAAGAAAATAACAAAAGAATTAATCCATAAAGTAGAATTATATTTTTCAATTATGATTTAGATTTATAATAATTAACAATATAATTATTTTTAAAAAATCATATAAGTTATTAGATTCAAATTATGAGATACTTAATTATTGCATTATTTCTTTCTCTCCAGTTAGAGGCTCAAAAATTATATTATCCTGGAAAGATCTGGGAAGAAAAGAAACCTGAATCTCAGGGTATTAACTCTCAAAAATTACAAGAAGCTATAGATTTTGCACTTAGTAATGAAAATTCAGTAGAAAAAGATTTGAGAATAGCAATAACCAAATCTTTTGGTAGAGAGCCTGGCTTTCAAATTAAGGGCCCTACTAAGAGAAGAGGAGAGCCTAATGGGTTAATTATAAAAAATGGATATGTAATTGGGAGATGGGGTGATACTAAAAGAGTTGATATGACTTTTAGTGTAACAAAAAGCTATCTCTCTACGGTTGCAGGTATAGCATATGATCAAGATATGATTTCATTAGATGATAAACTAAAAAATTATGTTTGGGATGGAAAATTTGATGATCCTCACAATAGCATGATAACATGGCATCATCTCCTAAACCAGTCCTCAGAGTGGTCTGGAAATCTTTTTGGTACTTATGACTGGGCTGATAGGCCACCAAGAGATTTAACTCTTGAAGAAATTAAAAAACAAGAACTATTGCCACCTGGAAAAAAATATAAGTATAATGACGTAAGGGTAAATCTTCTTTCATATTCCCTATTAAATGTATTTAGAGAACCTCTACCTAGAATACTTAAAAATAATATTATGGATCCAATTGGAGCTTCGACTACTTGGAGATGGTTTGGTTACGATAATTCAGTAACATTCATTGATGGAGTTAAGGTACAGTCAGTAAGTGGAGGAGGTCATTTTGGAGGTGGAATATTTATTAATTCAGAGGATCATGCTCGATTTGCACTTCTTTTTCTTAGAGATGGAGTATGGGATGGTAAAAGACTTATATCATCTGATTGGATTAAAAAAATTAGAGTTCCTTCGGAAAATAATCCATCTTATGGTTACATGTGGTGGTTAAATAGAGATGAAAGGTATTGGGAAGGTTTACCAGAAAATATTTTCTATGGTGCGGGTTTTGGTGGTAATTATATTGTAATTATTCCTGATTCTGAAATTGTTATAGTTGCTAGGTGGATAGATTCATCTAAAATTGGGGATCTTGTAAAGATGGTTATAGAATCACATAACCAATAACCTATTATTTACATTCGTTGAAAAAAAACATTATTGACTTCATTTCTAATTCTATTAAAGAAAAGATAAGCATACTTAAACTAGAGTTAGATTCTATTCAAAATGAAAAAAATAATATAACTAAAAGTAGTGCAGGAGATAAGTTTGAGACTAGTAGATCCACAATGCAAATAGAGTATGACAAATTAAATAACCAGATTAATATTCTTCATAATCAATTGAAATTAATTGAGTCAATAGATTATTCTATTAAAAAGTCGAGAGTTGGTATAGGTAGTCTTATAAAGACAGATAAGTCATATTATTTCATATGTGTTGGGCTTGGAAATTATACTATTGACAAAAAGACCATATATGTAATTTCTCTGGCTTCTCCTATTGGTAAAATATTAAATAATAAGAAAGAGGGTGATAATATCATATTTAATAATAGAAGTGAAAAAATTCAGAAAATTATTTAGATAGTCTCCAAAATATATGGGACTTGATAATTATTCAAGATATTGGTACATTACAACTGTGAGAATTCTTTTTTTATTTCTTTTTTCTACTTTATTATTATCTTGTTCAGATAGAAAAAGGCTTAATTTAGATGATTCTGTTGAGGTTTTAAGAGATAATTTTGGAATTAATCATATATACGCTAAAAACCAGAAGGATCTTTTTTATATGCAAGGCTATCTTGCAGCAAAAGACAGATTATTTCAATTTGAAGTGTGGAGGAGACAGGCAACTGGGACAGTTTCAGAAATACTTGGTGAAAAAGAATTAGATAGAGATATTGGGACTAGGTTATTTAAATTCAGAGGTAATATTGAGGATGAATTAAATCATTATCATGATGATGGATATGAAATAATCACATCCTATGTTGAAGGCATAAATGATTATATAATAGAAGTAAATAACGATCCAAGTAAGCTGCCTATAGAATTTACTCTTCTAGGAATAAAGCCAGAGATATGGACTCCAGATGTCGTAATTTCTAGACACCAAGGTCTTTTAGGCAATATAACCCAAGAACTCAATATAGGAAGGGCTGTGTCAAGGATAGGTGAAGAGAAAGTAAATGATTTGATGTGGTTCCATCCGAAGACCCCTTCACTCAAATTAGACAATAAAATAAGAAAAGAGGATCTAGATAAGGATATATTAAAATTATATAATGCGTTTAGAAGACCTGTCAAGTTTAAGGTTGAACATCTTCATGAAGAATTTAGAAAGAAAAAAAATAATGAGATATCAAAACTTGATGAGTTTGATGAGTTTGATGAGTTTGGAATTGGTAGCAATAACTGGGCTATCTCTGGTGAGAAATCTTTCAATGGATATCCCATACTAGCTAATGACCCTCACAGATCGATTGTGGCTCCATCTCTAAGATACATTACGCATCTCAATGCACCCGGATGGGATGTAATTGGAGGAGGAGAACCTGAAATACCAGGTATATCGATTGGTCATAATGGTTTCGGGGCTTGGGGGCTTACAGTTTTTAGAACTGACGCAGAAGATTTATACGTATATGAATTAAATCCTAATAACTCAAACCAGTATTATCATGATGGGAAGTGGATGGATTTTATTGAAATCAAAGAGTCTATCCCAGTTAAAGGCAAGGGTGATTACGAAGCAACTTTAAAATATTCAGTCCATGGCCCAGTCACTTTAATTGATGAAGAAAGGCAAAGAGCCTATGCAGTTAGGTGTGGATGGTTAGAAATTGGAGGTTCCCCTTACCTGGCATCTCTTAGAATGAACCAATCTATGTCATGGGAAGAGTTTAGGGATGCATGTAATTACAGTAATATTCCTGGAGAAAATATGGTTTGGGCTGATAAAGAGGGAAATATAGGTTGGCAAGCTGTGGGAATTGCTCCAATAAGAAGTACACATAGTGGCCTTGTTCCAGTCATGGGTGATGGGAGATACGAATGGGATGGATATATTCCAATTATAGATAAACCAAATGTATATAATCCTAAAGAACAATTTTTTGCCACAGCCAACCAAAATGTTACTCCTGATTCATATGAACATTGGGATGCTATTGGCTTTTCTTGGTCTGATCCGTACCGGGGAGACAGAGTTAATAATGTCCTAAGAGAAACTTCTAAATTATCGATGGAAGATATGGTTGATCTCCAAGTTGATTATTTTTCAATTCCTTCTGTAGAATTAATCAAAATGTTAGAGGAGTCTAATTTGGAGAGTCAATACCAAAAATTTTCTGAAAGATTATACAAATGGGATAATAAGCTTTTAAAGACTTCAACTGAGGCAACCATATATGTCAACTGGGAGAGGTTACTAATGAAAAGATTTTTTGAAGATTATTTTCCTGAAGAGGTGAAAGACCTTTTAAGAGTTCAACTATATACTGTAATAGATAAACTAAAAAAAATTAATACAAAACAGAGAAATGAGTTTTTAAAAGAAACTTTTATCTTATCAATTAAAGAATTAAAGTCAAAGTTTGGTGATGATGAGAACAATTGGGTTTATGGCCAAGAAAACTATAAGCACATAAAAATAAATCATCCATTAGAGGATATTGTGAATGATTCTATTTATAATATTTTAAGTTTTAAGACATACCCAAGAGGTGGTAATGGATATACTCCAGGGTCTACAAGCTCTAATTTAAGTCAGTCATCTGGTGCAAGTTTCAGAGTTATAATTGACACTAAAGACTGGGATAACTCTTTAGCTACTAATTCACCAGGTCAATCTGGAGACCCAAGAAGTCCTTTTTACAGAAATTTGTATAAAGACTGGGCAGATGATAAGTATTTTAAGTTACTTTATACTAAGAAAAAAATTAAAACTAACCTTCATAGTAAAGAGGTTTATTACCCATTAAAATTATGAGAAAAATATATCAACT
>CAZGPH010000043.1:0-4142 GCA_964527965.1 uncultured Marinoscillum sp.
TTTTTTGAACTCTGCCATTTTATCTACTAAGAAATTACTTTGATCTATCATATTTGGCATGTGCTTCTTTAAATACTTTCTGTTCTCTATGAAATTTTTCTTAAAACTTTTGTAGTCTTTATTGTCAATTAATGATGATATTTCCTTAGATGTGTTTAAGTACATGTCTATCACTTCTTTATTAATAGGGTTATCCATTATAATATTTGTATAAAGATTCTCATCACCACCAGTTATCCTTGATGAAAATGAAATATTTGACTGATAAATAGGGCTACATATGTCCATAATCTTATCTAGATCTAAATCCATTTTCTTCATAGCAGTTGTAAAACAGACGTGAGAGAAATGAGTCATACCCTGAATAAGACTCATGTACCTGTCATGCTCTTCAAAATCTTTAAGCTGAGTTACTTTAAGCTCAAGTTTTTTAAATATTTTATCAATATATATATGCTTTTCTGAGGTGTTAACTTGTATTGTCACAATATTTTGACCATTAAAATTATTTAAAGGTCCAAATAGGGGATGGCAAGAAATAAATTCAAATTCACATTCCTGAACATGATCTAATAAGATAGACTTCACAGAGGTGAAATCACTAAATATCTGATCTTTAGAAATATTGTTTTTTATTCTATTAAATACAGATACTGTCTGATCTATAGGTACCGATAGAATTATCCAGTCACAATTCTTTATAATATTTTTTTCTTTTTCTGGACTGCTTTCATCAGAAATTAAAACTTCCAGGCCTATACTCTCAAAAGCATTTTTGAAAGCTGTGCCCATTTTCCCAGTACCACCAATTATCCCAATCTTATTTATCATCAGAGTCTATATAATTCTGGCAAATATATTCAAGAAAATTATATGATACATGAGATATCTAAACCACATTATTAAGATGATTTCAAAAGTGATGAAAAAAATGTAATTTTAATAAATTAACCTAGACACATGTATTTTTATAAAAAGCCACTACTTCTGATATTTCTCTTTTTTTTTACTTTAAATCTCTTTTCGAAGGATCCATACCCAAAGAATCCTAATATCGACATATTAAATTATTCTTTTGAGCTTCATCTAAATGACTCTACAGATATAATATATGGCACTGCAAATATCAAGCTTAGCATTAAACCCAATGAGGATAATGTCAGATTTGATTTAATATCAAAAAACAAAGAGGGAAAGGGTATGAGTGTTGAAGATATACTGTTTAACGGAAAAGAAATTCCTTATTCCCATGTTGATAATGTGATAAATATTGACACAAGAGGGATAGTATATTCAATTTCAGACATGATAACTGTTAAGTATGAAGGAATACCTATAACAGGTCTTATTATTGGACCAAATATGCATGGAGACAGGACATTTTTTAGTGATAATTGGCCAAATAAGGCAAGAAATTGGCTTCCTTTGGTAGATCACCCATACGATAAATCAACAACAGATTTTATTATAATTGCACCAAATCATTATCAAGTGATATCAAATGGTCTATTAGTAGAAGAGACTAATATTAACAAAGATCTTAAGAAAACACATTGGAGACAATCTGTTCCAATATCATGCTGGTTATATGCAATTGGTGTAGCAGAGTTTGCTGTTGATTATGTAGATTATTTTGATGGTAAATCAATTCAGACTTGGGTATATAAACAAGATAGAGATAATGGTTTTTATGACTTTAAAGTTCCAACAAAACACACTCTAGAGTTCTTCTCTGATTATGTTGGACCCTTTGCATATGAGAAATTAGCAAATGTTCAATCTAATAGTGTAAAAGGTGGTATGGAGTCAGCTACTGCAATTTTTTATAGTGACGTTTCTGTTACCGGAGAAAGAAGTGTGAGGTGGAGAAATGTTATAATTCATGAAGTTGCACACCAATGGTTTGGAAATTGTGTTACAGAATATGACTGGGATGATGTGTGGCTTAGTGAAGGATTTGCTACATATTTTACTCTAATGTTTAGAGAACATGCTTACGGAAGAGATGACTTTGTTATGGGTTTAAATAATGCTAAAGAGAATGTTTATAATTTTTATAAAGACAATAAAGATGCCCCAATCATTCATGATAATCTTAAAGACATGAAAGATGTGTTGTCCTATAGTTTACAGTATCAGAAGGGAGCATGGGTGCTTCATATGTTAAGAAATTATATTGGAGAAGATGCTTTTAGACAAGGAATTAGGAATTACTATAAGAAATATTTTAACTTAAATACAACTACAGATCAATTTAAATATGAGATGGAAAAAGTCTCTAATGTTGATTTAGATAAGTTTTTTGATCAGTGGCTATATAAAGGAGGAATGTTAATTATTGATTCTGATTGGAAATATAATGAGAAGAATAGTGAAATAGAGATTTCAATGGACCAGGTTCAAGATGACGGTTATCTATTTGACATGCCAATTGAAATTATGTTAACCTTTGAAAATAAGTCTTCTAAGATAGAATCAATACAATTAGATAAGAAATCAAAAAAATTTATTATATCTTCAGAAAATAAACCAAAAGAAATTAAAATAGATCCATCAGTTAAGTTACTAGCTAGGTGGTCTATCAATGAATTAAAATAATTAGTTATGAGAATATTTTTAACATTTATGTTGCTATTTGCAACAGTATTAACCCAGGCTCAAGAAAAGTCTATAGTCTCGGATTTAGATAATTTAAAATTAAAAATAGGTGAAAGTTATACGCCTTCAACATATGTAATAGATTCAAAAAGTAACACTTCAGATTGTGATAGAATGATTTATTATAATAAAAGGGGAGTTTTCAGTACAGCTCAGTCTATAACCGTAGATAATAGTTCTGGAAAAATTACTGCTAATAAACCTGGAGTTCATGAAGTTGTAGCAATATGTTATGGACAAGATAAAAAAAGAATAAGTAAAACATTTCAAGTAAGTGTAGAGTATCCAAAGGTTAAAGAAATTAAAGTATCTCTGAATGTTGATAAAGTATATACTGGAACATATTTACCAATTTCTTATGAGGTAATTGATGAGATGGGTTTTGTGAGAAATGATGTTAACTTCGATTTAAATTCCTCTGATGATATTCTTGAAATTGACCCAATTAATAATATTAAAGCTATAAAAGCTGGAAACACAACTCTTGAGGCTACTTTTGAGGGAATAACCGGTAGGCTGAATATAGAGGTTATAAAGAACCCAGTGTCATCTATAAAATTAATCTCAAATAATAATCAATTAAGAACTGGTGATGTTGCTCAGTTAAGTGCTATCGCTCTTGACAAAAAAGGAAATGAAGTAAGTGATATTCCTTTTGAATATACTTTTAAAGGAAAGTCATATGATAAGAGTAATACCGCCTCGGGTTTAATAAATAATGAAGGTAGGTTTGTTGCTGATGTTGCTGGAGAATATTTAGTTACTGCTTCAATTGGTAACGTCACTAATAGTCAAGCATTTAAAGTATTCGATAGAAATGTGAAGAGAGATGTTGTGAAGGTAGGAACAGGACTTGTAAGCGATAAACACACATCTGATTTTTGGGTATTTGAAGGTGTAGATGGTAGAGATTATGCTGTAACTGGAACTTGGGGAGCTGATGGAACTACATACTTCTGGGATGTTACAGATCCTGCAAATATAATAAGGATTGATAGTGTGCAAGTTGATGCTAGGACTGTAAATGATGTGAAGGTTTCAGAAGATGGAAGAATCTGTATTATTGGTAGAGAGGGTGCTTCGAATAGAAAAAATGGAATCATTATTATAGATGTATCAAATCCTCGAGATGTTCAAATTATTTCTGAATATACCACTAACCTTACTGGAGGTGTTCACAATATTTTTATTTATAAAGACCATGTATACGCTCTTAGTGGAGGTCAAAAATATTATATTCTAAATATAGAAGATCCAAAAAAACCAAAAGAAGTAGGAATGTTTGAATTAGGAAAAGATGGTCAAGCTATTCATGATGTATGGATTGAAGATGGAATTGCTTACTCTTCAAATTGGAGAGATGGGGTATATCTTGTCGATGTTGGAAATGGCATTGCTGGTGGTTCACCATCAAACCCTGTAGCGTTTGGAAATTATAATTATGCTAGTGGAGCACATCATGCAACATTTCCTTTTAAAAGTAA
>CAZGPH010000044.1:0-3483 GCA_964527965.1 uncultured Marinoscillum sp.
GGATTTACTTCTTTGTTGTAAGCCCTGCCAAGTTAAGCTGATTACCTCTAGCTCCGTTCTCCGTCTGTTCTCCCTTTAGGGATAGTATATATAGGTTTGTTCTCCTTCCTTATATGTCAAAGGTAGCACGAGATGAAAACGGTGCATTACTTGTTCATGATGTCTTAGGTGGTAGATGCAAGATACAAAAGCTCGAAGATCGTCCTAATTCTTGGTATTTCAAATTAAGAGTTAAGAATAAAGCAAGAGGGCGTAAGTAATTTATGCTTATCGTTTGTTTATTGTTATATTTAAAAACCATTTTATTTTTATAGAACAGTTAATTAAACTGGCATAAAGAAGATTTTTATTTTTATTAAATTATATTATTATTATTATTATTTAATATTATTTTTTTGTTAGAGATAATTTTCATGAGGTTTACTTATTTATTTATAGCTATTTTTCTTTCCTTATTTGATAATCCGATATTTTCTAAGCCTTTAACTTATTCATTTAATGATCGATACAATCTTCTAATTTCTTCAAACAAATCTAATTCAAATATTGTACCTAAATCAAATACAAGTGATTTGATTTGGAGGAAAGTGTTTCCTGAGCACAAATTGAATATAAATGATATCAAATGGGAAATACTTAACGATGATCAAGAGGAGCATTTTCCTAAGCAAGTTGATTCTTCTCAACCTGAGACTAATTTTGAGAAGAATAAAAAACTATTATATGATAATCAAATTGAATTAATCTTCTTAAACCTTGGTCAAGCAGTGCCAACTGCAAATACATTAAAAGAGGGTGACTTTTATCTTAGATTTGATCAGATTGCGCCTGTTAAAGGAGCATATTATGGAGGTGGAACTGGTAATCAAAACTACTCTGCTTCTATTAATTATGGTATTTCAGATAGATTAACAATTGAGGGGTTTTACTCTCATAGCGATGATCCACTTCATAAAAAGATTAAGAACTATCTTGATCCATTCGAAAACAGGTGGATAAATTATGGCTCCGCGATTAAATGGCAGGCATTAAAAAGAAATAACCTTCTGCTTGCTCTAAATGCCTCAGTTGAAAACTGGAATGTTAAGAGTGGTGGGTGTAATACTTTTAATTGTAATTCAACTTCAAAAAATATTTTTACGAATAATGCTGAAGAAGTTTTAAATAATAACTTTATTGGTTCATTATCAATACCTATTACCTGGAACGTATCTAAAAAATTAGATTTAACACTCGCACCAAGATCAGTTTTCTTGCCTTCTAAGCAATCCAAAGATTCTAATTCAGGTGATTTTTATGGAAATAGTTTTGGTTTAGGCACAGGCTTAGAATATAAAATCTATCAGAATTTAAAGACTTATAGTTCAATCTATTTTCCCATTGCCGGAGGATTTAATAGCTTTAACGAAAAGATTATTTATAATCGTAACCCTGTCTATAATGCAGGTTTAGCATATTCATTAGATACTAAGGTTGCATTAGAAGCTGGTATATCAAATGGTTTTGGAATGTCACCAAGTATTGGTATATTAACTTTACCCAGCTCTGATGAATTATTATATAGAGCTTCTTTAATTTATAGACCTTCAAATATTGATTTTCCGGAGACTAAAAATTCAATTCAAGAAGGTCTCAGGTTTGGTGGATTAAGTGTTTCTAATGCTGAACTTCTTAATATGGGAGAAAAAAAGACATCATTTTCTTATGATTCAAATGGTTCTTACTCAAATGATTTTGTTTGGGGAGCTTCAAAAAATATGAATTTTGACTTATCACTATTTTCAATTGGTCAAAAGTCTCATAAAGATAACACTTTAAATTATCACAATACTGATAAATTAAATGTTAGAGGAGGAGCTAAAGCCAGATTTCTATCACAACATAATGGTGATTTTATTACAAGTGGGGCACGAATTAGCGCAGGAAGATTAAGAGGTTGGGGTTGGTTGTTTGCGGAATTGGTAAATACTTATTCTTTCAATGAAAAATTAAGTATAAATATTAATCCTAAAGCATCTTTTAGCGGTTTAGGTAATCCATCAGGATTAGGTACTAGCTTGAATTGGGAAGTTTTAAAAGGAATTTCATTAATACCAGAATTTAATTTTGGAATAAAGGAAAGTACTGATAATTGGACGATGGCTCTTAGGTATTCCAGAATCAATGACATACATTTTGATTTATACACAACTAATGCTTTGAACTTTGTAGATACTGGTCAGTTAATCAGATCTGATAATCAATCTTTTGGTATCAATATAGGTTATATTTTTTAATTATTCAGTTGTATATTTAAATAATTTTATTGATATTAAAGTAATTGATAGAAAGAAGAAAATTCAACCTAATTAAAGTTATTTTCATAATAAATATTATGTTGATATCAACCTAATCTCTTCAATATTATCAAACTTTTACATCCATTTTAACTATCAGAGAAATAGGCATTTCTGCAGAGAGAAATCTAACTTATTTAACTATTGGATCTAGCTAAATATACAAAAAAATTAAATATTAATATATATCTTTTGAAAAAGACAAATAATAGCTTGTTGAAAATTGAAGATAAAATCAGAATAAAAAAGTAAAATGAATTTCACCAGGGATATATTGATCTAGCTATATCTGTTTATAAATAAAACGATAAAAGGGCATCATTAAAAAAGAAATAAATCTAAAATATGGCTCTCTTCTTATAGAAAATAAATCATATAAATGTTAGTTTTAATATTTTAAATTATAAGTATATTTTTGATGATAATCATGAAGATGCATATTTTGCTCGTGGATATAGTAAAGGTGAATTAAAAAACTATTCTGGATCGATTTCTGATTACAATAAAGCTCTAGAGATAAATCCAAAGAATGCAACTTCATATCTTAATCGTGGATTAATGAAGAGCTATCTTGATAACCACTTTGAAGCTATTTCGGATTTTACTAAGGCAATTGAAACTGATTCTAAAAAGACCGATGCATATGTAAATCGTGGCTTCTCTAAAGTAAAAGTTGGAGATAAAAAAGGAGCTTGTAAGGATTACAAGAAGACAAAATCACTAGGTTTTATAAGTTCAATTAATGATATTTGGATTGAGAACAATTGTAAAAATAAAGGTTTCGGTCTTTTTTAGGTGATGGAGGTTATAAATCTTCTTCCACTACTTTCAAATAAATTTTGTTTCTCACCACTCAATACTTGATCCTCTCATATTTAAAAGAGACTTAAATAAGAGTTAAGCAAGAAGCTAGACGTTTGATTATTCCCAGTTATTTGGTGTTAGTCATACTGACTACTGATTAGAATCTGACTAAATCGTGACTAACTTGTAATTGCATTATCCTCGTCACCACTCGCTTTTAAAAGCACTGACTAACACCAGACTAACAAATATTTCGTTCAAATCTACTGGAGTGACAAGCTAATGTATTTTCAGGACATAATTTCTAGCCTCAATAATTTCTGGAGTGAGAAAGGTTGTTTGC
>CAZGPH010000045.1:0-3263 GCA_964527965.1 uncultured Marinoscillum sp.
CCTTCAAACATCACCTTATCAAGTGTTGGATTAGGGAATGCGTTTATTTCAAGTAGTAATCCTTTTTCAAGAGAAGTAGGTATTACATCAACTATTAAAGGTTGATGAAAACCTTGTGTGATTTCTGTATCATCAGTTCCGAGTGTAGCGATCACACCTTCGCCAATAGTCCAACTTAATATTACACCTCCTGCCTCAGATGTTTTTCCTGCAGAAGAAATCACCTCCTGTGAGTAACTCAAGTAAGAAAAGATCAAAAAAGTAAAAACTAAAAAATATTTCATAAAGTAAATTTAACTAATTATAGGAAACTAGGTCCTATTAAACATTAGATCTAATGAATTATTAAAACTAGTTGGGTTATAACCTAAAAATCTTATGGACTTTTCTAAATCAAATCCAGTCTTAAAGGGCCTTAGTGCTTTCTGATTCAAATCTTTTGTCTTAACATGATTAATAAGTTTTTTATCTAATGAAAAGTAATCAGCTATTCTATTACCAATTTCCAGATAGCTCATCTGCTCGGGGCCACACACATTAAAAATTCCTACTGCACTTTTTTCAGAAGCACTCACACATGCTGCTGCTAAATCATCTACATACGTTGGCATTCTTATTTGATCATCAACAAGACTTATTGTATTACCCTCTTCTAGAGACTTTTTAATATAGGTGACAATATTTAGTTTCTCATGAATTCCGTATACCAAAATTGTTCTTAGGATAGAATATTTAAGATTTGATGATATAATTATTTTCTCACCCTCTAGTTTACTTTTAGCATAATATCCTTGGGGACAAGGAGAGTCAGATTCAAGGTATATCCCAGACTTTTTTTGGCCATCAAAAATATAATCTGTGGATATATGAGTAAGATGGCAATCATATTTAAGGCAAACATCAACCAAATTTCTAACTCCATTAATATTTACATCGTCACATAACTTTTTTTCTGTCTCACAAAGATCAACATTTGCCATAGCGGCAGAGTTTATTACAACATCTGGATTAAATTTTGCAAAAAATAATTCCAGATCATCTTTTAGAGTAATGTCAACTTTATGATCAGCTAAACCCTCAATTCTTCGTGATGATTTAAATACTTTATGATCAGACTTAGAAAGTATCTTTATTATCGAATTTCCAACTAATCCATTAACCCCTGTTACTAGTATTTTCATTATTTTGGATAAGAATAACCATAATCCTTAGTTATTTTTTCCTTAGATATTTTCTTTATTTTAAAAGTCATAGGAATATCTTCTAAAGGTTTGTCAGCAGCACCAGTCTTAACAGATGCTATCTTATCAATAACATCAAGGCCCTCAACAATTCTGCCAAAAACTGTATATGCTCCGTCAAGATGAGGAACTCCTCCGACAGTAGTATAAGCTTTTAATATATCATCTGAAATAGTTTTTCGTATTTGCAATCCGTACTTTTCTTCACAAACATCACTAAGAGAAATTGCAAGCTTCTGAGTTTCTTCTGGATCATTTTGAGCATCTATAAATTTTTGTCTCATATCAGAGTATTCTTCTTCTTGGAGTAACCTCCTCACACCACCGTATAATGCATTAATGTCAAGAGTTAATTCTTCCTCTTTGTATACCTTTCCTTGAACAATATAAAATTGACATCCACTGGACTCTTTATCTGGGTTAACATTATCACCCATTCTAGCTGCTGCTATTTCACCTTTTCTATGAAAAAGATTATCATTAAACTCTGCAGGTATTGTGTAATCAATTTCATTTTCGCTAACTAAATTAACATCCCCACCTTGTATCATAAAGTTTTCTATAACTCTATGAAAAATTGTAGAGTCAAACTTCCCAGTCTCACTTAACTCTATAAAGTTTTTTTTATGAAGAGGAGTCTCATCATAAAGTATTGCTTTCATCTCTCCATAGGGAGTAGATATTGTTATTAGAACGTCTTTATCCATAGCACAAGATTGAATTAATATTAAAATAATAAAAGTAAATTTTTTCATAATTATGTTTTAACCCTACTACTAAATAGGTCTGAAATTTTGATAGACAAATCTAGGAATAAAATTTTTGGGTTAGCATTCCTATCTAAAAATCTTATGCTTTCATCAACTGATAGTATAATTTTCTCAAAAGAAGAGATGTCTAATGTCATCTTAAATTTTTCTATAAATTTTTTTTCTTCATCTGAAATTCTTGAAAGTTTCTGATCAATATTTGACACCAATGCCTCTCTCATAAGCTTTAAACAATATGTCATGAAGGCTCTCTTTCTTATTTTAGATAATAAGTTAAACCAATCAATTTGTTTATTTATTTCAGAAAAGTTTTTAGAATAACACGCACGCATCCAAGACTTTAAATTTTCTAAATCATCAGCCTCTGATATATTAAGATATTTTTCAGCCTTGTTAATATCTCCGTCTGAAATATAAATTGACTGATCAACTTCTACTTCTGATATATCATTATACTTTTTCAAATAACTTTTCATTTCATCCTCATCGAATCTTCTAATTTTAAACATTTGAACACGAGATTTTATAGTCTGAATAAGTTTTTGGTGATTGTTAGAAACTAAGAAAAATAAAGTTTCACCAGGTGGCTCCTCCAAAATTTTTAACATGGCATTTGATGTACTTAGATGTAAATACTCTGGAAGCCATATAATATTAATTTTATACCTAGCCTCAAATGGTTTAAGTGTTAATTTCTTTACTAGATTTCTAACTTCGTCCTTAGAAATATTTGGTTGTTTATTTTCAAATCCGTATGATTCAAACCAGTCATCAATACTTAGATATGGAGAATCAATAATAGATGCTCTCCACGCGTCTATAAACTTATCACTAACAACCTCCTTGTTTATTTTTGTCGTTGGAGCAACAGGAAAAATATAATTTACATCTGGGTGAATTAGTTTATCCATTTTAGAGCACGAGGCACAGATACCACATGAGTCTTTTTCATTTCTATTCTCACAATTTATATATGATGCAAATGCTAATGATAACGAGAGATTAGCAGTACCAATCTGACCATTAAATAAAATAGCATGATGAATTTCGTTAGACTTAAATGAATCAATTAATCTTTCTTTATGTGAATCTAAACCTGGTATATCTGAAAATCTCATACTTTTATAAAAACAAGTATAAAAAAAAAGTCTCCAAAGAATGAAGACTTTCAGTTTTTGTGTATTTAAATACTAACTTTCTTTTGATTCCTCTTCAGAACTCTTTTCATCTTTAGCTTCTTCAGCCTCAGGAG
>CAZGPH010000046.1:0-2185 GCA_964527965.1 uncultured Marinoscillum sp.
TATAATTTTACAAATTTTTCAAGTATTTTATCTGATTCTTTATCAACTAATCTTAAATGGGTAAATTTTATAACAGAAGATTCAGATGGAAATATTTGGGCTTCTGATCAACAAGGTAATGTCTCAAAATATGATAGGTTTAATGAAAAATGGTATAATTTTTACCCTGAATATAAAGAATCTTTAGTTGGTGTCCCTCCAGGGAATGATTTGCTTTTTTACCCTCAACCTAGATCTTTATTAATTTCTCCTGATAATAGGTATGCATATGTTGGAATATGGGGTTTTGGTTTGATTAGAATAGATTCTAAAACTGGAGAACAGAAATATTACCATGATGATTTTAAATTTATTGACCAATGGTTTGATATAAATACTGCAGATAAAATGATTAATGAGATGGAATGGTTAGATGAAAGAAGTATTTTAATCGCTACTGGTGATGGCCTCAGAGTATTTGATATTAATGAACAAAAATTCATAAAAGAATATTTTAGATCAAAAAATAAAAGTCAGGGTATAAATTGGCCAGAGGATAGATATTGGGTTAGAAATTTTGAAATTATTGATGAAAGTAATTTGTGGATTTCTGCTAAAAATGGGATAATTTATAAGGCAGATTTAAAAGAAGAAACTTTAGAAAACTATTCAGTAATAACAGAACTTAGTAATAATGGTGCTTATGATTTATTTTATGATTCATTAGAAAATTTACTATGGATTAATATTGAAAATACAGGTATTGATATACTCGATCTTAATGATGAAAAAGTTTTAAAGCTTAGAGATAATAATTCTTCTTTATCTGGAAATGCTTTTAATAATATAATTAAAGATGATCAAAATAATATTTGGATATCAAGTGCAACTGAGGGTGCGTTGAAGTTTGATCCTGATAAAAGAAAATTCACTCCGTATTTGCGGGATTATCCTAATGAAATGTCACTTGGATTTGGTGTAGTTTGGGGAATGACTTTTGATAATGATAATAATTTATGGATATCTACTAGAGAACCAGGAGGAGGTATTTTAAAGTTAGATTTTAAGAATAAAACAAAAAAAATATTTTCTAAGAATGATAATAATCAGTCAATAATTACTACATTATTTACAGATAATATTGGATCAATTTGGGCATTTCAAGGATCTTTAATAACTGTTAAAGAAGAGAATTTTAAAGATTTTAAAGTTCTTGGCACATACTCTGAGTTAAGAAAAGATTCTAGCCAATTTAATAGATTTTTTGATCCATTTAAAACAATGAGTGGTGATATTGTCTTTCCTGGTTTAAAATTAGCTTGGATTGTTGATGCTGAAGGAAATGGTAAATTTGAAGAATATAAAAAAATTACTGAATCAATTAAGGGGCCTATAACTGGATTCCATAGGATTGATTCCTCCAATACCTATATAGTAACTGATAAATCAATTTATTT
Source organism: uncultured Marinoscillum sp. (assembly GCA_964527965.1). Taxonomy (GTDB): domain Bacteria; phylum Bacteroidota; class Bacteroidia; order Cytophagales; family MED-G16; genus MED-G16. The sequence goes on from CAZGPH010000046.1 coordinate 1,437, forward strand.
ATGGGATGAAATAAATAATACTTTCAAGGACTTAATTCCAACCAAAAAAGAAATTTTAAAAAAATATTTAAATGCTTATCAAGTTCCTGCGGTACTTCATAAAGATATCTTATATTTTGGTACCTATGGGAATGGGATATTATATGTCAATTTATCTAATGAGGATATGGGTTTTATTACTTCAAATGAAGGATTACCAAATATGTATTTATATAATATGTTTAAGGATAAGAATGAAAATTTTTGGATGGCCTCAAATCAGGGTATAATTAAGTATAATCCATATACAAAAATATTCAGAAAATATACACCTGTTGATGGAGTACAAGGTTTTGAATTTAATGCAAATACTTCAGCGATTTCAAATGAAGGTTATATTGCTATGGGGGGATTAGATGGAATGAATTATTTTTTACCAGAAAATGTTTCTTCTAATTCAGAACCTCCTAAGGTAATTATCCAAAATGTCACAATAGGTCAAAAAACCTATAAAATTGATGCGTCATTATATGTTAATGAAGAAAGTATAAATTTTTCAAATAATTCAATTTCATTTGAATATGTAGCTTTTAATTTTAGAAATACAGAACAGAATAGATATAAGTATAAGATGGAAGGATATGACCAAGAATGGATTGAAGCAGTAGATCGTAGATTTGTAAGTTATACAAATTTACCAATAGGTTCATATACTTTTAAAGTTCAAGGTTCAAATAATGATGGTGTTTGGAATGAAGAAGGTGCATCTT
>CAZGPH010000047.1:0-1843 GCA_964527965.1 uncultured Marinoscillum sp.
ATATTACAAAAGGAATAAAGTAATTGAGATTAGTTATCACAACAAGTACCGTCATCACACTGACAATACTTCTTGTTGTAGACATGTAAAAATGCTAAGCTAAAACCTGATGCATAGGTAAGAACTTCTGGAAGATGAAAAAGTTCTAATTCTTCACTTATCAAAAGAAAGGCAAGAGAAGTCCAAGACGTAAATAATAAGACCTTTATTAGATTATTGGATGAATTTTGTATAGATCTATAGATTGCAAAGAAAGAAAGAGAAAGAAATAAAAAGTTAAGCGATTGCCACCATCCAGGTATAACTGCTAAATGAGCTTGGGATAAAAAGAGAAAAGGAGTTATAAAACAATGAAAAACACATAGAGAACTGAATGTTACACCTAAATTATCTGGATGAATTTTTAAAACTTTCATTAATTTTTAAATTTTTATGAGTAGCAAAACTATACAATATATTTTATCAAGACAATATCAAATTATCATATATCTCCTTTCAGACATCTAGAGAAATAAGGGAAATCATCTGTGACCATATAGTAGTATATTCCATCAGGAAATTCAGGAGTAACACCTACCCTTCCATTGCATTCGTCCAGGTCTCCGTACCCATCTATATACTCAAAATCTTGAGTAAATGCACCCATTGAAATTGGTGTGTTTGGGTATTTAGTCCCCTGATTAGGTCCACCAATTAAAGCGGTCAAGGTATCGGGTCTATTCTGATCTGGTTGAGTCTTTAGCTTATAACTTGATTTAAGAGAAATTACTGAACTGTTTGGATCATTAGGGTCAGAATAACCATATCTTGCATAGACTGGGAAACCGTCAGAGGCCCACCCTACTAGTGTCATCCCCTGTTTATCTCCTAAAAAGTCTACAAGAAGTTCAGGCATTCCGTGGTAATGGTATGCTCCATTTGGCTGTACATGTGCGTGGTTCATGTCATCTCCAAAGTCAAAAGTATCATGACCTAATGCCTCAATATTCCATTTACCTTGACCTTGAGCTAAACTGCACTCACCTGCATCATTACACCTTCCCGCAGTTGCTGGATCAAATTTCACACTATTTATAGCGTATGCGATAGCTCCAGCAGGACCACCGACACTTACACCAGTCTCTGAGACTACTACAGGACAAAGACTAAATCTTTTATTCACATTCTGCTCTCTTATAGTATTGGGATTGTTTTGGTTTGGGAATGTACCCACCTCATGATTTGGAATACCATTACCTGTTAGTATTCTACTAGACGCATCAGACGACCAGGAATAAATACTATACGCATTAACTGATTCGTCATCATTAAATATTTTCTCATCGATATCAGTAAGTATACCACCTGTTGAGTAATCACCCTCACATGACTCCTGAAGTTCTGTTTCGCCTTTATCTTCACAAGAAATAATTAATAAAAAAATAAAAAAATGAGTTATGATTCTGATACCTAGTCTTTTTAAAGTTAATTATTCTCCAATTTTTTTAATCATTATTGTAGTATCTCCAGGTTCAGAGCTGTTTCCTGCAATTCCTGAGCTAACTAAGTAAAGGGTTTTATTGCTGCTTGTCACAGAATTCTGAACTACAGTGACCCTTATTTTATCATTAGCTGAGAGTTGAACAGCAGTAGATCCAGAGGTAGTAGCATATTCCTGATTATTATTTGTTCCAATTGCTACAAATTTACCTCCAGGAACATCTGACCATGAGGAACCATTTGAAGATTTTTGTACTTGAAACATCAGATATTTTGAATTCACATCATCTTTGAACCATGTACCACTTACAGATACTTCATAATATCCTGCCTCACTAGTTTCGATATAGTCTGAATTATTAAT
>CAZGPH010000048.1:0-1757 GCA_964527965.1 uncultured Marinoscillum sp.
TTTAAAAATTGGTTTCTTAAAACAAGATATTGATTTTGAAGAAGGGAGAACAGTTCTAGAAGAAACTTATGAGGCTTTTGTTGAAATAAAAATCATTGAGAGTAAAATAGAAAATATTAATAATGAGTTAATAAATAATGAAAATACTGAAAGCAAAGAGTATAATCAGCTATTGATAGACCTTCAAAACCTACAAGATAAATTCGAAATTATTGGAGGTTATAGTTATGAAGGAAATACAGAGAAAATTTTAACAGGATTAGGTTTTAAATCATCAGAGTTTAATAAGCAAACAAGCACATTATCTGGAGGATGGAGGATGCGTATTGAGCTAGCAAAGCTATTATTACAGGATAATGACATCTTATTATTAGATGAACCTACAAATCATCTAGACATTGATTCTATTATTTGGTTCGAATCATTTTTAAAAAGTTATGCTGGTGCTGTATTAATAGTATCCCATGATAAGATGTTTTTAGATAATGTTACTAATAGAACTATTGAAATTTCATTCGGGAAAATTTATGATTATAAAAAACCTTATTCTGAATATCTGATTTTAAGAGAGGAAATGCGCGAACAACAACTTGCCTCACAAAAAAATCAAGAGAAAGAAATTCAGAACACTGAAAAACTTATAAATAAGTTTAGGGCAAAAGCTTCGAAAGCTTCTATGGCACAGTCTCTAATAAAAAAGCTTGATAGAATGGATAGAATACAAGTTGATAAAGAGGACAAAAGTGTTATGAAAGTACATTTTCCAATTTCGGTAAATCCTGGAAAAGTAATATTTGAAATTAAAGATCTCTCAAAGAGTTATGAAGACTTAGAGGTATTAAATTCTATAAATTTAATTCTTGCAAGGAATTCAAAGATTGCATTTGTAGGTCAGAATGGTCAGGGCAAGACAACACTTGCTAAAATCATAAATAATGAAATCGATTATAATGGCTCTTTGAAAATTGGCCATAATGTACAAATTGGATACTTTGCTCAAAATCAAGCTGATTACTTAGATGATAAAAAAACAGTTCTTCAGACGATGGAGGATTCAGCAACAGAAAAAAACAGGAGTAAGGTAAGAGATATTCTTGGATCTTTTTTATTTAGAGGAAGTGAAGTTGATAAATATGTAAAGGTCTTATCTGGAGGAGAAAGAAACAGGTTAGCATTAGCTAAATTATTGCTTTTACCTTTTAATGTATTAATTATGGATGAGCCGACAAATCATCTTGATATAAAATCTAAAAATGTTTTGAAGGAAGCTTTAAAGCGTTTTGAAGGTACACTAATTTTAATTTCACATGATAGGGATTTCCTTCAAGGTCTTTCAGAGATAGTTTATGAGTTTAAAGATAAAAATATTAAAGAGTACATAGGAGACATAGATTATTATCTAGATAAGAGAAATATAGGAGACATCAGAGAAATTGAAAGAAAAGAAAATAATGTGTCTCCTAAGAAGATGGATAAGGATTCTTATAAAAAAATGAAAAAAATCAACTCATTAAATAATAAGATCAAAAGAGTTGAGACAGATATAATAGAGTTAGAAGAAAATATTAAAAAAAACAATTTAGATCTAGAACAAAATCCATCTGATTATGATGAGAAATTTTTTGAAGAATATGAACTCAGAAAAAATAAGCTCGCCACATCTATTTCAAAATGGGAAGACTTACAAAATCAATTAGAAAAATTAAAATGAGGTTTCGTCTTCATTTATCAATTTAATATTTCATAAAAATCAAAAA
>CAZGPH010000049.1:0-1594 GCA_964527965.1 uncultured Marinoscillum sp.
GATATCTTAACTGCTGTGTGTGTCTTTGATGTAGTAGCACCTCCAATTAAAACTGGGATATTAAGGTTTAATTTTTCTAATTCTTTTGCTAAGAAAACCATCTCATCAAGAGATGGAGTAATTAGTCCACTTAAACCAATTATATCTACATTTTCTTTTATTGCAGTCTCTATAATTTTTTCTGGAGGAACCATAACACCAAGATCTACTATCTCAAAATTATTACATGCTAACACAACCCCAACAATATTTTTTCCTATATCATGCACATCACCTTTTACTGTAGCCATTAATATTTTACCGTTCGATTTTTTTCCCTCTACTTTCTCTTCCTCTATAAAAGGTACCAAGTGAGCAACAGCCTTCTTCATGACTCTAGCAGATTTTACTACTTGGGGTAAAAACATCTTACCTTCTCCAAATAAATCACCAACTACATTCATACCATTCATAAGGTATATTTCTATCACATGAATTGCCTTATCAGAGTTTTGTCTAGCTTCTTCTACATCATCTATTATAAATTTATCTATCCCTTTAACTAGAGAGTGAGTAAGTCTAGACTGGATATCATCATCTCGCCACTCCTCCTTCTTCTCATCTTTAACAGAAGTACTAGAAATATTTTCAGCATATTCTAGTAATCTTTCGGTTGCGTCATCTCTCCTATTAAGTATCACATCCTCCACATAATCCAATAATTTTTTGGGGATATTATCATAAATTTCTAATAATGCCGGATTAACTATTCCCATCCTCATACCATTTCTTATTGCATGATATAAAAAAACAGAGTGCATAGCCTCTCTTACAGTATTATTACCTCTAAATGAAAATGATACATTACTTACTCCCCCACTCACATTAGCACAAGGTAGGTTAGTAGTTATCCATTTAGTTGCCTTGAAGAAGTCTACAGCATATGTCTTATGGTCCTCAATTCCAGTAGCAACAGGAAAAATATTTGGATCAAATATTATATCCTCTGGATTAAAATTAATATCATTAACAAGAATGTCATATGACCTTTTGCAGATGTCTATCCTTCTCTGATATGTGTCTGCCTGACCTTTCTCATCAAAAGCCATAACTATCGTTGCAGCACCAAATTTTTTAATTGTATTAGCTTGTTCCTTAAATATCTCTTCACCTTCCTTTAAACTTATTGAGTTTACTATGCACTTGCCTTGAACTGTCTTTAATCCTGCAATTATTATCTCCCACTTTGAACTATCTATCATAATTGGAAGTTTAGCGATATCAGGCTCAGCCTGAATTAAATTTAAAAATTTTACCATTGCCTCCTTCCCATCAAGCATACCCTCATCCATATTCACGTCAATAATCTGAGCTCCTCCCTCTACCTGATCTCTTGCTACCTCTATAGCATCTGTATAGTTATCCTCTTTAATTAACCTGAGAAATTTCCTTGATCCAGTGACATTAGTTCTCTCCCCTACATTTACAAAATTGATATTTGATTTCAACTCAAATGGCTCCAATCCAGAAAGCATCAGATTTTTACATTTATTCATTTGATATAGGCCTAGGTTTATATTTTTTTACTTCTTCAGATATAAGCTTTATATGGTCG
>CAZGPH010000050.1:0-1585 GCA_964527965.1 uncultured Marinoscillum sp.
CATTTATGCTTAAATATATGTTGCTCATAAATTATTTTTAAAAAGTAATGTATCTTCAAGTTAGTGAAAAAGTTGTTTATGGTTTAACGTATGTTGCTCTATACATTATATATAGTATATACTTTAGCTTTTTCATATCGTATGTTGTTATCCCCGAACCTTTATTCTAAAATTGGATGAAATATAGTAAGTATCTCTTGGGTTACAAGCAAAACTAATTATTTCCTTAGTGTTTATACCTGTATCTATTGCATAGTTATCGACTTCTATTTCCAAATCATTTTCCTTAGGAACACCACCGTTAATTTTATTAAATTTTATTCCAAAAGTAGTATCATTATAAGGACCCCAATCGTAACCATATTCACCATCAGGTATAATATCATTCCTCCACCAATTTAAGAACTCATCATAAGAAAAGTTATCATATTCAGAACTTTTTATAAAATTATCTAATTCTTCGATCAGATAATCATTCGCATCTTGTTTCCCAAGCATAAATAAATCCCCTTCGTAAACAGGCAAATTTAAATCCAGTTCTTTAAACTTTGGTTTGATTTTTTTATTGTTAGAAGTATCTTCCCAGAATTTCATCATCCACGCCATTGTTTCAGTCCCATCGCCCTTAGGTATAATAAATTTCGGATAATATCCGTACTTATTTTTTTCAAAACAAGTATAAGAAACTTGTTGATAATCTATCTCATTAAATCCCCATACACCTATGCGCTTATTAGAATCCAAAATTTTAAATATCTCTTCGCGGATATTATCTCTAAATTGAAATACTGAATCATATTTATAGAAAGTAACCTCTTGAACAGAGATTTTATTTTCTAAAATTTCTTGATTTAATTTATCCCGTATCTCACGGAGATCTTTGGTTTTATATTTAAGAATATATTTTGAAAAATTTATATATTCATCGTCAATATTTAATGATAGATTTAATTTATCTAATATTTCAGATTTGGACAATTTATATGTAACAGATCCAGAAAAGCTCTTATGTAGCATATTCTCTGCATCAAAATCATCCTTACCCAATGTATCTTCAAGTAATTTTTTTGTTTGTGGCGCTATATCTAATGTTTCATTTGTTTTAATCCATTGAGAAAATTTCACAGACTCTTTTGAGTCTTTTATTGTTCCTTGGGGGCCATAAAATTCACCATAATTCATCATCACTTCAATCAGTCTTGATGTACTCATACCAATTGCTTTTGCTAATGCTTCTTTTTGAGGCTTGCTTAATTTAATATAATTAGCATATGAGCCGATTTGTTCGTTAATGCAAAAAGCTAACTCAGCATTATCATTTTCATAATATGCTTGACGGGCATATCTTAAATTTAAATTTTTACCCAACAACTTTTCAGCCTTCTCTTTCCATTTACCTTCTCTTTTCTTTTTAAACCCTGCCGCATTATCTATATAGGTGTATACAAATAAAAAAACTACAATTAAAACTATGGCTAATATTATATATCCTAATATTTTGAGAACTATCATAGAAGATAAATTTTGCTTTTAAGTTGTTTAATGTATCTACAAGTTAGTGAAAAAGTTGTTTATGGTTTATCGT
>CAZGPH010000051.1:0-1528 GCA_964527965.1 uncultured Marinoscillum sp.
TGAATTTCCTTAACTTCTTCTTCAGCCTTTTCAATATCATCTTCAATTTCAAGTTTTGGTTTTTTTAAATCCTCTTTCTTCTTAAGTGACTCCTCTGGTTTTTCAACCTTAGGTGAAGATATTATAGCATCTTTTATTTTTGTAAAAAAACCTTTTTTTGGCTCTTTATCTTTTACTTTAGTTTGTACTGTTTTCTTCTTTTTAGGAACAGGTTTCTTTTCTGCTTTTGGTTTATCAGGTTTTGGTTTTTCTTTGGGAGATTCTTTTTTCTTCTCTGCTACTTCTTTCTTCTTTACCTTCTCAGATTCTTCAACTTTTTTTGTTTTACCAAATAACTTCTTTTTTATAAAATCAAATAACCCCATATTATTTTTTCAATAAGTTACTTAAAAAGAATAATTATTATTAACAAATTTTTCTAATTCTCTCAGAGCAGAAGTCATATTTTTTCTACCAAAACCAATTCTAAAGTGATTTTTAGGTCCATTTTTATTAACTGATAGGTAAACACTTGAAGGGAGCAAAAGAACACTATTTTCTTTAATTAGTTTTTCACAAAAATTTTCAACACCATCCGATCCTAAATATTTAGGATATGCTATACATCCACCATCAGGTTCTTTCCAAGAGAACAATTCCTTATGATCATTAAAAAATTTATTTAATTCTGTTAAATTCTTTCTAATTATAGTATTTGCCCTTTCCAATATCTTATCTCGAGAGTTCAGAGCCATAATGGTAAGGATTTCATTGGGGGCTGAATTGCAAATAGAGAGGTAATGTTTCATTCTTTCCATAATATCTAAAAGTTTATGATCTTTTGAATTTACCCAACCCATTCTAATACCTGGCATACCATAAGATTTTGACATACCATTTAATGATATCCCCTTTTCATATAAATCAGAAACCTGAGGAAGTCGTTTAGAAATATCCCTCTCCATCATTCTATATATCTCATCGCTAAATAGATAAATATTATTTTCTCTACATATTTTAATTATTTCATTTTGATCTGATCTTGAAATTATTTTACCTGTTGGGTTATGAGGAAAATTAATTGAAATCAATTTTGTATTCTTTTTGATAGAACTTTTTAACTGATCTAAATTAATATTCCACTCCTCATTCGGGTTAAGATTTAAAACAGTAACATCACAGATAGACTGAGGCAATGTCTGTGCAGACTGATAGTTAGGTGCAAATACTATAGCATGATCATCTTTATCTAAAATAGATTTCATTGAAATATATATCGCTTCTTCAGCACCAGAGAAAGTAAGAATATCTTTATATGAAGAATCTTCATATAAAGAAGCTATAATTTCCCTAAGTTTTTTATCTCCATATGTCTCAGTGTAACCAAAACTCATATTATCAAGTAAGGCTTTGTCTTCTTCTCTAGAAATTTCTAACAATTCATTAAATGATAAGGACTCTGAATCAGATGCGCAAAGATTATATTTTGTGTTGAACTCCCATTTAGAAAAATAGGTTTCAAGTCTAAAGTCTGGTAACCTAGACATAT